>DAOSES010000065.1:0-1151 GCA_035363255.1 Caldisericia bacterium | reverse complement strand
TGGGAGTGGATTTATCTTGAAAGCAGACCCAGGAAAGCGATCTTCACGAAAAAGAGCCAAGATTTACGGGGAAGAGGTTCAACGTATCCTCTTGTTCCTGTGGAGAACCTTTGATTATCCCTGTAGTCAAAGGTTGCAAGCCATGTTACCTTATCAGCTCCAGAAGATGGAGCAATTTTGGACTCTCCATGCTTCGGACTGGAAAGATCGAGCTATAAATCTGAATGGAGATATCAAAGCACTCTTACTCAATATGAGTCGCTCTACCATCGAACGAATATTAGGGGTAGAGCGCAGGAAGTATCAATTGAAAGGTATTTCCCATACCAAGCCTGGTTCTTTATTAAAACATCAGATTCCCATCCGAACCTTTGCGGAGTGGAATGAGCATCAGCCTGGATTTACAGAAATAGATTTAGTGGGACATGAAGGAGGGTTTAGTTGTGGGGAGTTTTGCTTATCCTTGAATATGACCGATATTCATACGGGCTGGACCGAAACTCAAGGCGTAAGAAACAAGGCACAAGTCCATGTATTTAAAGCTTTTCAGGAGCTTCGGGCTCGTTTACCTTTTCCCTTAAAAGGGATTGATTCTGACAACGGGTCTGAGTTTATTAATAATCATATGCTTCGCTATTGTGAACAAGAACAACTCAGCTTTACCCGAGGGCGAAAAAACTACAAAAACGACCAATGCTATATTGAGCAGAAAAACTGGTCGATTGTCCGTAAATATGCAGGTTATGCCCGTTATGATAGCGAGGAAGAGCTCTTGATCCTTAACGAACTCTATCAGCAGCTTCGCCTCTTCACGAATTATTTTCTCCCTGGGATGCAACTTCAGGAAAAACTACGCATAGGAGCCCAAGTGAAAAAACGGTACGATACCCCAAGAACACCTTTTCAACGAGTATTGGAATCCCCTATAGTGAGTATCCAAGACAAAGAAGCCTTAATGAAAACCTATGAATACTTGAATCCATTTGAATTAAAGAGAAAAATCAAGTATCTGCAAACTCGATTAAGGGAGGTAAGACGGAAAAAAGAACTTGACGTATTAACCTGTGAGGATAAACTAAAACCAACTAACTTTCGGAAAGAAAAGTTAGACGAGGAAATGAATGAAACATTTCATCCACATTTTTAAATGA
>DAOSES010000064.1:0-1403 GCA_035363255.1 Caldisericia bacterium | reverse complement strand
GGTTCCTCGCTGTTTCATGTGGGTAGCCTTCCCAGAATATGTTGAAGATCAATCTTACCTACGATAAGATAAATCATCGCAATTAAGTTCTCTATCGTACGATATCCTCGAGCTTTACGCTTTGCAGCTTGGATTAAGCTATTAATACCTTCAAGAATCCCGTTATTGATCTGGGATTCAAACCAACGGATAATCCCCCTCCAATGGCGTTCTATCGTTGCAGCAACTTGTTTCATCGGCTCCAAGGTACTGCGTTTCACCCAGGAAACCCATTCATATAAGTGCACCTCTGCGAATGCAGGGGGAACTTTCCATAGCTCCTCAAAGACTAATTTCATTTGATAGGCTTGTGCGGTTTCACAGAAGGGATCTTGCATAAGGGATTCTAGTTGAGCAGTTTCTTTGGTTTTTAGGTCTTGTTTTCGTTTCAGCCATACATAGCGACTACCCTTGAGGTCATCTCGATGTATGGACTCTGCTTTACGTACCTTGTCCACGCCTTCATTAACGATTTTCTGTAGATGAAATTTGTCAAAGGTAAGGTGAGCTCCAGGAAAGTGCGTTTTAGCTCCTTTGATAAAGGCGGGAGACATATCCATAACGATCTCTTGAATACAAAAAGGATTACCCTTATGTTTTCTTAAGAATTGCTCAAAACTGCCAAAGGTAGCAGCGTCTTTTCCAGGGGTGGCATGCAGCACTTTGCGACTCGCAAGATCCACAAAGAGACTAACATAGATATGTCCTCGTTTAGAGGAGGTTTCATCCACTGCCATTTTTTTAACTTCGGAGCAATCGATGTATTCCACCCCTTGGTTTACGTAGTATTTCAAAAGCCGCCATAATCGGGTATCGTTTTCTGCTAAGATTCTGGAGGCACCCTTGACGGTAGTTTCTTTCATCAGGAGGAGAGCTAAAGCTTCAAAGAGTAAGGTGAAACCTGAGCCGGTACGAGCCCAGGGAGCAGTAATGCTTTTAACACCATGCTCAGAACATTGAATCCGAGGAAGCCTGGCATGAAGATAGGTTTTAAATTGAAAGAAGTTTAAATGACGCCAAGTGCGTTCTTTCGTATCATAGGCTTTACAGGCTTGAGCACATTCAGGACAGGGAAAGGCAGCACCTTTCACAAAATCCAGGGTAATATGGAGTTCATGGTTGGCTTCAATTAATCGGATTTCCTTAATCATCCAAGGTTCCTGAATCCCTAAGGCTGCTTGGAACAATAAAGCTTCTGCACTCTGCGTCATGGTTTTCTCCTTGTATTCCTAATCTTTTTTCTATCATTATAAAAAAGAGGAAGGAAAAAACACCCTTAAAAAGCTTGACAATATTCGCTTTTAGTTATTATATTCATAGTATGATGTGTAAATATGTTAACCCATACAATTTAGCGAGGAACC
>DAOSES010000063.1:0-1578 GCA_035363255.1 Caldisericia bacterium | reverse complement strand
CGACGGCGTCTTCTTCCTCGATTGGGAAGCCTTCCCCGACAACGAACTCGTGATTGCTCCTCCCCAATTTAAGGTTCTTCATGCTCAATCTCGCATCGAGCTGGGCAAAGAGCTCCTCAACAAAGAAAACTATGACCTTACCTATTCTGTGGAAAATCATCTGATCGTCCAGGTGCTTCCTGCCGATTCCAGAGATTTAGCCATCCACGAAAACAGCCGTGTCTTCATGCTGGGCAACCAACATCAGACTGCTATCTATGGCCAGCTCAAGAAAACTCAAATCGACGATCCCAAGATCATGGAAACCACCCTCCACTTCACCCCCACTGGTCTCAACGAAGCCATTGCTCATCTGGGCTTCTACAACCCTAACAAATACTACCTCACCGGCCCCTACGATCTCAAAAACACCTCCACCTACACTCTTCTCAATCTCATCCAATTTGACGCTGCCCTGGGTCTCTATGTCGAAGCTCTTTCCGATGGCCCCATTGTCATCAACAAAGGCAATGAAATCCTCGTCCGTGTGAAAGAAGTCGGCACCATGGCTCCTGTCGAAAATGCCACCGTCAAAATCGAAGGTCCTGGCATCAGCGCCAGCAAGCAAACCGATAAGTCCGGTATTGCGGTCTTCCCTATCAATGCTAATGGCAAAGGAGTAGTGAAAGTCCATGCCAGCAAAGAAGGTCGCGTCATCGGCTACAAAGAACTCCCCATCATCGAAGATCTCTCCAAACCCTTCCTCGATGTCTATCCTTTAGCTCCCCTCACCAACAAAACCCAGATCGAAGTCACCGGCTATACCAATCCTGGCAACAGCGTGAGCCTCCAGGGCAACGTCTCTGCCACCGTGGACGACAAAGGCAACTTTAAAGCCAGCGTGACCCTCAAAGAAGGACTCAATACCATCCTGGTCGAAGCTCGCAATACCCGAGGCGAAGTTGCCAAAGCTTCCGTCACCACCACCCTCGATACCCAGCCCCCCAACATCTTCATCGATGATCCCGGCCGTCTGGTGGATGTCAAAGAAGCTATCATCACTGGTCGCACCGAGCCCAATGCTGAAGTCAAACTCAATGGCAAACCCGTCACCCTCACCCACGATATCTTCCGTGGCACCCTCCCTGTCACCCTCGGCAAAAACACCATTACCGTGGAATCCACCGATCAAGCTGGCAACAAGAGCACTGCCACCCGTGAAATCTATGTCTACCATCGCATCACCCTCAAACTCACCATCGACAACCCCGTCGTCACCATCAACGATGAAGCTCAACCTGCCCTTGAAGCTCCTCCCTACATTTCCCGTGGTCGTACCTTCGTCCCCGTTCGTATCATTACCGAAGCTTTCGGTGCCAAAGTGGACTGGGATAACAGTTCCAAAACCGTGACCATTACCCTGGGTGAAAAAATCGTCATCATGCAAGTCGGCAATCCTGAAGCTCTGGTGAATGGCAAAAAAGTCATGCTGGATGCTCCACCCGAAATTCGTTCAGGTCGTACCTTCGTCCCCATCCGTTTTATCTCCGAAGCTTTCGGAGCTATCGTGGAATGGGATGCAGCTACTCGTACAGTCAC
>DAOSES010000062.1:0-1633 GCA_035363255.1 Caldisericia bacterium | reverse complement strand
TTTCCTGACTTCTGACACTTTTGGCAATTTCGGAAAATCAGTTTTACAAGTATCACATTACTAATTATTTACTAATACAAAATGATGAAAATACCGCACTAACGGCTATTTTTGTGGTATGTATTCGGTAAGAAAGGTTAAAACCAAGTCTGGCTCTACTGCTGTTCAGGTAGTTCAGTACGTTGGACATCGGTCCATAATTGCCAAGCATATAGGCAGTGGAAAAGACGAGACTGAAGTGACTATTCTACGAAAGAAGGCTTTTGAATGGATTGAAGAGCAGTCTTCTCAATTATCTTTATTCCCGTCAGAAAAACAGAAGGTTTTAGTTGTAGAAAGAGGTGAGTGCGTAAAAGTTAGCCATCTATTTGCATATCATTTTCTTATGAATTGTATGGATGAATGTGGGTTGTCCCATCTGCCTCATCTTTTATTGGATTTAGCCATTATGAGGTTAATTGAGCCCGCCTCAAAATCTCGTTCTGTTGAGCTTCTGGATTACTATTTTGGGATAAAGTATTCTCAGCGCTTCTATCGCAACATTCCCAAGTTTATCGATTATAAAGTAGAAATTGAGCATTGCGCCTACAATGTTGCTAAGACTAAATTTAACGAGCCCTTCTATTTTGTCCTGTATGATGTAACAACGCTCTATTTTGAGTCTTTTAAGGCTGATGAGTTCAAGAGTCAGGGATTTTCCAAAGACAACAAATCTCAGCAACCACAGGTTGTAATCGGCCTGCTGGTAACTCAGTCTGGATTCCCATTAATTTCAGAGGTTTTTGCAGGCAATACCTTCGAAGGAAAAACAATGATGCCTGTTATTGAAAAATTTATCTCGGAGCACCCTTACTCCAAACCGATTATTGTGGCAGATGCAGCAATGCTTGATGAAGAAAGATTAATAGAACTTCGTAAAAGGGGGATATCCTATATAGTAGGAGCCAGATTGTCTAACGCAAGCTTAACATTGGTAAAAAAGATCAATGCCAAATTGAGTGGGAATCCAGATACGATTGAACGATTTGCTTCACGACATGGGGACTTAGTTTGTGATTTTTCGCTCAAACGATATAAGAAGGAATCCAATGAATTAACAAAACAGGTTCAAAAAGCTGAAGAGCTGGTAGCCAAGCAGTCTTGCAAAGTAAAAACGAAATTTATCAGAAAGGTTACTAAAGAGAGAATCGAATTAAATACAGCATTGATAGAGAAAAGAAAGCTATTACTTGGTATAAAAGGGTATTGTACCGATTTATCAGAGAATGAACTACCCAGTAAAATTGTTATTGACCGATACCACCAGCTGTGGCATGTCGAACAATCATTTCGAATGAGTAAGTTCGATTTGCAAGCACGACCGATTTATCACCAAAACCATGATGCGATTAAAGCGCATGTCCTAATATGCTTTGTAGCGCTAATAGCTGAAAAATACCTTCAATTGACTACAAAACTATCTCTAAGAGAGATCCGGTTCTTGCTATGGAATATTACAGAAACGCACATCCAGGATAACCTGACTAAAGAAGTGTTCGTTTTCCGATCGCCAATGGGAGATGTTTTAAAAAGCAATCTTGCAGAACTTATTTTAAAGTGGAATTTACTACCGCACTAAATGTCAGAAGTCAGG
>DAOSES010000061.1:0-1682 GCA_035363255.1 Caldisericia bacterium | reverse complement strand
TGGCTCCTCGCTGTTTCATGTGGGTAGCCTTCCCTAGGATCGGTTGAAGATCAATTTTGCCAGCTATGAGATTAATCATCGCAATTAATTTCTCTACAGTACGATATCCTCGAGCTTTACGTTTTACAGCTTGAATTAAACTATTAATCCCTTCAAGAATCCTGTTATTAATCTGGGATTCAAACCAACGGATAATACCGTTCCAACGGCGTTCGATGGTAACAAACACTTTTTTCATCTGTTCCAGGGTACTGCTTTTACCCAGGAAACCCATTCAAATAAACAGGGAGAATAATGTTTTCGCTTCAACCATAAGTAGCGACTGCCCTTAAGATCCTCTCGAATCTTGGATATGATCTTGCGAACCTTATCCACCCCTTCATTCACCAGTTTCTTAAGATGAAACCTATCAAAGGACAGATGAGTTCCAGGAAAGTGGGTTTTAGCTCCTTTGACCGTAGTTTCTTTCATCAGGAAATGAGCCAGAGCTTCAAAAGAGTATCGTAAATTCTGAACCTGCACGAGAGCCCATGCTCCGTGCATTGAACCCAAGGGTGCCCAGTATGAAGATAGGTTTTAAATTGAAAGAAGTTTAAATGACGCCAAGTGCGTTCTTTCGTATCATAGGCTTTACAGGCTTGAGCACATTCAGGACAGGGAAAGGCAGCACCTTTCACAAAATCCAGGGTAATATGGAGTTCATGGTTGGCTTCAATTAATCGGATTTCCTTAATCATCCAAGGTTCCTGAATCCCTAAGGCTGCTTGGAACAATAAAGCTTCTGCACTCTGCGTCATGGTTTTCTCCTTGTATTCCTAATCTTTTTTCTATCATTATAAAAAAGAGGAAGGAAAAAACACCCTTAAAAAGCCGTGTTGCTTCATTTAAAAACCTATTCGAACGATCTTCGATGATTCAGCTAAAACCTTTCCAGCGGAACCCTTTTTTAATAGTTTATCCTCTGCTTGAATTCGGTCAAGTTCTTTCTTTCTTCGAAGCTCGTTAAGCTTGTTCTTGAGTCGCTGCACCTCCTGATGTAAAGTAAAAGGGTCCAAGGTTTCATATATAGCTTGGCAAGCTTGCTTGTTTTCTGCTGAAACCTGGGGGCTTTCCAAGACTCGCTGGTAGGGTGTTCGGGGTAGATCCCAGCGTTTCATCACTTTGGCTCCTATCCGTAGCTTTTCCTGCAGTTGCATCACGGGAAGGAAGTAATTAGTGAAGAGACAAAGCAGCTGATGCTCATTCCACTCCGCAAAGGTTCGGATGGGAATATGATGTTTTAGCAAAGAACCGGGCTTGGTATGGGAAACACCCTTCAGTTGATATTTCCTACGCTCTACCCCTAGCATTCGTTCGATGGTAGAGCGACTCATATTGAGTAAGAGTGCTTTGATATTTCCATTCAGATTTATGGCTCGATCTTCCCAGTCCGAAGCATAGCGGGTCCAAAATTGCTCCATCTTCTGGAGCTGATAAGGTAGCATGGCCTGTAACCTTTGACTACAGGGATAGTCAAAGGTTCTCCACAGGAACAAGAGGATACGTTGAACCTCTTCCCCGTAGATCTTGGCTCTTTTTCGTGAAGATCGCTTTCCTGGATCTGCTTTCAAGATAAATCCACTCCCATTTAGCTTCACCGTTTGGGTAGACTTGATTAAAAGCGCAGAAGCGTACTTCCTGGA
>DAOSES010000060.1:0-1708 GCA_035363255.1 Caldisericia bacterium | reverse complement strand
TGGATATTCCGATTCAAAAACTCCACCATTCCGGAAAATATGAGCCACTCTTCCAGAATGATGGAGCCACTTGTCCGATGACTGAGCCACTTACCGTAGTTTTATCCCTTGCTTAGAACTTCACTGCTTTTTTCCCGTTAAACCATACACTTCTCTCATCGAAGGATCGTTGTCTCCACTGTGAATTTCAATGAAATACGAGTCGTGCACGATCCGATCCAGGATAGCATCCGCCAGGGTGACCTGACCAATCTTTTCATGCCAACCCGCAGGAGCAAACTGCGAACAAAAAATAGTCGAAGCCCTCTTATGTCGGACATGAATCAGTTCCAACACATCTCGAGCTTCGCTTTCGCTTAAGCTCCAGATCATCCATTCGTCCAGGATCAACAAACTCACTTTTCGATACTGATCGAAGATTTTCTGATAATTTCCATCTCTTCGAGCATAAGCAAGCTCTTGGAGTAACTCAGGTAAACGGGTATAGCGAACTCGGTAGAATTGCTTACAGGCTTCAGCTCCCAAAGCACAGGCAATATATGACTTTCCCGCACCCGTAGCTCCTAAAATAATAATGTTGTGTTTGTTAGTCAGATAAGCCCCAGTTGCTAACTCAAGAATCATAGCCTTATCGAGATGACGGTGTTGCGAGTAGTTGATATCCGCCAGATGGGCATGACTTTGATCGAGACAGGCTTGCTGAAATAAACGCTTCAGGCGATTATTCTTTCGTCGGGTGAATTCCCGGTCGACTAAAAGACTGAAACGATCTTCAAACGATAAGCGTTGCGTGGAGGGATCCTGTAATTGGATCATATAGGCATCCGCCATAGCGGTTAAGCGTAATTGCAGAAGTTTGTTCAAGGTAGGATGTTCCGCCATGATTTATTTCTTCCTCCCGTAATACGCTGCTCCCCGGGTAAAACCGTACGTCGAGGTAGAAGAGGTAGAACTTGGACTAGTAGCACCATCGGAGGGGTTGGCTTTCGTTGGGATAGCTCCTGAAGCACTGAAAAGCATTTTTACACTTTTAAAACTGGGACGAGGGGAAAGCTGTAATGCTTGGTCACAGGCTGCTTCCAGCTGCTTGGGACTTCCTTTTTCACTTAACTTTAGCAAAGCCAGGCAACTCCGGTACCCCTGTGGTTCAATACGATGGGCTTGAAGGATTCCCTGAATCACTTCCTGCGTTTTTGGACCTATCTTGCTGGCCCAGGAAAGAAAACGAGCGCTATCCCAGGAAAGATATTGCTGATGTTCTTTGGGCATATGTGCTTCGAGGGTGCTGTATTGTCCTTCGGGGCCTTCCAGGCGAGGATGACTGGCAATTCGAAGTTCGTGATAGTAAATTTCAACCAGATGAGCAGTAAAGCGAAGATGCACCCGATGATGAATATATTCATAAGGCACGGAATAGAAGTTTCCTTTCAATTCCACATGGTAATTCAGCTGTACCGTAGCTTCCTTCCAAGCTGCCAGTTCGAAGGGATGTTCAGGTAAGGGCAGGAGCTGGGCTTGCTCTTCTTCGAGAAAGCGTGTTGTTCGACTTCCTGGTTTTTTCTGAAACGGTTTGGCATTGAGCGTCTCCACTTGGTCTTGAATAAAGGTATTCATTTCCTTAAGATGAAACCACTGCATTTGTCTCATCGCTGCAATGATCCACGTAGAAACAATGGACACCATTCCTTCTACATTGGCTTTATCCCGG
>DAOSES010000059.1:0-1892 GCA_035363255.1 Caldisericia bacterium | reverse complement strand
GGACGTAGTGTGTCATGAGTAAGAACAGGATACTTCAGAAGGGGGTGAGGAAGGTAAACGAAGTCAAGGACTTACGTAACTGTTTTCTGGATGAGAGCTTAGGTCTCTCGAAATCGACCTAGCAGGAGGAGATTTCAAACCACCTGGAGCTGCTCTGTTCAAAAGGCAGGGTAGTGAGCATCCATGGAAAAGGCTGCAAGAGCAGTCAGGTACGGAATAGCAAGATGAACACCAGTGAACCATTGATGAGGTCTCGAAAATGCTAAACGATGTCAAAATCAACGTGCTACGTCTACGTTGAGAAGAGAGGGGACAGTGACCTGTATCGACCCCTTGGCATCCGGGATACAGATGGCATGAGGCTATTCTAGGCCAGAAAACGGAACATGAGAGGCTCCACGCTGAGGAAGTAGGAAAACTTACAAGGGCAACACCCCAAGGAGGAAAGTACGAAAATCAACCCCTGACCGTGGAGTGTCGGAGGTTCTCATAGTAGCGAAGAAGCTTTTGAAAGAAAGCAGAGCCAAGGGGAACCATGGAAAAGCCTCATTACATTAATCAACCGAAAGGAAAGAAGAGATGAGTGACGCCGCATCAAACTATGA
Organism: Caldisericia bacterium; assembly: GCA_035363255.1. Taxonomy (GTDB): domain Bacteria; phylum Caldisericota; class Caldisericia; order UBA6126; family UBA6126; genus T3SED10-260. The sequence continues at coordinate 1,287 of DAOSES010000059.1, read as the reverse complement.
AGGAAAGACCATTGCCATCAGTAAAGCGCAAGTGGAAGAAGCCTATCAGCAGGTAAAACGCAATAAGGGAGCCCCAGGCTATGACCATCAAAGCCTGCTCCACTTTGAAGCACAAAAAGAGAAAGAACTCTACAAAATCTGGAATCGCTTGAGTTCAGGAAGCTATTTTCCTCCTCCCCTGCGTACCGTGATGATTCCCAAAGCCTCAGGAGCGAAACGACCTTTAGGGATACCTACGGTAGGGGATCGGGTCGCCCAAATGGTGATCAAAACAATGCTTGACCCCTCTCTGGAACCCCTTTTTCACCCCGATTCCTATGGCTATCGCCCAAAGAAATCCGCCCATCAAGCCTTAGCCATGACCCGAACCCGATGTTGGAAGCAGGATTGGGTCCTCGACCTGGATATTCGAGCCTTCTTTGAGCAAGTGAACCACCTCCTGTTAAACAAGATGTTACAGCACTATGTTTCCGAAGCTTGGATTCTTCGCTACCTTCAGCGTTGGATTCAAGCCCCCGTGGAACAGGCCCAGGGAGCCTTGGCTTGTCCCTTGCAAGGCCTTCCCCAGGGAGGAGTCATCAGTCCCTTGTTGGCGAACCTGTACCTGCATGTCACCTTGGATAGCTGGCTTCAAAAACACTATCCTCATGTGAAGTTTGCACGTTATGCCGATGATATGGTCTTACATCTGTCCAGCGAACATGAAGCCCAAGCCTTGCTACAAGCCATACGAATACGACTGGCTCAGGCCAAGCTGACCCTGAATGAAAGTAAAACCCATATCGTCTATTGCAAGGATAGCCAAAGAAAAGGAAACTACCCCACGATTCAATTTGATTTCCTGGGCTATACCTTTCGACCACGAGCAGCTAAAGACAAGCAAGGGAAAGGCTTCACGGGTTTTCTCCCTGCGCTTGCTCCTAAAGCCAGAAAAGCCATGAATCTCAAAATGAAGCAGTGGAAGAGCCGACAGAAAACTTCCCTGAGTCTGGAAGCAGTAGCCCAGTATTGGAATCCCATCTTGCGAGGATGGATTGCCTATTATGGGAAATTCTATCCTTCCGCCCTGCATTGGCTAAAAGAACGCATGGATGAGCTACTGGTACGATGGATGAGGGCTAAATACAAACGCTTCCGTTACCGACCCACTCGAGCCTTTCGATGGTTGAAACTCCTGCGACAGAGGCAGGCGAACCTGTTTGTTTATTGGGCATTGAAGTAATTCCTTCAAATAATTGATGTTTTCCATAAGAGCTGGATGAGTTGAGAGGCTCACGTCCAGTTCCG
>DAOSES010000058.1:0-2411 GCA_035363255.1 Caldisericia bacterium | reverse complement strand
TCCATTTTCTCATGGAGATTTCAGGAGGTAAAGGTGGTATCTATGTGACGCTTACCGAAAGCCCTCCGCCAACAGATACCTGCGCGAATGCTCCGTATAGGGGAGGTTAATATCCGCAATATGATCCACAATCTTCCGATTGATCTCCTCAGGGACATTCTGGTCAAAACAGCGATTCCCCGCTTCCATATGAAAAATAGGCACCTTCAGCCGTTTGGCTGGAATCGCCGACAAAGCCGAATTCGTATCCCCCAAGACCAGCAAGGGATCGGGTTAAAAACTATAACCTATTCCGTATAATTCTTCTCAAATCGCCAAGCATCCCTGCACATATCTTCCAAGCTTCGGGCAGCTTTCCATCCTAACTCTCTATTAGCTTTTGATGGATCAGCATAGGATTCGGCAATATCCCCTGGTCGACGTGGAACAATTTCATAAGGAATCTTTACTCCATTTACTTGCTCAAAAGTCTTTACCATTTCCATTACACTGATCCCTTGTCCTGTTCCAAGGTTATACACATTTGCTCCACTTTTTATGTTTTCCAAAGCTGCCACATGCCCTTCAGCCAAGTCCATCACATGGATATAATCCCTTACTCCAGTCCCATCAGGGGTAGAGTAATCATCTCCAAAGACTCTGAGCTTATCTCGTTTTCCTTTGGCTACTTGAGCAATATAGGGCATCAAGTTGTTGGGAACACCTCGTGGTGCTTCTCCTATCAAACCACTCTCATGGGCCCCTACAGGATTAAAATAACGAAGATTTACTACCATAAAATCAGGGTTTGCTTTAGCAGTGTCACTTAAGATACGCTCTGACATGTACTTAGTTTCACCGTAAGGGTTAGAAATCGGCATCAAAGGAATGGTTTCTACGAAAGGCACTTTGTTCTCACCATAGACAGTTGCTGAAGAGCTAAAGATAAATTTTTGCACTCTGAATTTAATGCAGGCTTTAGCTAAAACCATGGTGCTTACAGTATTGTTGAAATAGTATCGCAAAGGTTCCTCTTCTGATTCACCAACTGCCTTGAGACCTGCAAAATGAATGACACCGTCAAAGTGATTTTCTAAAAAAAGACTTTCGACTAAATCACTATCAGTTACATCAATTTGATAAAAAGGAATTTGCTTATTGGTTATCGCTTGAATCTGATCAATAACTTCAGCTTTACTATTTGATAAATTATCCGCCACAATGACTGAATATCCAGCTTCCAGCAGAGCGACACAGCAATGCGACCCAATAAAACCAGTGCCTCCAGTGACTAAAATATTCATAACAACCACATTTCTCTTTCATTGATAGTCAAATCAGTTCTTCTTAATTGCAAAATTCAGCAATTCCTTTGTAAATCTGCCCAGTTACCAATATCAAACCATTTTTCATGAGTAGGGTAAATCCCTATTTTGCTTCCTAGTTTTTTTTCATTTTTAATCACATCGGGCATATCAATTTGCTGATTTTTGGGTATTCTTTCTACTACTGCGGGATTTAGAATATAGATACCTGTATTTACGTTATAATGTAAAGTTGGTTTTTCTTCTATATCAATTAAACTTCCATTTGATTGATATAGAATTCCATAAGGTACGCTAATCTCTTGTAAATTTCCTATTACCGTTATTTCATTATTGTTCTCTTTATGATATTCCAGTGCTTTTCGGTAATCTATATCTAAAAGTATATCACAATTGGTTAAAAAGATAGGTTCATTTAACTGAGGAAGAAGAGATAAGGAACCCGCAGTTCCCAAAAACTTTTCTTCTTCGATAAGTGATACATCGAGCAACTCTTCACTAATGCTTTCTATATATATCTTGATCATGTCCTTTTTATAGTTCAGGGTTAAAAAAAACTGATTAAAACCATACTTACTAAATATGTGCATGATTTTATGAATAATAGGTTTTCCTTGGATCGGAAGTAAAGGTTTTGGGATGATATCTGTGATTGGTTTTAGTCTAACTCCTTTTCCACCAGCCATTATTACTACATTGTTGCACAATTTTTGGCCATTTGGACAAGTTAGTAGCTCATATGAAAAAATTTTTTTTAAAAATCCTTGATGATCAAGTAAAGGGAGTCTATCAAAACCAAAAGTTTTCATTTTTTCTTTTGCCATTTCCGTATTATCCTCAGTGATAGTCTTTGGGTTAGCATTAAAAAAACTACCAACAAGAGAATCCATGCTGAGTCCTTTAAGAATTCCTCTTCGTATGTCTCCATCTGTCACTGTTCCAATGACTTTTCCTGTTTCTTCAGCAACTATCAAAATCTTCAAAGCAGTATCATTTATTCTTTTTATAGCTTCATACATTGTTGAATTTTTTGAAATTTGTAGTTTTTTTAACTCAACTTTCCCACATACATAACCCGATTTTACTATCCTAAATTCTTCTCCATCA
>DAOSES010000057.1:0-2547 GCA_035363255.1 Caldisericia bacterium | reverse complement strand
TTAAAGGAAGAAATGAATTAGTTTCGTCCAGATTTTAGATGAGCCAATTCGAAAACTTGATATGTATACATAAAAGAGATATAATACCCTTAAAAGGTACACTTATGAGTTTTAGGGGGCGATAAATGAAAAAACTCAACTTAAAGATCATCATTTATTTGTTGGTATTATTTTTATTTAGTCCTGGAGCCTACTCCGATGAAAGGCAAATCCAGGTTGAAGTTGATGAGCGTATAGAGCTGGTAACCATTATGCAGTATATTGGGGGGTACAGGTATCCGGGAAACCAGAATTTTCCGTACAAAAAAGAAGTTGAACGTTATTTTGAACCTTACAAAAATCTTGAACCCATCAAGCGAGTCAGCGAACTTATGAAAAAATCTATTCCTCGCGACACTGCCATAGCCATCCCCTTATATCTGTCTCCCTTGCCTGAACTCAAAGTCATTATACCCTTTCCAGACGATCTTCTTGCTCGAGCCGGGGGTGAAAAAAATGTTACCACCCTGGTGGAAGCCATGCAAAGTTTTGTCAAATCTTCCAATTTTTCTTTTTTCTTAAAACAACATCGAGATTATTATCAGACCATTGAAAACCAAACCAAAGCCAAGTTAAAAGCAAAAGAGAGCTTGGAAAGACTCGAAGCTTATTATGGAATCAAACAAAACAGCTATCATATTGTATTAGCCTCGCTCATTCAGTGTGGTGGATTTGGACCCAGGGTAAAAAGCAAGGATAATGCTTTGAATATTTACAGTATAATTGGTCCTTGCGGGGTGGAAAACGATGTTCCTGATTTTGGAGGAACAGAGTTGTTTGAGGAATTGATCTATCACGAATTCAGTCATTCATTTGTTAATCCCTTAACCTCTGCAAATCTTGAAGCAATAAACAAATACAGCTCTTTGATGGTTCCCATAGCCAAAGAGATGAACAATCTCCGCTATGGTTTATGGGAAATATGTCTCAACGAACATTTAGTCAGAACCTTTACTTCACGGCTTGCTTTTATGGATAAAACTGAAGCTATGGCTCAGGAAATTGTAGGCATGGAAGTCCAACGAGGTTTTGTTTATCTTCCCTATTTTCTTGAACTGTTTAAGGAATACGAACAATCAAGAGATCAATACAAAAACATGGCTCAGTTTTATCCGAGGATAATCAAACAGCTTGAAAATCTATCTCGTGCTCCTTTCATCCCGACCAACTTAAGGGTTTCCAGTATGAGCAAATATGGGGTGGAAATCGAATGGAAAGATAATGCAAGTGACGAGAAGGGATTTCATGTTTATCGAAGCACCAAATACGATTCTGGATATGAAAAAATCGATTCTATCTCCAAAAATAGCACCAATTATTCTGATACCCGGATCGAACCTGGAGAAAGCTATTGGTATAAGATATCTGCCTATCATGAAGACGGAGAGGTGATAACCCATCCCGTGGATGTTTGGGTGCCCTGGTTTGCTCCAGAAAATCCCAAAGAGTTTCGAGTGGTGGAAGTTATCGCTCAAACCGCGGAATTAAGCTGGGAGTATGAGGATAAATGCGCAGGCTTTATCTTGTATAAGCTTCCTGAAAAAACGGAAGTAAGTAAGCTTTCCTCAGACAAAAGATCAGTCCTATTGAGGGAGCTTCTCTTTGGCTTGAATTCTTATCAATTGTTTGCTTTTAATGAAAAAGATGATGTGGTCAAACTTTCCAGCAAGGGTCCCATTCTGGAGTTTGAAGTTTTGTTACCCCCGGAAAACTTGATTGCCACTGCCATTGATCTTCATACTATTGAGCTTGAGTGGGTTCTTAAGGAAGATTTCTCTGATAAGCTAATCATTTTAAGAAAAACTGGACAAGAGCCATTTAGCATCATCAAGGAAATGGATCGAAACACAAAATTTCAAGACACCAGGCTTTCTCCCAACACTGAATACCACTATATGGTGTTTTCGGGAAAAGGAACATTGATCAAATCGGATAACTCCAATACAGCCATGGCCAAAACATTCAAACCCGATCCTGTGGTGATAAGCACTACGATGAAATTCCAAATAGGAAGTTTGGCTTATTGGGTAAACGATAAGATACTTACGATGGATGTGGCTCCTATGCTTCGAGATGGACGCACCTTTTTGCCCATTCGTTATGTTGCAGATGCTCTTGGTGCCAGGATTGACTGGAGTGCTCTTGAACAAAAAATCACCATTCAACTGGATACGATCAAAGTGGAGCTTTGGATTGGGCAAAATAAAGCCAGGATCAACGAAAAAGAGGTTTTAATTGATGCTAATAATCCTAATATCAAACCTTTTATTGAAAACGGTAGAACTTTTTTACCCTTAAGGTTTGTTGGAGAGAGCCTGGGGTGTTCGGTCAACTGGGATTCAAAACAGCAAGTTGCTACCCTGATACATGAAAAAACAGTAGAATATTCCGCTTCGGGAGGTTTTTCTTTTACCATGATTAAGGTGTAATTTTAAAAAAACATGATAAAAATGCCGTGTTGCTTCATTTAAAAATGTGGATGAAATGTTTCATTCATTTCCTCGTCTA
>DAOSES010000056.1:0-2547 GCA_035363255.1 Caldisericia bacterium | reverse complement strand
AACTGCCTATCCACCTTGCTAAAGAGTTGGATATCATAGCGGCGATGATTGACAAAGCGGCTAAGGAACTTGCGCTTAGGCATTGTAAACGCTTCCTGATTGTAAGCGACCACGGCGCATCACGGCTTGCTGTTCTGCGGCGTAAAGAGGAAAAGTACGATACCGACACCACAGGTGAACATTCGGGTCGTTGCTGCAAGCTGTTCCAGCATTATGACCTCCCGTTTGCGGCAGAAGAGAACGGATATCTCGTACTTGCCGATTACGGTCGCTTCAAGGGAAGTCGTGCGGCGAACGTGGAAGTTCATGGGGGGGCGTCATTAGAAGAGGTTGTCGTCCCTATTATCGAACTGTCGCTGAAAGATGAAAGTATAACGGTCAAATTAGTCGATGATGTCGTGACCGTAGATTTCCGAACCGGCACGGAGATTAATCTGTTCTTTAACTCGCCAGTACAGGATGTTTCCGTTGTATTAAATGAGAAACCTTATTCGGCTTCGCAGATAGATGCAAATCACTACTCCGTAAAGTTGCCCGACACAAAACGGGCGGGCGAATATCCTGCAGACGTTTACGCAGGCGACAACCTGATTGGTAAAATTATGATTAAGACGCAAGGCAAGAGCGGCAAAGTAAATGACGCTTTTGATGACTTGTTTTAGGAGGTGCGATAGATGATAGAGAAACTGAGAAATTGCTTTGATGAGATGGTCGTATATAAAGACCTCAAAAAAAGCAACTTCTTCTCCGCTCTGGACCTGCCTTCTTTTATGCGTGACTGGCTCTTAAAGAAATTCGAGGACGAAAACGGTCACTTCGACTCCGACGAGTTGATTCGCTTTGTGCGGACTTACTTACCGCGCAAAGATGACTGGATTGCTATAAAGAATCAGGTAGTAATTGAACACGAGCGGGTGAAATTCCTTGCCAAGGTGTCGGTTGATATCGACATCAAGACAGGAGAGGTGTCATTTGCTTTGCCCGATTTCGGGCTGACGAGCAAGGACACCATCATCGAGGACTTCGTTTGGCAAACCTGTAAGGACGACTTGGTGCGCAGTCGCGAGACTTGGGGAATGGTTGAAATTGGCTATCGCCCACCCGATGACTACGACATGGAGTTTTCAAAAAATAAGGCAAAGGGCGCAAATAGGGGCAAAATCAAGCTGACGGCTTTTAAGGCCTTCTGCCCCTACACGATTGACATCGACTACTACAAGGATGCGCGACGTGAGTTTACCACAGCGGAGTGGATTGATGTCCTGCTTGGCGCAGTAGACTATAATGCAAGCGGTTATCTCGGCGATGAGGAAAAGAAACTCACGATGCTTACCCGCTTGTTGCCATTCGTTGAAAAGAGGTTGAACCTCATCGAACTTGCCCCGAAAGGAACTGGTAAGTCATATCTGTTCGGTCGCGTTAGCCGCTTCGGATGGCTTTCGAGCGGTGGCGTTATGAGCCGTGCGAAAATGTTCTACGACCAGAATAGGCGTGTTGAAGGCTTGGTGTTCGGCAACGACTTTATAACACTTGACGAAGTGCAAACCATTTCATTTACAAATGTGGACGAAATGCGCGCCGCTTTGAAAGGTTACCTTGAATCGGGAATTTTCACTGTCGGCAACTATGAGGGGACTGCTGAGGCTGGCATAATCCTCTGCGGCAACATAAAAAAAGAAACGATGGATGAGGACGGCTTCGGCAATATGTTTGAGGAACTGCCGTCAATCTTCCACGAATCAGCTTTGATAGAGCGTTTTCACGGCTTTATTAAGGGTTGGAATATTCCACGAATGAACGACGACCTCAAGATTGCTGGGTGGGCGTTGAATTCCGAATACTTCTGCTCGATTATGCATGAACTGCGGGACGATATGAGTTATCGCGCCATCGTAGATGAGCTTATCGAGGTTCCTGAAGCGGCAGATACCCGCGATACTGAGGCGGTCAAGCGCATTGCTACGGCATATTTAAAATTGCTGTTCCCGCATGTTCGTAGCGCAAACGACATAACTGCCCGCGAGTTCAAGCGTTATTGCCTCGACAGAGCGCGAAAGATGCGAGATACGATTAAATACCAGTTGGGACTGCTTGACGTGGAGTATCGCGGGAAAGACATCCCTGCGTTCAGCGTCAGACCTGACCCTGAAGAAGTGGGGTAATTGTGTGAAAAAGAAAAGCTGTTACGTATGCGGAAAAGAAGCCCTGAGCAAAAACGAAATCGGACTAACCAAAAAGTTGCTCGATCTGAAATCCAAAAAATTTTATTGCCTCGATTGCCTTGCTGAGTATTTGGAAGTAGACACTGAGTTCTTGCTCGCCAAGGTTGCGGAATTCAAGGAGCAAGGTTGCAAAGAATTCTGAGGTGATGATACCATGATTTACGCTGATAATGCCGCAACAACGCGGATCTCCGACCGAGCATTCGAGCAGATGCTTCCATTTTTACGCGAGCAATACGGAAACGCATCCAGCCAGTATTCATTTGGAGCAAAAGCCAAACGCGCCGTAGAGCATGCTCGGAAACAAGTTGCGGCGGCCATCGGC
>DAOSES010000055.1:0-3158 GCA_035363255.1 Caldisericia bacterium | reverse complement strand
ATGGTACTGATCGGGAAACTGGTTGGGAGAGTAGGAAGCTGCCAGCCATTTTTTTATGTCAAAAACATTTTGAAAGGATAATTAGAATGCGTAAGTATCAAGCTTTTTCATTGATTGAAGTTATTATTACTATCGGAATTTTGTTGATTCTCGTAGCTGTAGTTACTCCTCAATTTATCGGCTATCTCAATCGTAGCAAGTCTGCTAGAGCCTTGATGGAAATGCAATCTTTACGTACTGCTCTTCAATCCTATTATGCTGATTGGGGTGAATACCCAAGTAGTTTAGAGTCTTTAAAAGGTTCAGATGGATCGGACATTAATAAAGCAGGAAATTTCTCTTTAACAGGAGTCCAGGGTCCCATTGATTACATTGAAAAAGATCTTCCCCAGGATATTTTTTGGACCGACGAAACAGACAAGACCTATAAGTACAAAGCTTCCACTTCTGGCAACCAGGCAGTACTGTGGAGCAATGGAATTAATAAAACAGGATTAAGTCTCGGTGATGTCACAACTAGTGTAACTACTGGAAAACTTACTATCGATGAAGAAGAACGTGACTCTGACGATCTTGTGGTTGAAATATAGCTCCTCTTCCCAAAAAAAGGTTTTTGTTTCCAATATACAGATAGAAGTTTTGATTGCGGTTTTTGTATTGAGCGTTTCTGTAGCAGCATCTGCTCTTGGTGTGAACTCTTATCGAAAACAATACTTGCAGTTATCAACCAAAAGACATTTGTATCAATGCGTCGAAGAAATCGCAGAACACATTGAATTTATCTATCCCCAGTGGAAAACAAATCAATCATTTTCAACTATCAACACATCCCCTTTAAGTTTTTTATCTCTTGAATCCTACACCACTCCATCTTCTTTAGAGGAAATTGTGAGTACCTGTTCAATGGATCTGCCCTCATTCTTAGCTAAAAGAGACGTTTCATTTGTTTGCGGAAAAAAAGAAAACTACTTTGGCGAAGTACGCTCTGAACATATTTTTTTTTATTGTTATACCTATATCTTTGATCATTTGATCTTTGCTTCAGTGATGAAGACTTATGTTGTCAAGGAGAGTTAAGGCTTTTTCTTTGCTCGAAGTTATAGTTGCCATGACTTGTATATTACTTCTTATAGCACCTTCAATTCATTATCTTTTTGCTCAATTGAAAGTTACCACATTAGTTGCTGAACAAAATGAGATTGCTCAACAAGCAAGTTACGTTTTTATGTTGATTGGCGACGAATTGCAATTCAGCCAGGTAAACTCAGAATGGATTCCAACAGAGGGATCATCAGCTCAATCCTTGTTAGCTTATACCAGAAATGATGGGAAGTATGTACGATACTATCTTCGTAATCGCGAAATTGTTAAAGACTTCAACTACTCTGTCTATAACGCGATCAGCTCAAAACTTTTCAAAACATTTCAAGTAAAGCGTATGGACTCGAGTAATTTTTTGAAATTATCGCTTAAGATAGTCGGTACTAATGATGAAGAATTTCAACAAACTTGGACTATTCAAAAACCTTAAAAAGGCATGTTTTATCATGCCTTTTTCTTTGGTTTTTAGTATGTTGCAGTTGAGTCTTTTGTTGTCCCTGGCTTTTTCCATACATCAACAAGGCACTATAAACCACTATAAAACTTTATCCGGGTCCTTTGTACAAATGGAAAAAGCTTCACGGCTCCTTTTAGTTGAAATGATAAACAGCAAGGGTCATATTCCAACAAGTCAATGGATAAGTCAGCAAATTACTTACTGGTGGGATTTAAACGGAGATACTTACTTTGATGCTGTAAGTGTTTTTTCTAATATCAATCTTAAAAGTACTCAAATTGAATGGATTTCCATTCATTATGTTTTAAACGACAAGTATCTTGTCCCAACCCCATTGCCCCTATTTGAAACTCGAATATCTCTGAGTTCAAATCGAAAAGCAAAAATGATTAACCATAGGTATGTTCGCGATTCAAAGGCCGTATATCAATATGTATATGATGTTAATACCCACAAACTCAGTGCAAGCAAAATAAGCATTCCAAGCAATGAAAATAATTGATTGGTTCCTGGTTTTGCCTTTCTTACTCTTTTTATTGTTAGCATATCATTCGTGGAAAGATATAAGGTATTTATATATTGAAACACAAGATTTGATATTATTGGGCACATACACACTGATCAATGCAATAATCTTGGCAATGAATCAAGAATATGAAATCTTGTATTCCAATTTTTTAGGATCTATCGTATGTTTAGTGATTTTTCTTGTCGTATGGTTTTTTACTAAGAAAAAAGGGATTGGAGAAGGTGAGCTTTTCTATGTTCCTTTAGCTTATTTTAATATTGGTTTAATAAATGCTATTGAAGCGCTTTATATTTGTTTTTTTTCAGCCATGCTGTTTGCTCTTGTTGGTTTGATTAGTAAAAAACTTAAGAAAACCCAAGCCCTACCTTTTATTCCTTTTATTTCCTTTGGCTTAATAATATCATTAATTTACCCTTAAAATGAAAAACAAGAAAAGGCTTGCCTTTTCACTTCCAGAAACATCCATCTATGTGGCTATAGTATTGCTTCTTTTTGCCATCTCAATCAATAATATGTCAAGAATTTGGTGGAAGCACTCTTTTGAGCAGCAACTAAATACTTTGTTAAAGGATGTTGATATGGCAAAAGAGCTTTCTCTTTACAAACGAGAGGCAGTTCGAATATGCTTCTATGGCTCCGAAAACTGTTATAGAATTATCTTAGATCAAGACGCCCCAGCAAATTCATACTTTATTGAGCGAAAGCTTAATCGAGGGGTCGGTTTTTTTGCTTATTATCAAATGACTTCATGTTTTTATTTTGACGAAGATGGGATTTTACGTACTGGATCAATCAATTTTGGCTCCGGATCTACCGAAAGCTTTGGCGAGTTAAGATTTAATTTTGAAGGCGTACCCTCTTCAGGGGGTCATGTTGCCTTGTATTCCAAGCCTTTGGATAAAGCTGTAGTGCTTATCGTAAAGCCTGTAACTGGTAGGGCAAGAATTGGAAAAGTAGCAGTGAACTATTCAAAACCTTAAGCCAGAGCTAATTCTCGATTACTTATTTTGAAAAAAAGCGTGTTGCTTCATTTAAAAATGTGGATGAAATGTTTCATTCATTTCCTCGTCT
>DAOSES010000054.1:0-3235 GCA_035363255.1 Caldisericia bacterium | reverse complement strand
TAATTGATGTTTTCCATAAGAGCTGGATGAGTTGAGAGGCTCACGTCCAGTTCCGGGAGAGCCTGAGGGTGAAATTCCCTCGGGCTACTCGACGCACTTGCGACATTTTGCGCTATGCAAAAAAGTGAGTCAACACCCCCGTCCCTCTGACTCAAGCCCATCGGCAGGTGGTTTGCGGGTTTGCTTCGAACAAAAAAGAACCGTCCCCGATTGTTGGAATTGGGGACTTGAAACTTGTCATAAAAAATGTAATAATGTATCTTAAAAATATGACATGCTTAGTTATTGATTTGTTCAGGAGGATGGAATGAATAATAATGAAAACATCGGTAAAAAGTTTTGCAAGATGCGTGAAAATTGTGGATACTCACAAAGCCAGATAGCATCATATTTGGGGGTTGATCAAAGTTATATTTCGAAATGCGAAAAAAACGAGCGTCAGTTTAGTGCTGACAAGTTGCAAAAAGCTGCAGACCTTTTTGCTTGTTCAACGGAATATTTTCTCCATGAAAATGCCACGCATGAGCCCCTGCCCACCGCTTTGAGAGCTGATTGCATCACGGAGAAAGATTTTGAAGCCATAGCTGCGATCAACAAAATAGTATCCAACTTATGCTTTATGGAAAACATGAAAAAGAGGAAGTAGCGAATGATTGACTCACTAACTATCAATGGCAATGCGGTTGAGCTCAGAAAAAAAATGGGAGTGGATGCCTATTCGCCTCTGGACATTTTTGCGCTGGTTTCCAACGAAAAAGATTTAACGATCATCTTTTATCCCATGACTCAAAACATCAGCGGAATGTGTGTCAGAGAAAAAAATAATCGAGTGATCGCTGTAAATTCAACCAGCAGTTATGGCCGTCAACGCTTTACTTTGGCTCACGAATTGTGCCACTTATACTTCCACAAAACGCTAAAGAAGGTGGTGTGTGGGAAAAACTTTAATTCCACCAAGGATCCTCTGGAAAAGGAAGCTGATAGCTTTGCCTCTTATTTTTTAGCTCCACACGAGGCTTTGCGTCATTTTGTCAACGAAAACTTTAAAAAGAAAAGCCTTGATATTTCGGAGCTTGTGCAGATAGAGCAGTATTTTGGCTTGAGCAGAGAGGCTATGCTATATCGATTGAAACTGGATGGGTATTTGATTACAGCTAAAACAGAAGAAGTAAAAAGAGAAGTTAGAAAATCTGCGCTTAGACTGGGCTATGATGACAAGCTTTACGTTCCTACTCCTGAAAAGAAACAGCATGAAGTTTTTGGAAAGTATATTCAGCTGGCAGAGGAGCTGTACGAAAAGGAAAAGATTTCAAACGGGAAATATGAAGAGCTTCTTATGGATGCTTTTAGGGCGGATTTGGTGTATGGCATGGAAAACGAGGACTGCTTTGACTGAACAGGTCTTTTTTGATACGGATTGTTTGTCTTCCTTTTTTTGGGCCGACCAGGAGTGCTTACTGTGCAAGTTGTTTGCTGATCGAATGGTCATACCGAAAGAAGTATATGACGAACTTTTAAACCCACACGTTCCCTATTTAAACGAAAAAGTTAGAAAACTGGTGGACGACAAAGCGATGAGGGTTAAGGAAATTTATGCGGACACGGAAGAGTTTGCTATTTTTTTTGACTTAACCCTTAATCCAAAGATAAAAAAAAGAATTGGAAAAGGAGAGGCAGCGGCTATTTCACTGGCAAAGGTGTACAAAGGTGTCCTTGCCAGCAATAATTTGAAAGATATCTCGAAATATATTGAGGAGTATGCTCTGAAACATTTGACCACTGGGCATATTTTACTGGATGCCCTGGAAAAGACTCTGATCAAGGAAGCTGAAGGCAATGTGATTTGGGAAAAAATGCGTTCCAAAAAGCGACGTATGCCCTTTGAGACTTTTTCAGATTATGTCGAACACTGTCACATCGCCAGCAAGGTGTAGAACGAACAACAAATAGGAACGTGCGTGCCAGAGGAACGGGAGTGTTGGCACGTTTTACTCTGTATACAATGTCGCAAATGCAAGGTCCCTCTGCGGCATTCGGAGGAGAAGGAGATAAAATGATACAGAAAACTGCACTCGTGACTTTGCTTATTCTTATGCTTTTATTCGCTTTTGCTTGTCGTCCTGCATCATCCTCGCTATCTCAAGCAGAAAAAGAAGAAATTAATAGGGAGTTTTTTTCCGATAGCTCTTTCCACGAACTGAGTTCTTTGCCTGAATACCTGGAGCAACAGCTGTCTTTTGTGCCTATTCGAAGCTATCAGAAAGACCAAAATCTGTATTTTATCACTTCAGCCAGCATTCATGCCGAGGATGTGGAGCATATTGCAAATTTAAGGGAAAACCCTTCCTATGGGGGGTGCTCAGAAATCTGGATGTGGGAAATTCCTACGGAAAAGCTTCGAAAATGCTTGGTTAAATATGATCACTACGTAAACCCTCTCTTGACTGACACAAAAACACTGGAGCAGAATTGGCTGGGGACTTCTTATGGGAGCATCTCTACGATTTCGGACATTTTGGAGAACGGGGATATTGTTTTTACTGAATCCATTGCCGAAGGAATGATGCATTTTACCCTGGTGGAGTACAGGTATAACATAGCTTCCGATACTATTACTATCGCAGACTATCAGCCGGGTCGACCTGAAATTTATACTCCTGAAGAGTTGCAGAGTATGAAAGAAAAGACGGTGAACAGCGACACTCTATCTTTGTTTCGATCAGCATCAGATATCCTATGGGAACAGCAGGGCGAAAACAAGCAATGGAGCTTTTTTACCAGGGAGCGATGGTATGTGGTGCAATATAATTTGAAGGCATCGAAGAAAGCTAGTGGAAAATACTACCATGAAATCGGGTATTATTCCTTGACGAATTCATCTTACCATCCTCTGGTTCGAAAGTGGATAACAGAGCTGGATAAGGATCCTTTCATATCCCTGGAGTTGGTGCCTGACAGCTTGAATCTTTCAATTCGTGATTGGTGCGGATTTAGCGGAGAATCAAGAACAAACCAAAGCTATTACTATGATGCTGAGGAGGGAAGTATAAGGTGGGCGAAAGAAGCTTCCAATACTACCCCTGAAACAGGCATCTATGAAGTGGTACTCGACTAATCCATACAAACGTCTAAAGCACGCAGTGGGACGTAGTTCTTGCGACATTTTTACTATGCAAAAAAGTGAGTCAACACCCCCGTCCCTCTCGTACAATAGCTACCAAAAGCTATGGGCTTT
>DAOSES010000053.1:0-3735 GCA_035363255.1 Caldisericia bacterium | reverse complement strand
CCCAGATCTTGAAAGAGAAAGCGATTCAAATCTCGATGGATGGCAAAGGAAGAGCTTTTGATAACATAATCGTGTTATCCCGAATAATATATTATCCCGCATCCATTTCGGTTTTTTGCCAACAAACCCTTCGAACCCGTTATTATCCTAAGTAAATTGCGGGATAATTATTTTATGTCAAGCCACATAATTTAGCTATCATTTCATCGTTATCCCTCCATAAAGGTTGAATAGGTTTTTCCCCTTCACTCTGTAATTTTTCCAGAGATGCTCGAATCATATCCACATCTGCAGAAGCATAGATATCCGTAGTTGATAAATGAGCGTGTCCAAGAAAGCGTGAAATGACTGGCAAAGGTATTCCAGATCGATATAGATGAGAGGCCCGACTGTGTCGAAACAGGTGAGGATAGACTCGATCAGGAACTTGTGCACATTGCTTTTGAGCTTTGTGACCGTATTTTTGTACCAGTCGTTCTACAGTATCTGGACACATTTGATGTTGAGCTCCCTTGATTGTGGTATAAAAAAGAAAAGCCTCTGAATTACTGTCGTTGGGATGAAACAATTCAATGTAAGATTTAAGAAGTCGCACGGTTTTATCCATCAAAGGAACGATGCGTTGTTTATTGCCTTTTCCATGTAACCAAACATAAGGTTCTGTTGTAATTAGATCCAGATCTTTTCTTTTTAAAAGAAGTATCTCTGAGAGTCGTGCTCCCGTGTCATAAAGCATAATCATCAACATGCGATCTCTAATTCCCCTGGAACTTTGGTCAGGTTGTTTCAGGATAGCATGAATAGCGACTTCAGGTATCCATTGAACACGAAACTTGGGTGCTTTCATGGAAGGTATTTTTTGAATCATCAGATAGGTTGAAACAAAGCCAAGGTCTTTATCCGATGCAAATTTTAAAAAACTTTTCAGACTGGCAAGTCGTTGATTTCTAGTGCTTGGACTGCAGCCCTTCTTCTCAATAAGCCAATGAAGATAAGCTAACACTACTTCCCGAGTAATCATTGATAGAGCTAGTTGGGACAAGCGTTGCCCATGCTCTTTTTCCATGTATCGGCGAAACTGATTGAGACCTTGCTGGTAGGATCGAATAGTGTGGGGACTGCAAGCAATTTGCTTGGGAAGGTAAATGTGAAGGTACTCGGTAACATGTTCATAAAATAATGAAGGGGTAAGTTTAGTTTTTGTCATAAAGCGCCTCAGGAAGCAAACGGTCAAAGTTTTTGACCATGGCTTTAAATACAGGAAAAAGGGTTTCTACCAAATGCACATAGTATTGGGTATGAGAAAGACAGGTATGCCCCATAAATAGGCTAAGGTATTTCAACTGTTGTTCCGTGCAGGTTCCTTCGGTCATCCACTGGTTCAAGCGATGCACTGCAAACGAATGTCGAAAGGAATGAGTACTGGGTTTAATGGGGCTGGTATGGGAATAGTTGGTTTGATTCCACAATTCATTGAAAATACGGCATATCGATGTTTTTTCATAAGGACGATCCTGTCTGCTAACAAAAAACCATTTCCGCTGGGGGAGCAATCGATCCAGGTAAGCATCTAGGCAAAGGCATAAGTGAAGCACATCTTCTGCTGGATAAACCAAACGATCACGATATCCTTTTGAGTGTAAAATGCGAATTTCTCCCCTTTGAAAACAGAATTCGTCTCGCTTTAAGTAACAGGCTTCCGATAAACGAAGACCGCAAGCATAGATCAAGCGGAACATGGTGGGTACTACCAGATGCCTCAAGTGAGAGCAGGCCTGATAGGGCATTCGATCCGTTACCTCAAAAAAAGTCTTAAGTTCTTCAGAAGTAAAGATATGCGGCATAGGAGGAGGGTCTTTGCTTAGTTTGGGGGCAAAATAAGCTTCTATTCCAAGACTCTGCATATGTTTGGCCAATTGGCGAACGATTTGAACGCGATTATTCCGACTGTTTTTGCTTTCTGTGTCCGTTTGTTCCGCCCAATGCATTACAACTTTTCTGGAAAGCTTGGTAGCCTGTGGATAATGTTCTAAACAGAAACGATCAAATCTAAGTAGCAACTGTTCCTGTAAACGATAGGAAAAGCCAGCTCTACGCTTTTCCATGATCAGGTTTTGCATGTAAGATTGAAATGAACTTTGAAAAGTATTCTTCATGGGATACGCTCCAAGATCGCGGATAGGTCTCCCATGGGTAAAGCACATGATCGTAAGCGCAGACTATCAATCGCCAGATAGGGATCGATGGATTGTAATTGGGTATGGCCCAGAAAGCTTGTAATCAGCGAGGGAGGCGACCCGGACTCCAGCAATTGGGATGCTCGGGTTCTTCGCAGGATATGAAATCCAAAGGGTTTATTTTCAGTATTGTTTTTACCTTTTTCTCTCCACAGCTGATAGGTAGTTGCTTGATAGCAACTACTTTTTGTCAATCGAGTATAAGGAGCAGAACTTCGCAGAAAAACATAGGGACTGGAGCTCTGGGGGCGATGATGAAGAATATACTCAGCTAAAGCGTTGCCAACTTCAGGCAATAGAGGAAGATCCAGGAATTTTTGAGTTTTTTGTTGAACCATAGATATTTTTTCCTGTTTCCAATGAATATGGTGCAAACACAGGTGAATAATATCAGAAGAGCGCAAGCCTAAATGAAGAGCTAACAAAAGCATGGCATAGTTTCTTTTTCTCAGGGATGGGGGCGTATGATTCATCGCTAACAATCGGGACATATCCTTTTGGGATAAACAGGAAATGATCCCCGTACATCCAGGATAGGAAGTAGATACAGTCATAGCAAAATGAGGAGCAATGACTCCCTTGTCGACTAAGAAGCGTAAAAAAAGTCTTAATCGATAAGCATAAGCTTGAAGACCTTTGGGTTTTCGATGCTTCATCTTGTCCAGGAAAAAGAATTGCTTCACTATGAGAGGAGTCAATGATCGAAAAGAAAGACAAGATATCTGTTCCAGATATTCCATAAACAAGACAATGACTCTTTTGGAAAAAGCAAGGGTAGCTTCTGCTCTTCCCTCTTTTTTTAACTCATCCAGATAAAGCAATAGATAGGACTTATCATGAAAGTGCTTTAACTGATTGTTGGCGAGCATTCGATAGGATTTCCACACCCTGAAATCCTTCGGATCGTCGTCCAGCAATATGCCCAGACAACGCTGATAGGATCGATACTTTCGTTGTTCTGTTGCGGTACCCTGATGCAGAGCATCATAAGTAGCAAGCCACTGGTAACCCGTGAGCGATGAAAAAGGTTGGTTTAATCTTTGGCAGTAGCTTAAGAGGTTTTTACTCGACCTCTTAAAATCGAACATAGCACTTCGTTTGAGCTTAAACGTGGAAAACAACATCCGTGTTTTTTCATCAATCAATTTTTGCAGTTCATCTGAACTTAATGCATTTTGTCTCATAAGTCTCACCTCGATGAAATGTCATAACCTCAAGATTATGCGATTTCATTATGATGAGATTTGGTATTAGGCAAAGAGTTATCCCGACTTTTTTTTAAAAGGAAGGTACTTATAGAATGAAGAAATCGTAATTTTATTTAAAACTCTGGATAATATATTATTCGGGATAACACAATTTATCCTGATTTCAGGATAAATTGTGGAGAGGCTTTGGCGTACGATAAAGTACGAAGAAGTGTATTTACATGGATATGAAACGGTGCGAGAAGCAGAGGCAAGTATCCGAAAGTATATCCACTTCTACAATCATGAAC
>DAOSES010000052.1:0-3755 GCA_035363255.1 Caldisericia bacterium | reverse complement strand
TTTAGGAGAAGCATCGAATTAATTTCGAGTAGATTTTAGGTGAAGCAATTCGTTTTATGGTATTTCTGATGTTTTTTAATTATAATTTTGTCAATTGAAAGGATACTCAAGAGCTAGCTATTCATATGCATAATGCCTAATATTAATATTCGAGGAGAGGATGATGGCTAATCAAAGAGGGAAACATATGTTACATCGCAATGGGGTGATACAAAAAGGTTTTATTGCTTTGTTCATGCTGTTATTTTTTGTGCACTACATTACTTCAAGTAGTAGTTCTACTCTAGCTATCCAACATAAAGATTCTCATTTAATGAAGGAAACAATATACCAGTGGTGGAAAGACCAATCTCCTTCAATGGAAGAAATTGGGATCAACCGAGCCAATCCCCAACGAACAGGTTATTATGATGAACAGGCTCTACGAGCAGAGCCAGACCTTCTGTGGAGCAAAAACTATGGCATCATGCTAGAAACTGGTCTTGTTCTTGGTAAATCCATGATATATACCGTTTTAGCTAGAAGGCAGTTGTTGGGGATAGACATCGAAACAGGGGAGATTCGTTGGGAAAGATATCTCTTACGACATCTCAAAGATTCCCCCATTTATGCGAATGAGGTTATATACATCGCAGGAGGCGATCAGCATCTCATTAGTGCCCTTGATGCCAACACTGGCGATATGCTCTGGGAATTTTCACCCCCTGAGCATGACTTTAACATCTGCACAGGGATTGGTTACCATCAGGGAATAGTCTATGGTAGTTCCTCTTATGGAGTATTTTATGCCCTGGATGCCGGTTCAGGGAAGGTGCTCTGGTTTACCCAATTGGAAGGGACTTTAATTTCACCAGCCTTTTTGAACCAGCAAATAGTTATTGCTTCTGAAGAAGGAAGCTTGTATTTGCTAAATGCTTCGAATGGATTGATCCAATGGAAAACCACCTTAGACCATACTCCTGCTCGTATCCCAGCACTGAGTCATGATACAATTTATCTAAACACAAAAGAAGGTACCGTTTACGCTCTCAGCCTTGACAAAGGGGAAATACGTTGGAGCTATAAAACAGAAAGCTCCAGCTCCACTTCCCTTGCTTTGACAGATCAATGGGTGATTGTAGCGACTTGTTGTGGGGTATATGCTTTGGATCGCTTAAGCGGAAAAGTCCAATGGAAAAACCTTTCCTCCGATGCTTTTCTAATTGATCCTATCATCGCTCAAGATACTATCTATGTTCACACTAATGCCACAAAGCTTGAAAAAGCTTACCTAATAGCACTAGATCTACCAACAGGATTGGAACTTTGGCGTAAAACGTTAGAGGGAAAGTATGGCAAGTATGATCCATTCTGGATTTCTCCAGTAATCAAAGACAAGACCATCGTATTAATCTCTTTCTTTGGTGATATTTTCGTGCTCAAGTAGTTAGCATATTCTGCTTCAGGTATAGTTTTCGAAAAAATGCCTGTTGTTTATCTTCTACCCTTCACCGAGGGAGCCCCAAAGGCTCCCTCTTTTTTATTCGCTGATTTGTTGACTAAGCTTCTGGTAGGCTTTAAAATTAACCCATAAAACAGTGTGCTAAAGATGGAGCAAGCCTTTATAGCTGTATCGGAGATAGTATGATTGGAAGTATTTTTCGTGATACGACGCAAAGCTATGAGTCAATCATCAATTTGCTCAATGTTGCGTTAGCCTATGAAACTGTAAATGAACTTTGCAAAGACGAGTATGAAGGCAGATAGCTTAGATTTCAATGTAAATATGATACTAGGGTTTTTTTAACAGGAGATTAACATGAAGAAGAGTTTAATTCCTATCTTAGCATTGATCTTGCTTTTTTTGACATTTTTCGCAACAAGCACACACAGTCACCTTACTAAAAAAACAATCGAACTCACCATTAACAGTACTGATGCCTTCGTCAACGGAGAAAAGAAAACTCTGGAACAAGCCCCGATCATCATGAATCAACGTACCCTGGTTCCCCTTCGTTTTATAGGAGAGGAAATGGGAGCTAAGGTCGAGTGGGACCAAGTCAAGCAAAGAATAACCATGGACATGGATTATGCTCCTTACTACAAGGAAAGACTAAATCTTCATCAAGCTTCTGAAGAAATACCCCTGGGCAACACTCCTGGCAATCTTGCTGGATATGCAGAATTTGCTTTACATAACGACTGGATTTACACAATTCGTCCATTTTTAGAAAGTAGTGAGTATCCTGGGAGACATGATTATCATTTGGTTCGTATGCGTAGTGATGGTAGTGATAGATCCAAGCTTGGACTATTGCTCTCTGGTGATATTGATCATACCTCTTCCTTTGGAATGTTCAATATCGTGGATGATTACTTGTATTTTGCAAAAAAAACGGGATCAGACAGTATTGGTTTTGAGGAACTCGCGCTGAATGAGCCTGCACAACTCTGCAAAACAGATCTGACGGGAAATGGGTTCCAGGTATTGTATGAAGGATTTTTCCATACTATGTTTGTATATGGGGATTGGATATACCTTACCATTAGTGAAAAACAGCAGTCTGCAAAAGATGTATCAAAAAGCAGTTATCTTTATCGAATGAAAACCGATGGATCCCATATGGAGCTCTTGCTTTCCGAAAGCACCTATTATCCCATGATGTACCAGGGATATCTCTACGCAACTGTTTTGTCGCAGGGAGATCCTGGTATTTATCGAATGCTTCCCGATGGTTCTAATAGAATAAGAATTAGCAATCGTCTGGGATCTCAGCTTCAAGGTTATGGAGGCTGGATATACTTCATTGAGTATATTGATAATTTCGACAGGCCTATCAACCTTATCTACTATGCCTCAGGAGATATATACAAGTTAAGAGGAGACGGTACAGAAGAAAGCCTGGTTTACAAGGGTGAAACCTATAGATTGAACATTTCCAACGCTTGGGCATATTTTTCTGATTCAAAAGGCATGTTTCGCATGCATTTAGTAAGAAAAGATTTGCAACAAATCAATAATGACCATGTGTTCTATATTCTTCTGTTTCACGATTGGGTCTTTTTTCAAGAAGTCCCAAAAGAAGTTGATAATGATTGGGTAGGCGGAGGAACCTACTTAATGAGGACCGATGGAAGCAATAAGCAAAAGGTTTTTCCTTGACTTGGGTTTACACGTTTTAGAAATAGGGTAATTCCTACTTATGCCCTCCACCGAGGGAGCCTTTGGGGCTCCCTCTTTTCTTATTTTGAGTCATTGACTCAACTTTCAACTCGAAGATGATGCCGATTGTTGCGACATAAAGCTTTTCTAGTATCCTGTTCTATGCCTAGACTGATATTTATGCTTTACGATATTAACATTTGACAAGTGATAATTATTTACTAAACTAAAAAATAGTTTGATAGTTAGCATTGGAGTATAGTTGCAATGACTCACTCTACATCAGTATTAATCAGTTCAAAAAGGAACTTCGAAATCTTTCAAGAGTGCTATGCCATTTTGTACAGGTATTTCCTTTCAATTTCGGTATTTATTACTATATTTATACTTGGAGGTTTTTTTAATGGTAATTGGTTTGCAAGTTGTTAAATCGTTTCCTTTTCGAGAGAGAGAGAGAGAGTAGTTATTCTTACTCGCTTGTCTCTCGCGCTTTAGCAGTTGTACTGTCTTTTGTGCTGATCTTCCTTCTTTCCGTACCAAGTTCGTTTGCTCAAATGTGAGTCTGTCAAGTTTTTTGTGTAAACTCCTTTTTTCCATGAGTTACATCCACTCC
>DAOSES010000051.1:0-3877 GCA_035363255.1 Caldisericia bacterium | reverse complement strand
AAGGTTATCACTTTAAATAGAGTTAACTTTCATCCAGTGTATGGGGTACAGTTTATATTGATCGAGCTGTGGTTTACCCGAGACAGATCATTGATAGTGCTTTGAAAAGTGGTGCTCATTCTATTTTACTTCTTCACAACCATCCAAATGGAAATCCAGAGCCAAGTGACGAAGATATTACAATTACTAAAGCAGTTGAGATTCCTGCTAGAATTTTAAATATAAACATATACGACCATATTATTGTATCCTGGGAAAAGTATTATAGCTTTACGGAGAACAATCTGATATAGATTATGAATGAGTTAAAAGATAGAATTATTGAGCAATTTACTCTAGGGGCTGATAAGGAAAAGCACAGTGCAGTTTTTGATACTGACGGTCCAACGCTTATAATAGCTGGGCCAGGCACTGGTAAAACCTATACTCTTGTTTTAAGAGCCCTTTACCTTATGATTTCAGAGAGAGCAAAACCTTCAGAAATAGTTCTCACTACTTTTACCGAGAAAGCATCATATGAGCTGAGAGACCGGCTTAGTTCTTTTTCGCGGAGCTTGAATGTTAAGCTAAATTTGCACGAGTTAGTAACTGGGACTATTCATAGCATATGTGATAGGTTTATTTCGAAGTATCGACACCATACCCTATTAAATAAGAACTATATTGTCCTGGACGAGTTAACCAATTCGTTATTTATCAACGAGCATTTTGACAAAATTGTCCAGCCTTTTTACCAAGAAAGTAAGTACTTTGGTAAATGGACTGCGAAGTGGACTACAATCAAGTATCTAAAAAAGTATTTTGACAAAATCACAGAAGAGCTTATTGCTCCTGAGCTTCTTGCAGAAAGCAGTGACACTTTTATTGCCATGCTCGGGCAATCATATCAGGAATATAAAAATGCCCTGTTTGCTAATAATCGAGTTGATTTTTCGTTTCAGCAAAGGATCTTTTACGATTTGCTCCAAATACCCGAAATAAGGGAGAAGATTTCTTCTTCAGTTAAGTATATGCTGATCGACGAATACCAGGATACCAATTATATCCAGGAACAAATTGCTTTATTGCTGGTGAACCCTCACAACAATCTTACAGTAGTGGGAGACGAGGATCAGGCATTATATAGATTCAGAGGGGCTACTGTAAGAAATATTCTTGAGTTTGAGAATCATTTCCCTAATCTCAGAAAAGTTAGACTTCTTGAAAACTATAGATCTCATGAAACAATTATTGATACTTATAATTCTTTCATCCAACAAGTTGACTGGAAAAACCCCAAGGGCAAGAACCATTTCCGACATGAGGACAAAGAAGTAGTGCCTGCCAAATCAACAATCTCACCAGACTATCCCGCTGTGTTTTGCATTTGGACTAACAATAAAAATGATGAAGCCTTACGATTTGCGGATATGGTTTCTTTTCTGTTAGAAAATAAAGTCATTGCAGATCCAAGCGATGTGGCCTTATTGCTGTCAAGTGTGAAGCTTGAACATAGTGCCCACTATATAAAAGCGCTTCACGACCAAAACATTAAAGTATTTTGCCCTCGTGCTCGTGCTTTTTTCGAAAATGAAGAAGTTAGATTTATCATTTCATGCTTTGCTCTCATCTTTGGTTTTGTTGGCAGCGATCTTGATGACTATGAGTTCAAAGATACCATTGAGGATGGACTTAAAATCCTGAAAGACTATTTATCAAAACCTATTCAAGCATACTTGGAAAGGATGCATAATAAGATCCAGGCTCTGGAAAATGGCCAAAGCATTGATGAGCACCCCCTCGATATTGTCTTTCAGCTTTTTGCATATGAGCCCTTTACGAAGTACCTTGAAAATGAAAACTCAGCAAGAAATCTATCCCAGTTCACCAGTTTGATTAATGCTTTCATGAGCTACTACCATATTAGTGTGGTTACTGCAAAAAACAAAACAGCAATTAAAAACCAACTCTTTTACAGCTATTTTCGAATGCTTTTTAATACTGGTCAGAATGAGTTTGAAGATGAGAACAATCCTATTCCAAAAGGGTATGTCCAAATCATGACTATTCATCAGTCCAAAGGCCTTGAGTTTCCCGTGGTTGTGGTTGGTTCTCTCGATAAACGCTATAGTGTCTCCAAAATAGTGGACGATACACTCATTCCATTTTATACAAGAGAAGCTTTCGAGCCTAGAGAAAAGATAACCGGGTTTGATCATGCCCGGCATTTTTATGTGGCTTTTTCTAGGCCAGAAAAGCTTTTGGTGCTGACAGCATCGCAAGATCCCAAGGATATTTTCAGTAGCACATGGGAAGGACTCGATCAGTGGCCTTATGTAAAAAAAGAGACTTTAAAAGCTCAGCAATTTAGGTCGAAAGATCCTTTCAAGCCAAAAAAAAGCTATTCTCTGACATCACACATCAATGTGTACGAAACCTGTCCCCAGCAATATCTTTTCTACAAAGAGTATGGGTTTACTCCAAGCAGGACGGGGCAGATTCTGTTTGGATTATTGGTTCATGAAACTATTGAGGATCTTCACCGAAAAATCCTGGAGAGAGAAAAAGTCGATGAAAATATAATAGGATTTGATTTTGAGAGAAACTATAAAGGCATGCTTGCCAGTGGGCACAGGGCTTTGGGCATTCTGCAGAAAGAAGTTGCTTTGAAGCATGTGATAAGATACTATCAAAACAACAAGGATCTATTGGGTAGAGTAGTTGAGACTGAAGTGGATGTTTCTTTTGAAAAAGAGGAGTACATTATTAACGGAAAAGTTGATTTGCTCATGGGAAGAGATGAGAAGCTGGAATTGCTCGATTTTAAGTCTCAGCATAAGCCAGAAAAAGCTGATACGATCTGGGATAAATACATTTACCAGCTTCATGTTTATGCCCATATCTTGAAAGAAAGGTATAAAAAGGAACCTGAGAGGTTATTCATCTACTGGACTGGTGAAGAAAACCGGAAAGATGCTTTGACGGAAATAAGTTATGATGCAAAAAAAGTAGATGAAGCGGGGGATCATTTTGATCATGTAGTCAAGTCCATCATGAATAAGGACTTCAAAGTAAACATACCACCAAATAAGGATAAAATATGCATAGAATGCGACTTTAAGTATTACTGTCAAATAAAAAAGTAAAAAAAGGAGGGAAGATGAGCAAGGTGGATATAAAAAAAACAGAGCTGGTCTGGAAAGGTAAATATGACGATGAAGGTCGTTTGGTTCCAGTAGAAAAACCTGGTCCCTATCCATTTCAAATTGTAGAGCGGGTCAATCAACCACGGATAGAGAAGGGAAATGATGAGTACAAACCGCAAAACCTTTTTGATTACTGGAAGGGCGATGAAGGAAGTACCTTTGAAGATGGATGGACTAATAAGCTGATCTGGGGTGATAACAAATTTGTGATGAGTTCTCTGCTCGAAAAGTTTGCTGGTAAAATTGATCTCATCTATATTGACCCCCCCTTTGCTACTGGAGCAGATTTTAAAGCAAAGATAAAAGTCGGCGAAGAAAATAAAGAGGTTTTTAAAGAACACAGCGTCATAGAAGAAAAAGCTTATCGAGATACATGGGGCCAGGGAATTGATTCCTTTGTTTCTATGCTTCATGAAAGATTTCTCATTATGAGAGAATTGTTGTCTGAAAAAGGAAGTATTTTTATTCATGTTGATCATGGTGTATCTCATTTAATAATGTCTGTACTAGATGAAGTATTTGGTTCTGAAAACATTATGAATGAAATTATTTGGCATTATCGTACCTATCAAGGGCAAGTCAGGGAGTATTTTCCAAGAAAGCATGATAATATATATTGGTACAAAAAGAAAGATAGCGAATTGCTTCACCTAAAATCTACTCGAAATTAATTCGATGCTTCTCCTAAAAAT
>DAOSES010000050.1:0-4050 GCA_035363255.1 Caldisericia bacterium | reverse complement strand
AATGATCCACGTAGAAACAATGGACACCATTCCTTCTACATTGGCTTTATCCCGGTTAACTTCAATTGAAGTTAACCGGGATTATCCTCAAATAAATATTATCTTTAAAACCATTTAACAATGGTGTTGTGGCAACATTAGAATTTTTAAAAATTGAGGATAATAAACTGCGTCAATAGTGATATTCTTTAGATAGCCAAAAGGCAGAAAGAAGGTATCCTATGACGAAACTTGAAACTGTCATTAATACAATTTTAGATGATTTAAAACCCCGGATTGCCAAGTCTACCTGGCAATCCCGACGTTGTTATTTCAACCAAATGATCAAACTTGCTGAAACAATCAACATCACGGAACCATGTCAAGAACTTTATGATGCTTTCATGAGAGACGACAACGGTTCCCCTGAACGTCATTCAATGCATGTACATTGTAACAAACTCATGGATCTGTTTGCTGGAACAAACGCAAAGAACGAACATGGAATTCTGTTTTATGAACCCACTATGCCAGAGGAAGACGTAGTTCAGGAGTTCTTTAAAAACTACGTTTTTCCAATACACAACGATGTCCTAATTGATTTTTTAATAGTTAAAGCCAGTATTGAGATGAAGTATCTTAAGCTGTCTAATTCAACAATAGGGCAGTATTGGCATTCCTGGATGGATATACGGCATACTTTTCATGCTGCCAATGTTCACCTGTACTATGAGAAGATGTTACGGGATTACATACAAGAAAACAATATTCATTATCGTGAGCGTGCCATGGAAACATGGAAGTGGAAAATTAATCGCAAAGCTGCTCTTGTTTTGATTGAGGTTGCAAGTACAGGAAATTATCACTGGAAACAAATACCAAGAGACATTTCTTGTGTTACTCCTGAAATGGAAGTCATTCGTCAGCAATTCAGCGAATTCCTTGAACAAAGGAATCTTCAGAAGTCCTCGATATATCTACAGGATTATGTATTTCGCAAAACCATTGAATTTGCTGAGATGAAAACCAAAACGGATTTGCAAAACCTTACTCCACAAAAAGTACAGGTTGTTTTAGAAAAATTTGCCAGCATTTGCGTAAGTCGTAGTATGTCAACCCTAGTTCCCATTCTGCGTTCCATATTGAAATTCTTGCATCAAAAAGGCTTGGTGAA
Organism: Caldisericia bacterium; assembly: GCA_035363255.1. GTDB lineage: Bacteria > Caldisericota > Caldisericia > UBA6126 > UBA6126 > T3SED10-260. The sequence goes on along the minus strand of DAOSES010000050.1, from coordinate 2,897 downwards.
AATAGAATTGTGGGGCATGGTTATGGGAGGATTTGTACAACGAGGTTCTGTAGCTACATATCTATCGCAAGAAAATCAAAAGAAGCTGATTGTAAGGTTGAAAAAAGAGTGCAAACGTACCAGAGCTATCATTTTTCTTGCTCTGTATCTTGGGCTTCGTGACTGTGATATTTGCCAGCTAACATTTAAGAACATTGATTGGTTGAATGACAAAATATACTTGATCCAGAAAAAAACGAGAGAACCACTTGTTCTTCCCCTGCTTCCTGAAGTTGGAAATGCTCTTATGGATTACATTATGAATGAAAGACCCAAACGTAATGATTCGTATCCCTATATATTTTTGCGAAAGCAAGCTCCCTACCACAAGTTAACATCAGTCTATTTAATATGTTCCCATCTTTTCAAAAAGATTGGAATAAAACCGGAAAATGGGAACGCTATTGGGCTTCATGTTTTTCGCCACTCTCTGGTTCATAACTTACTACTTGCTAAAATTCCCCATCCTGTGATTCAGGATACTCTGGGGCACACCTCAAAGGAGTCTTCCAAACCCTACCTTTCTATGGAGGAATCCATGCTACGCATGTGTGCACTGGATCTATCAGTCATAGGTAGAATTACATGGATGGGGGGTGAAATTCATGGTCAGTGCTAAATTTCATAGTCATCTAGGTCCCTTCCTGGATACATTTATCAGACTAAAACAAGCATCGGGTTACCCCTACAAAGCTTCAACCCGCATATTACATTGTTTTGATTGCCTTGTAGCAAAAGCATTTCCTGATGAAAGTACCATCACAAAAGAAATGTGCGAGTCTTGGATCCATTTAAAACCTGGCGAACATCCTAATGGTCTTCAGCGACGTATCACCCCCATAAGGCAGCTTGGAAAATACTTGAATGGAATGGGTTACAATGCCTACGTGATACCTGAACATATCCCAGGAAAACAAATCAAATATGATGCCCATGTGTACACAGATGAAGAGCTAAAGGCTTTTTTTAATGCTGTTGACCATTGTCCCGTCTCTCCATTTACCCCAAACAGAAAGTACATTGCACCAGTCCTCTTCCGCTTACTGTACTGCTGTGGACTACGTTCTTCAGAAGTACGTCTTTTGAAAAGGGAAGATCTAGATCTAAAAACTGGAAAGATAACCATTAGGAAATCAAAAGGCTGGAAAGCACGGATAGTATACATGAGTAACGATCTACTGGAGGTTTGCAGAGAATACGATGCTATCATTGAATCTGTGTTGCCAGAAAGACAGGCATTTTTCCCAAACAAATATGGATTCTTTTTTAACGCTTCAACCATCCAGTGTTGGTTCCATAAATTCTGGGACAAACTACCTCAAGCCAGCATAATTATTGGTAATTCAGCAAGAGTGCATGATTTTCGCCATGGATATGCAGTTCATCGTTTGAACCAGTGGGTGAAAGATGGGGAGAATATTCAGGCTCTGTACCCCTATCTTAGCGAATATATGGGGCATTCCAACTTTGCTGATACTGACTATTACCTTTCTCTTGTTGAAGATTTTTACCCAGTAATGGAGCAACAGCTAAGTTCTGTAAATGATGAGATCCTACCAGAGGTGCATCATGAAGAAGAGTGAACTGTATTTTTATCAGCTACTCCGGGACTTTTTGGTTGATTATCTCATCAACAAAAGAAATTTCAGTAAGCAGACCGTTCGATCCTATCGGCAAACCTTAAACCTTTTGCGAAAATACTGCCTGGTAAAAAAAGGAATCCCATTTGAAAAGATGGATTTTTCCTGCTTTGCACGAGAGAATATTTATGATTTTTTAATGTGGTTGAAGGATTCCAGAAATAGTTCAGCACAAACACTCAATCTGCGACTATCTGCAATTAAATCCTTCTTGAAATATTCAAGTGAAGAGAACATGGAATTGATGCCATTTTACCTAAAAGTTTGTAGTATCCATGCCTTCAAAGAATGTAAAAAGCATGGGGTAGAATACCTAACACAAGCTCAGTTAAAGCTCCTGTTTTCACTACCAGATATTTCTACACGACTCGGTAGACGCAATCGCTTCTTTTTGATTCTAGCCTATGAGACAGGATCAAGAATGCAAGAATTGCTAAGTTTAAAAGTTGCTTGTATTGTTAGAAACGAGATAAGTGTTAGAGTAAAAATACATGGAAAAGGGAACAAGATACGATATGTTCCATTGCTTGGAAACACAGTGAAGCATCTTGATTCCTACCTTGCAGAATTCCACAAAGAATGCCACCAGGAATCTTTGTTGTTCTATACCATACATGATTCACGACCTACACAAATGAAACCAGGAACTGTAGATTCCTTCATGAAGCAATATGGCAATCTCGCCAATACCAAAGACAGTACTTTTCCAAAGGGACTACACGCACATATGCTCAGACACAGCATTGCTATGACAATGTACAAAAAAGGAATTCCTATTTCATATATACGGGATTTTCTGGGGCACGCCAGCATTGATACTACCTCTATTTACTCGTACGCAGATACAGAGACCATAACCAAAGCACTGGAGTCATTGGATCATGAAAAAACCGTTGGCGATGCAAAACCGATAAAACAGAAAAAATGGAAAGGAAAGGAACAATACCTACTTGAATATTGCGGACTAAGCTAAATTATTATCTTCAATTTTAAAAAGTAGGTTGATTTTAAAAACAGCTATTTTGTGTGTTTTTAAAGATAATATTTATTTGAGGATAATCCCGGGGCCTCCGAACTCGGGCAGGGATAATGGCAGTAGCATAATGCTCCGCCATTTCCTGATAGCTCTGTTGAATCGCTGGAACTCCTCCATCCAGGTGGGTCACTCCGGTTTTCAGATTATCCGGAACAATCATCCGAGCCACCCCTCCGAAATAC
>DAOSES010000049.1:0-4063 GCA_035363255.1 Caldisericia bacterium | reverse complement strand
CAGACTGTGTGAAAAGTAGATTGAATTGTTTACATAAACCCACAAATATGGTATAATAAAGTTGAAGTTACGAATGAGAGGGTGGGCTTATGGGATATATTGAAGGTCAGGATAGAAACCAGATTATCATGTTTCCAGAGAGCATTGATGAATATATAAGTGATGACAACTCTGTTCGTGTGATAGATGCTTACGTAGAGCAGCTTGATATGGAGAAACTGGGTTTTCAAAGAACTACTGCTCCGGTTATGGGAAGGCCTCCCTACTCTCCAAAAGATCTGTTAAAGCTATACCTTTACGGATATCTTAACAGGGTACGTTCATCCAGAAGACTTGAACATGAAGCTATACGGAACATAGAAGTTATCTGGCTTTTAAAGAAACTGAAGCCTGACTTCAAGACAATTGCTGACTTCAGGAAAGATAACAAGAAAGCGTTAAAAGCTGTTTTCAGGGACTTCACGAAACTTTGTGATGAATGGAATTTGTTTGGTAAGGAATTAGTAGCCATCGATGGTTCGAAATTCCGTGCATCAAACTCCAAAAGGAACAACTACAGTGCCAAAAAATTAGAAAGGCATATTAAATACATTGATGAAAAGATCGAGAACTATATGCGTGAATTAGATGAAGGGGATACCACAGAAACTTGTGATAGAAAGCCCGACGCCAGTGAGATAAAGGAAAAACTGCAGCAATTGAGAGAGCGTAAGAATAAATATGAAAAATACAAGGAGCATCTTGATAAGACCGGTGAAAACGAAATCTCGACAACAGACCCTGATGCAAGACTCATGTGTAATAATAATAACAACGTTGATGTAAGTTACAACATACAGACAACGGTAGATTCCAAACATAAAATAATCGTAGACTTTAAAGTATCACAAAAACCGAACGACCTGGGAGAGCTTGATAATATGGCTCTCAGAGCAAAGAAGCTTTTTAAAGGAAAAGAGTTTGAAGCATTAGCTGACAAAGGCTATTATAAAGCAGAAGATCTTAAGAAATGCGTAGAAAATGGAATAACCCCCTATGTTACAAAACAAATATACTCAAACGGCACCGGTGATCGAGACTTTTATGGGGACAGGTTTAAATATGATAAAGACAAGAATGTATATATTTGTCCCGCTGGGAAAGAACTGTATTATGCAAGGGACAGGAAGCAGAAAGGGAAAGGTATCATAGGGCACGAATACAGAAATTATGAGGCGTGTAAGAATTGTGAGTTCAAGGATCGGTGCACCAAAAGTGAAAAAGGCAGAGTTATATGTAGACATGTTGATCAGGACTTCCTTGATACCATTGATCTTCAAACCGAATTGAATATGGAGAAGTATAAACTTCGTCAAATGATTGTAGAACACCCGTATGGGACGATAAAACGAAGCTGGGGAGCCTATTACTTCCTGACGAGGAGAAAAATCTCAGTGACAGCAGAGATTTCACTGTCGTTACTGGTGTACAACCTGAAACGAGTAATGAATATACTTGGAAATGATGAGTTAATAAGAAGATTAAAGGAAAGAAAGAGACCTGTGCTGATATAAGGCATATTCTCCTCCCATAACTTTAAAGAGAACAGCAAAATTTATTTGTTCAGGTGAAGTACAGGGGCTACACAGCGTCCGTTGCGAAGCTTTATATTAAAACTTCTCACACGGTCTGCCGTCCCCTGTGCTATTAATATTTTTTCGTCTTTCCCAATCGAGTAGAGGCTAACCGTTGAGGCTTCGCCCCTCTCACACCACCGTGCATACCGTTCGGTACATGGCGGTTCAATTCGCAGCAATCGTTGTTGAATGGATTTTTGCATAGAGGTTTGACAGTGATGTCAGACCTCTTTGTTCTAACCGCTTGTTTGTGATTGTTGTATGGATAGTCACCGTTCCGCAAACATATTGATATCCTTTACGGCAATTCGCTGTCTGCCAGGCATTGCTATGTGTTGCTCCCAGCTTTCGCAGAGATTTGTATCGCTTTCTAACCCTCTTCCATTGCTTCCAGATTATCACTCTTACACGCTTACGTAATTTTGCATCGATTTCAAGTAGTACAGTTTTCATCTTCGCTATACGAAAATAATAAACCCAACCTGCTATCTGCTGTTTAAGCTTCTCCAATCTCGAATCCAATGGAATACTCCATTTTCGGCTGGTCAATGCCTTGAGCTTTCTTTTCAGCTTCTCAATCGATAGTTTATGCGGTTTTGCCTGATACTTCCCATTTTTGTCCGTGAAATATCCAAAGCCCAAGAACTTGATTTGGTTTGGTCTGCCTACTTTGCTTTTCGTTACGTTGACTTTTAGCCCTAACTTCCTTTCAATAAAGTCTGTTATGGACCTCATTACTCGCTCCGCTGCTTTGCGGCTGCCCACAAAGATATTACAGTCATCGGCGTATCGCACAAAGTGAAGCCCTCTCGCTTCCAGTTCCTTATCCAACTCATTTAGCATAATATTGGAAAGAAGTGGACTAAGATTGCCTCCCTGCGGTGTGCCGACTGTCGTTTCTTCATAGGTTTTACCTACCATTACCCCGCTGCCAAGAAATTTCCGTATCAATGACAATACATCCCCGTCCTCTATCGTCCTGTGAATAATATTCATCAGTCTGTCGTGGTGTACCGTGTCAAAGAAGCGTTCAAGGTCAATGTCTACTACCCAATCATATCCGTCGTTTAACAGCTCTAAACTTCTGATTATTGCCATCTCACAACTTCTGTTCGGTCTGAACCCATAGCTTGAATTGCTAAACTGTTTTTCATAAATAGGGCTTAACACCTGCGATATTGCCTGTTGTATTACCCTATCTACCACCGTTGGTATTCCAAGCTGGCGTTTCTTCCCGTTGTCCTTAGGTATTTCTACCCTGCGGACAGGTTGCGGTTTGTACTTGCGTGTCCGTATGCTTTCCAAAAGCTCTGCTTTGTTGGTTTTGAGATAGTCAAGTAATTCCTCGACCATCACCCCATCCACCCCACTTGCTCCTTTGTTTGCGTAAACACGCTTGTACGCTTCGTTGAGATTTTCTCTTTCGAGAATTTTCTCCAAAAGCTCCATTCTGTCTTTCCTCCTCGTTCGTAGACAATCAATCACCGATTTTTGAGTAACCCTCTCGGATACGCCGATACTCTCCTCATTAACACATTCTGGCTAAGGTTGCCCTGTTTTCTCGTTGTACTCGACAACTGTGAATTGTTCAGCCCTTCCCCTTTCGGGTACTATGGCTTCTGCTGACTTCTTGCGGTAAACCGTTTTCGACTGCGTTCCCTTCCGCTCACCCTTAAAAGAATGGCTCCGATTTCCGCATCCGCAAGACCTCCCGAGGTAAGACATAAATCTTTCCTCTTTTACCCGCCCGATCTACTGCATAAGGTTACGCTCATATTTTGGACTTCGGCTTGTTTGGCATCCTTATCCGCTTATACAGCCTTGATATCGAATTTCTGTTCGTCGGGTCAAGATTTTGCTACTCCCTTTCTTCAGCTCCTATCTCACAATAAGCACCTTGGGCTTCGCTATGCGGTTGGCTATGAGTACCTCCGCTCTGGACTTTCACCAGTTAGATTTATGCCATACTCGGCACACCAAAAAAAGCTTACTTGGATATAATCCAAATAAGCTTTTTCTAAAGCTGCGCTATTGTGTTTCCTAATATTACGCTCTGTTAGTTCTACTTGATGCCCACATTTGCCCTGTGATAAAAATGAGCTTTTTTAACAATTGGAGATTAGCTGTGAGACAAAAAATGATGTCGGCTTTATCAAACCCGACCGCTATATATTAGCGGATGATGACCCCTCGTATTATGCTGGATAAACATTATTAAACCCTCCAAACCCGTAAGCCTGAAGAGGGATTCTTTAGACATGCGAAAACCCCACCAAACTCACGCTTTTTTTTATTTGGCGGGTATCGTCTATCTTAATAACTTAATGTAAACCATATCTAATATGGAGTTATTTGATGGTACGCTCTATTAGTTCTTATTTTTTTAGCTCTCATGTATCGTTTAACCTCCTAAACAGGAACTGTAAACTGTTATCGGAGGTGAACCA
>DAOSES010000048.1:0-4084 GCA_035363255.1 Caldisericia bacterium | reverse complement strand
ATGTAGAACGGCGAGTTGTTCTCTCCTAAAACCTTAGAAAAACGTCAAAATAAAATTACACCCACTTACAAAACCCGATAACAAATCGCTTTAAAACTCATCAAAATATGATCGAGTTGTATTGACCTATCCAAAATTTTCATTATCATTATATATGAGTAAGGGAAGAGTCGTTTCGCTTTACCCGCCTAACACTCTTCCCCCTCAAAATATGCTTAAGAAAGCATAAACACAAGATAATGATAAGATTATTCACAGTATTTTGCAAGTTAAATTTTATAATCTCTTCGGCAAAGCAGTTATTTTTATCAGCCATGGAGGATTATTCAATAGAAAAGATACCATTTTTAGATCTGCCCTGTCCGAATTGCGGTGCTAAGCATCCAACTTGGGCTTATCATGACTCATATGAACGCTGCCTTATTTCATATCAAAATAAATCGATAATATATGACACCATAGATATTACCAGAATTATCTGCTCGTCTTGCAATAGCACACATGCAATTCTTCCGGAAGTCATAATCCCTTTCCGTTCATACAGTCTGCTGTTCGTTTTAGATGTATTGAAGGATCATTTCACGCTGGGCGTAACAGTTGCCACTTTATGCGCTAAGTATGAAATCAGTGCTTCAACGCTATACGAATGGAAGCGCCTTTTTGAGACTCATAAAAAGCTTTGGCTTGGTATCTTAGAGGACATTTATCAGAAATCGCTGGACTTTTTGTCCTCAATATTGAACACCAATGCATCGAACAGACTTAAAGCCTTTTTCTCCAATAACAAAATATCTTTTCTCCAAGGCAGGTCAAAAACTGCACACATAGATTCCGGATAGGTTTTACAAGTTTTTACTTTTAAGCGTTCACATAATTCCGTAATAGACCTCCGCTTGCATTCGATTTATGATGTCAATTAAGGCTACAGGACTTGCAAGCCCTGACCATAAAAATCATTTTGGAGGTGTCTTAAGGATGAAAAGCAAATTTAACGAAAAAATCGCCATCGAAATGGCATATTTTAGGTTCTCCCTCATCGCTCCGGTGATTCAAGGCACATTTACCGACCCATCAAAAACTGCCTACTATAGAAGGGTGACTAAAAACGCTTTTTCCCTGCCCAATGGGAAAACCATGATTTACAATCCAAAAACCCTTGAAAAATGGGAGGAGTATTACCGTAAAAAAGGCATGGACGGGTTAATGCCGCATGAGCGTAGCGATTCGGGACAACCCAGGGTTCTTGATAAAAACGTCATTGCTGAGATTCACCAGTTAAAAGAAAAGTTTCCGCGCATCAATGCCACACTTATTTATACCAAGCTTGTTGAAGACGGAATCATAAATCAGCAACAGGTTTCTCTGTCAAGCGTCCAACGCTTTATCAAGCAGAATAACTTGAAATGTGCTGTAAACCCGAACCAAAAAGACCGCAAGGCTTTTGAGGAAGAGTATCCCTGCGACATGTTTCAGGCAGACACTTCCTACACCTGTTACATTAAGGAGAACGGCAAATTGAGACGGACATACCTAATTCAGCTTGTTGATGACCATAGCCGTATGATTGTTGGTTCCCGTTTCTTTTATAACGAAAACGCATACAATTTTCAGCAGGTACTTAAGGAAGCCATCTCCCGTCATGGTTTGTGCAAAAAACTATATTTGGATAACGGATCCACCTATGTGAATTCACAACTGACATTGATTTGCGGTTCCCTTGGCATTGTCAAACTGCATACACCGGTAAGAGATGGAGCCAGCAAGGCCAAAATTGAGAGAAGCTTTAAAACCCTTAAGGAATCATGGCTCTATGGCTTTGACCCCACTACAGTTTCTTCCCTTGAGGAACTTAACAATCTTCTTGCTGATGAAGTCCGCAAAAGGAACACTTCTGTCAACAGGATGATCGGCGAAACTCCCATTGAACGTTACCAAAGGAGCATTGCTCATGTCAGAATTCCTAAAAGCAGGGAATGGCTTGACGAATGTTTTATGAACCGCATTACCAGAAAGGTAAACCTTGATTCGACAATTTCTATTGATAAGGTATATTATGATGTACCCATGCAATTTATCCGTTTAAAGGTTGAGGTTCGCTACCTGCCTGACCGAATGCAGGATGCATATATCTTTTTTGACGGTAGAAAATACCCAATCCGCCAAACCAATCGGGTCGAAAACGGTCGCACCAAACGTAATAACCAGCATTTTATTGATTATTCCAAAATGGGAGGGCTTGATCATGTTTAAATCTTTTTACGGTATGACATTAAACCCTTTTGACAAATCGCTGCAGGAAAATCATGCATTTAAATCGAAAGACCACGAACAGATGCTCTCAAGGCTTGATTATCTTAAAGGTGCCCGTGGTATCGGGCTTTTCACTGCCCCGCCGGGAGCAGGCAAGACATTTGCACTGCGATGTTTTTCACAAAGCTTGAATCCGAACCTTTATCAGCTTTCGTATATCTGCTTATCAACTGTCAGTGTAACGGAATTCTACCATCAGTTTTGCCATGAGCTAGGACTTGGCTGTGGACCTAAAAAAGCAGCAATGTTCCGAGATATACAGGAGCGACTCTTGCATCTGCTGAAGGAAAAGCACAAAACATTCATTCTTGCGATTGATGAAAGCCAGTACCTGAACACCAATGTACTCAGAGACATCAAAATGCTTATGAATACTCATTTTGACAGTCTTGACTGCTTCGCGCTCATACTTATCGGTCAACCACATTTAACTTCTATCCTTGAAAAACCGGTACATGAAGCACTTAAACAGCGCATTGTCATTCACTATAACTACGAAGGGCTTTCACCGGATGAAGCCAAAAGCTATATTTATTCAAGAATCGAAATTGCGGGAGCAAGTCACAGCATTATTGACGAAGCTGCTGTTCATGCGGTAGCCAACTACTGCCAGGGGATGCCGCGCATTATTAACAGCGTTATGACCAACGCATTAATTCTGGGGGCTCAACTTAAAAAGAACTCTATAGATACCGAGGTTATACTGTCCGCTTGTAATAGCCTTTCTTTAAACTGACCGTCATGGCATCAAGAGGACAAAAAGGGGTTCGATTTGGTACAAAAAGCACGAAAGGAGTACAAATTACATGGAATTTCTAAAAAAACCTACTACGGTCAAAATGCTGGCAGCACAGATTATCAAGGCATGCGACAATTATATTGCCTTAAAAATACCAGAAAAGCAGCTAAAGGATCTGATTACGTATTATGCAGCTCAGCATGGTAAGAAACTATTTTCTCATGCCAGCTTGAATCCCACAATCAAAAACCGAATAGGGAAAAAACGCATAGAGCTTGTAAACATAATGCTTTCAGGCTTCCAATTCAAACTTCTGGATTAGGTGGATACAATGAATGCTTTTTTACAAGCACAAGAAAAGCAGCGGGCAGACTATATATTAATCTTTCAGGCTCATGGTATCCATCATGAATTAACTTTGCACTGAGGTCTGGCTCTGTGATGATAACGCGCTCTGCAGGGATGCAACGCCTAACTCCACAACCAGACTAAAGGATAAATCCTTTAAGGATGTAGTACGCAAATCCTATATCAGTTTCTCTATGAAAGGAGTACCTTATGTTTAATTTCAGTGCTAACAACCTCGTTTTAATCTCTCAAAAAAAATACGATAAATCCAATGTATTCGTTTTAAAAGACCGTACCACCAATCGGTGTTACAAAATCTATGACTTTTTAAAAATTGCTTCGTTTGAGCCCTCTAAGCCATATTGTATTTTTGGAAAGGTTAATTCTTCTGATAAACTTTACTTGGTTCTTGATGGCGTAAAAGAGGACAAGAAAAACGTTTATTAATGTCTTCATATTATTCGAGCGTTATGGGTGGGGTATTAATTATCCCACTCTTTTTTTGCACTGAGCCTATGCAAAAAATCGTTCAAAGCCATTAACCGCTAAATATTCAGAAAATTAACCGCTTCGATTCTGCAGTTTCTTCGGTAGGATTATGCGTTCAGAATTATATTTTGCAGTTTTCCTTGATTTCAAGCATATTTTAAACTGCCATTCAGCCCGATGTCAATGCGCCGTTCTACA
>DAOSES010000047.1:0-5257 GCA_035363255.1 Caldisericia bacterium | reverse complement strand
TTTAGCTGAATCATCGAAGACCGTTCGAATAGGTTTTTAAATGAAGCAACACGGAGTTTAATGGAAAATATATTTTTTTCTTGAAACTTTATGCTTTTTCTGTTAAGCCCTGGAGTTCTTCTTTAGTCAGGGGTCTTCGATATGCTTCTTATCCTGCAGTATTCGTGGTTTTGGATTTCTTTTAAAGCAAGTACTCAAAAATAATATTTGCTACATCAAACTGCATATATGGGTTTCTACCGGATAATCACTCGGGAAAGCTTGGAGGGATGGAGGTAAGTGGAAACAAAGTGCTCGATGTCCTCAAGGGTAATGGATTGAATGTGTGCCAGAAGATCATGGGGATGGATGGGAGCTTGCGTTAGTGAGGTAGAAATCAATGATCGAGTGAAATTTACCAAGTGATCACTCTTCATCCAATAGTGCGCTATATAGGCTTGCTTGTATATAGCAAGTTGAGCTTCACTCAGGAAAGAGGTGATATGGGTTAACACTTCTTCGATTCGCTCTATGGTCTGGGCTTGGTGGTCAGGGTTCGAGATGCCTGCATAAATGATAAACAAAGAGCCATCGGTATAGTGAAAGCAGAGCGAACGGGCATCATAAGCCAAAGCATATTTTTCCCGTATCAGTTTAAATAAGAGCGAATTGGGAGATTTGCCCAGCACATCATTGACAAAATCCATCAACCAGAAAGGAATCTTGGAGGTTTGGGGAATGGGAGCTGATAGGGTCATTTCAACAATGCCTGCATCTTGATGGAGAGAAAGCGTCTGAGGGTTGGGGTCGGGAAAAGAAAGGGAAGGACTGTCAGGAGAGATGGGAGAGACAGCCTTAGTAGCAGCAAAAAAGCTTTCCCAGGGTTTCAGCAGGGAGTCCAGATCGATTTGATCCAGATCACAGGCAATGGCCATATATTTTCGTCCCTTCCGACATCGGGCTTGAAAATGGTGGGTGACATCTTCCATGGTGAGCGTTTGAGATGCTTTATGGGTTCCCGTTACAGCTCGAGCAAGAGAGTGCGAGGAAAACACCAGTTCATAGGTTTTTGCAAACACCAAATCATAGGGATATTGGTTGTGTTCATTTTCCAACGCTGCTCCTGAAATAGTTTTTTTTTCATTCTCAAAAACAGAAGCGTCCAGAGGATCCAGGTAGATTGTACGCATCATTCGATGTAAAGCTTCGGGCATTTGAGATGGCGCTGTTTTGATATAGCCATACAGCATTTCTCTTTCCGTCAGTCCATTTATTTCACTGAGAAAGGTAAAAGGCACATTGGAGTGATGGGAAACATTTTCCAATGCTATCACAAAAAGATGTTCAGTTAAAAGAGCCAGGCTTCCTTCTCCCTTTTCATCAAAACGTGATCCAGCTATAAATCCCACCTGTATCACCGCTGAGTGGAGTCCTTTGGTATGGATGATCGCTAGCCCTGGTCTCAACACAATTTCCATTTAAAGCTCCTTTTTGGAAGAAGAATGAATATAGTGTGCCTATCAAGGAGTGGGGGGAGAAATAAGAATTCCATTATCAGGACAACGTAAAGTTCTAACAACGCATGGACCAAAAAAAGTATGATCACCTGTTCCAGCACCAGGGGGGTCATAAGGTTGAGCTAAAAAGGTAATATCATTGACATTTACACCAAAAACTTGAGCCAATTCAGCTTCTGTGGCTTGACCGTTGGGCCATTTAACATTAAGAATGTACCAATCATTTGCATTTAAGGGCATTTAAGTCTCCTTTCTAAAAATGTATATTACTAAAACGTTTTCTTACAACTAAACTTCTTAAATAATCTGGTGTATTTTGCAGAAAAATTTCTTTTCTACATTGAATTGCATCAACACTACCTTGTTGAAGATTAGCTTGATTCCTGCAACCACCCCAACATAATGGCAAAAACGAACAATTCGTACAATTCGCTGCTTCATTTTTTAACCATGGCACATTGCCTGCATGATTCATGTATAAAAATTTATCTAAAGGCGCATTCATAACGCTACCTGATTTAAATTTTGGATCACCAACAGATGCAACACATTTATAAAAATCACCTAATGGATCAATAACAAATGTATGTTTTGAATTATATGGACAAAGTCCATCATCAAACACTTCCAACAAATGAAATCCCTTAAGAGTAGCATGAGCAATGAGATCACTATTTGAAATAGGTTTTTCAGTAATAATTTTATCTCGAATTTTTTTATTTCTTGTTGGTATAAGTCCAGCTATATTGAGCTTGATTAAATTCTTAATTGACCGTGATTCCAAAACAGTCAACAATTCATTTAGGTGACTGGCGTTTTCCTGATCTATATTAATCGATATAGTCACCCCTGCATTTAATTCTTTGCACAAAAATTCAACATTACTCAAAATTTTTTCGAATGTTGGCCCTCCATTTTTCTGGACTCTTCTCTTGTCATGAATTAACTGAGGACCGTCTATGGTTATTTGGTAGTAAGTTACTCCCATATCGCATAACTGCTTCGAAATGGCAGGCTCTAATAAAAAACCATTGGTTGTCATCCAGAATTTTACTTTATTATGGAGCTTGAATTTTAATTGCTCTGCAAGAAACAAAATTGAGTCAAAATTAAGGGTTGGTTCACCTCCAAAAAAACCAATAACTACATCCCTTGGTGTATACTTTTTGTCAAGATTGATGATCCATTGCAAGATGTGTTTTGAAGTTTCTGAATTTAAGTATAAATTATAAATTTCATTACTTAAACCTTTTTGGTTACAATACCAACAATTAAAATTGCAATCATATGTAGTTAATATTGAAATATCAACAACTGACATATCATAAGCTTGACGTGCAAACACTTCGATAGAGCTCTTTTTCTCATCAACAAATTCAGGAATAAGAAAAAACCCCTGGATTAGTTTTTCAAAGTTTTGTTGATCAATTCTATTATATTGCTTTTCAACAATATAACGATGAATTTTTTTTGGAAGTATAATTAGAGAACGGTACAATGTATTATAATAAATCAACAAGTCATCCCTATCGTAGGCTAATGGGCTGTTAATGCAAAAATTAGTAAACTTGTACTCCATTTCTACCTCTCCTTAAGCGTATTTTACTTTCTACCTAATATAACCACTTACCTAAATAATATGAAAATATCTAAGAATGATGGTCAAACTCTTCTACCGGATAATCACTCGGGAAAGCTTGGAGGGATGGAGGCAAGTGGAAACAAAGTGCTCAATATCCTCAAGGGTAATGGATTGAATGTGTACCAGAAGATCATGGGGATGGATGGGAGCTTGCGTTAGTGCGGTAGAAATCAATGATCGTGTGAAATTTACCAAATGATCACTCTTCATCCAATAGTGTGCTATATAAGCTTGCTTGTATATTGCGAGCTCTGCTTCACTCAGGTAAGAGGTGATATAGGTTAACACTTCTTCGATTCGCTCAACGGTCTGGGTTTGATTGTCAGGGTTCGAGATGCCTGCATAAATGATAAACAAAGAGCCATCGGTATAGTGAAAGCAGAGCGAACGGGCATCATAAGCCAAAGCATATTTTTCCCGTATCAGTTTAAATAAGAGCGAATTGGGAGATTTGCCCAGCACATCATTGACAAAATCCATCAACCAGAAAGGAATCTTGGAGGTTTGGGGAATGGGAGCTGATAGGGTCATTTCAACAATGCCTGCATCTTGATGGAGAGAAAGCGTCTGAGGGTTGGGGTCGGGAAAAGAAAGGGAAGGACTGTCAGGAGAGATGGGAGAGACAGCCTTAGTAGCAGCAAAAAAGCTTTCCCAGGGTTTCAGCAGGGAGTCCAGATCGATTTGATCCAGATCACAGGCAATGGCCATATATTTTCGTCCCTTCCGACATCGGGCTTGAAAATGGTGGGTGACATCTTCCATGGTGAGCGTTTGAGATGCTTTATGGGTTCCCGTTACAGCTCGAGCAAGAGAGTGCGAGGAAAACACCAGTTCATAGGTTTTTGCAAACACCAAATCATAGGGATCCTGGTTGTGTTCATTTTGCAATGCTGCTCCTGCGATAGCTGCTTTTTCTTTTTCAAATACAGTAGCATCCAGAGGGTCCAGGTAGATTGCGTGCATCATTCGATCCATAGCCTCGGGCATTTGAGAAGGAGCTGTTTTGATATAGCCATACAGCATTTCTCTTTCTACCTGCCCATCAATTTCACTGAGAAAGGTAAAAGGTGTATTGGAGGGATGATGTGAAGCACTTTCCAGTGTCTTAACAAAAAGATGCTCAGTAAGATGAGCCAGGCTTCCCTGTCCCTTTTCATCAAAGCGTGATCCAGCTAAAAATCCTGTCTGTATGACAGCCGAGTGAAAGCCTTTGGTATGGATAATGGTTAACCCTGGTTTTAAAATCATTTCCATTTTAAGCTCCTTTTGGCAGGAAGGATAAATATTGCTCCCTATCAAGGAGTGGGGGGTGAAATTAGAATTCCATTATCAGGACAGCGTTGAGTGCTAACAACGCATGGACCAAAAAAAGTATGATCGCCTGTTCCAGCACCAGGGGGGTCATAAGGTTGAGCTAAAAAGGTAATATCATTGACATTTACACCAAAAACTTGAGCCAATTCAGCTTCTGTGGCTTGACCGTTGGGCCATTTAACATTAAGAATGTACCAATCATTTGCATTTAAGGGCATTTAAGTCTCCTTTCTAAAATAATATCAGTTCTATGCTTATTTGTGGTTTCCCGCTAAATTGTAGAGGTTAACCAAGTTACATACAACACTATGAATAGAATAACTAAATACGAAAAATGTCAAGCTTTTTAGTCATGTTTTTTCTTTTCTCTTCTTTATATCCCAAAATCCCACCCAAGTTATAACTTGGATAGGATCCAGACCAAAATAAGTTATATGTAACGCACTAAAGTATTGCATATAATTGTTATCCTGCCTAAATTTTTGCGGAATTAAGTTAGACAGGTTAATTCGTACAAGCGCCTTAAATGATGGTTAAACTCTCCTACCAGATAATCACTCGGGAAAGCTTGGAGGGATGTAGGCAAGTGGAAACAAAGCGCTCAATAGCCTCAAGGGTAATGGATTGAATGTGTGCCAGAAGATCATGGGGATATGTTGCAGTTCTCCTTGCCAATCGACTTTGGTGCAAACTTTGAGGTCAATATTTTTTATTATTATTTCCTCCCTGGGTTAGCGATCACACATAAACTAAACTGTACCCCATACACTGGATGAAAGTTAACTCTATTTAAAGTGATAACCTT
>DAOSES010000046.1:0-5552 GCA_035363255.1 Caldisericia bacterium | reverse complement strand
AATCACGAGTTCGTTGTCGGGGAAGGCTTCCCAATCGAGGAAGAAGACGCCGTCGTTTGATCTGCCAGGAATGAATCTTCTTTCTACTCTCTTAGGATCAGTTTTGTTTGGAGGTGGAGCACCAACAAGATCAGCTTCCTGGGCATTGTTTCCATAGAAGTTGTGACCAATAAGACCACCAACATGAGCAATATCTTCTGCAAAGAGATAGAACTCGGTCTGACCATTGACGTCGAGACCTAAGGAGTCGTGATAATCGAGATATTTAGTATGATCGATATCAAGGAATAGATAGCCACCATGGTAGGGATTGTTGTAGATAGAACCAAGTCCCCAGCCTACGATTGTCTGATCGGGAGATTCAGGACGCTTGGGTTGATTGGGATTTCCGGGTGGATCGAGACGTGGTTTTTGAGTAGTAGAGGTTTTTACTGGAGGAAGGTTAGGGTTAACTTCAATATCCCATTCAAGTTTGTCGTTCATGAAATTCATTGTGTTGTAGTAAACCATACCACGGTCTTTGCTATTGAAACCGCTGAAAGAATAAAGCTCTGAATTCTTGGGATCAATCTGCTGGTTGTCATTGAAGTCGAAGGCAATATGGAGATTGTAGGGATAAAGCTCTTGCATGAAATGATCAGCAAAAAGGAATTTATCGCGTTCAGTGAATTCCCAAGACATAGGTCGGGTGGAATAAGGAGTAAATCTAGCAGTGTTACGAGTTCCGCCACCGCAAGTGGATACGCCTTTAGTAACACCTTTAATCAATATGCCACGAGCATCTTTTACGGTAGCTCTGACTTTGTAGATGCGGTTGTCAGCAGCAGTCATAAAGAAATCAGGCTGACCAGGAAGGGTAAATTCAGTTCCAGATTGATCTTCAGTATTGCTGATTTGATATTCCACATTAGGAAGCTTTACAACAACGGTACCAACACCCATATGCTTGCGATCGGGAGTGTAAACCACGATATCAAATTCGCCTTGATCATTAGCACAGAAGCCTCGGAAGGAATATTTGCCATCCTTTGCCAAAGTAAAGTCTGGAGCAATAGGATTAAAATATCGACCGTAAAGCTTGTTGTTGTTGATACGGGTGAAGTCATTGTTGTGAAGGTCAGTTCTTAGCCAATAATACTGAGGAAGTGTCTCAGGATGTACGTCATGGAACAGATTGTTCCACATATCATCAAAGTCAATCTTTGTTTCGCCTTTGTAATTGGGTACGCCGTAGGACAGATCAACAGGTTCGCCTTCAGCATTAGTAACAATAACAGTTAATGGGCTTGCTGGATCTACTAACTCTGGAATAGTACCTGCGGTAAGAAGAGAAGGAGAGATAGTAATGGACATATCCTGGATAGGAAGAACGTCTAATGCTTTCTGTCCTGCAATATAAACTTCGTGTGAGAATTGAGCAAGATTGTCACCCATGTTGTATAGAGGTGTGAAAGCACGATCATTGTTGTCGTCGCCATATTTGTAAGCAGTGATGTTAACAGGTAAGGCTTCGAAGGCAGAAATAATATGATCAGGATCTTTACCTAAACCACCACGATCAAGTCCTCCAAAATCGAGACCGACTTGGGTAACTTGAGCTCCGTTAGCAGCGTTAAGGTCAAAGATATACTTTCCGTTGTCGCGCTGGAAAGTTCTTGCGTCGATCAGACCAGACATCCAGGTATTGGTAGCAAGATCGTAAGTACCAATAATTTCAGTCTCATACTCAGCAAAGGATACTTTGCCATCGCCATTGATATCAGCAGAACGATCAAACTGGAATTGAACATCGGTGGCTTCTGAGGAGGATGGAGGATAGGTGATCCAACCATCGCCAGCGCCATCATATCTACCAGTTTGAGTGTTGATGATACCTCTATCCTGCCAGACAAGAACCACAGCGTTATTGGCTGGCTGAACGGTTTGCATAGGATCATGATCCTTCAAAGTAATTTCGACTTTATTATCCATGCTGACAGTGACGCCTTTAAGAGCGGTTTCGATTTCAAGACCATAAACATCGACACCATCCGTAGGAGGCTCAGCACAACAATCCTGGAAAATCTTCATGGTGCCATCCCAGAGAGTGGCTTCAATACGTACTACTCCACTACCTACTGGAATAATTTCAGGAATACGTACAACATCACTGACTCTGGAGTAGTCAAGATCTCTTCCAAAACGGAGATATTCGTTGAGGTAGGTATAAGGAACATCATTGGCACCATTCCACTGTGATCTGGTCCAATCGCTTCCGTTTTGACCAAAGTAGCCTTGATAGTCCATGAAATTGTTTTCGTCGATGATGATTTCTCCGGAATAATCATACTTTAATGGAGGATGATCAGTTCCGTTGTAACGCCAATCAGAAATAATAGATTTGCGTTCTTCGTTGTAAACAGCAGGAGTCATAAAGGGTCCAACAATACGAAGCTGTCTGACTCTTTGATCAAGTGGAATAAGAGGATCGGGATCAAGCGTCATATGCTTTCCATCCCCATCTTTCATGATGAAGTAAAGACTATAATCAGTGAGAGGATAGAACTCAGTACCAAGTTTATTGAAATCGGTAAAATTGTTCATGTTTACGTTCTGATACCAATACCACCACCAAATGGCAGGATAGGCGTTCCATCCATTGTGTTGACCTTCCGTGCGAAGGAAGGATCCACTATTTACCATACCACGGATTCTACCAGTATGAGTTTGTCCACCAGGATAAGCTCTGAAATCGCGTCCAACATCTTTGACGATGGGATCATAGGGAGCTTCAATCTGGGGGGCAGGGACTGGGAGATCGTAAAGGGGATTAAAACCAGAAGTATAGTTTACTTGAGAATTTTGAAGAGCATGGTCAACAATCTTGAACTCAGCAAAGTTGACATAGGGATCTGGGGGAAGAACTTTAAGTTCTAAAATACCGCTGTAGTCAATTCCAGCGGAAGGATCAAATATGAAATGAGGAGGATGTTGAATGGTGTTGTTGTAGTCATAAAGGGCATTAGTTGTATAGAAGCGAAGTTTGAGTTTGCTGGTAGCATCGTTGGGAGCGACAGCAATACGAACTTCTCCACCTGGGTTGCCAGGGACTTCGTTGTAGTTGGTGGCAAGAGCATTGACACCAAAATTTTCAACAGTAAAGAAAGTTTCATTTCCAATATAATATCTGTCACCCTTAGTGATTTCGTTGTTGTACATGAAATCAGGAGTGCCACGATAACAGGAATTACGATCTGAACAATCAGCGTTATCCCAGATCAGACGATCATAGGCAGTATATTTAGCGCTCAATACATCATTCTTGTCAAGAACATTGAAAGGATATTCATCCATCCAATACCAATAATTGAAGCTGCCATTTTTGTTGATCTGAACAATAACCTTACCATAAGAGTGAATTTTTGGTGTACTGTTTTGATTTAGGGTAGTGGGTTGAGCTATTTGACCATCACGTATAGCTAACCATTCTTCAGCCCAGCCGGTGAAAAGATATTCAATACCAGCGCCAACAGCGTTGTAGTTGGCAACTAACTCTTCGCCGTTGGTAAGAGATAGTCTGATATTGGATGGGTCGTTAACATCGTTGGGGTTGTCTCCATCATATAAGCGTACGGTAAGATTGGGGAAGCGTTGGCTAAGGACGTCAATACATTTGGAAGCAGAGGAAACCAACATATCTTCAGGTAGTACGTTGTATTCACGGGTGTTGTAGCAGTCATAAGTATAAGCAATACTGGAAGGAATTGGAGGAACGGGAGGTACGGGAGCATCAGTGGTAACAATATTTCCTTTTTCATCAGTATTTAAGAAGTTGGAATAGAAAGGATCGAGGTATAAACCAGAACCAGCATTAGGAGGAACAGGCTCTTTGACACCACCAACTTCTTTGAAGGTATAGATACGGAGGGGATAATTGGTGGAGAATTCGCCACAAGAGCCACGGTAGGGAGTGTATTGGAAGCTGACGGTTTGCTTGTCGATGTCGAGTTTGTAAACATGGGTGAAGGGATTGATCATATTTTGGGCAGTAGCGTTGGGAGCCCAGACATCCTGGACCAAGACCCAGACTTCTTCGCCTTTTTTCAAGGGGGTGGCCAGGCTGATATCGACTTGAGAGGTCTGCTCTACTTTGAAAGGAGCAGAGACTTTAATATTGACAGACACGGGACCAGGTTGAACTACGGCATCGATAAAGCGGAAGTCGCAGTTGAGACCCATGCTCAGACGATGGACAGGATTCTGGTTGTACCAGAAGTCGCCAGAGGATACATTGGAGCCACAAGCATAGGTGGTATCGGAAATGGCTACTTCGGTCAAACGGATAAAGCGGGAATCCACAGTCATGGGAGTGAGTTGAACGGAAGCGGGTTCCCAGCTATTAATACCAAAAACGTCAAAAGGATCGATAAAGAAAAGACCATCTTGAGTGATGCTGATTGTAAAAGCATTAGATGCAGCACCAAATAGTGGAGAGGTCGAATCCAAATCAAAATTGCGCACATTGGAAGTGGGATCGTCCCAATTGCCAACATCACGGTCATCATGCTGTTCGTTGATGGCGTCCCAGAGACCATTGGCCTGTTGGTCATAGACCGTGGAACCAATGCCGTAGCCAAAGGTGTTGCTCAAACGAATATCAGCGTTGTCTCTTGGAGAACGCTGGCCAACACCCGAGACGAAGGTATCGTTGTTGACATCGATGTAGACATCATTGAAACGGTTCCATTGATTGTCGGGAGTAAAGATGTTGTAGCCTTCCTTGGCATACCACATATTGACACCCATACGGGTAGGAATAGTCATGAGAAGATTGGCTTGTGCATCGGTGTCATTTTCCTGGACGGTGGAATAAGCTTTGTAGTAGCGGTTGGAGGTACGAAGGTCACGAACTTCAGTTAATCGGATGTCACCCATGGAAACTCGACCATTGAGATCAACGTCGATATAGGTGGGGATGGTTTTGTTAGCATGGCCCCCTGCATTAGTACGAGTAACATATTTAACATAGTTCGAATCATTGCCAGTGAGGTTGGAAATAGCGGGGAAGCGACGGGCATAAGGGAAGGGGGTATATTGCATATTGGCCCAATCGACACCCAGTTTGGTGTTGAGATAGATGGCTTCACCAAGATCGTATTTGCGATTGAGAACAATTTCTTTGTCGGGGTGGACTTTATCCACGAAGAAATATTTGTTGGCATCGAAGGGATAGAGGCTGAAGCCTACATCCGCATCGCCTACTGTTACGAGGGTATCAGGAGCATAGACAATTTCATTGCTGCCTACGGTGACGGTCAAGCCGGTGATACGACGATCGCCCGCTTTAACGGTATAGACCAGGTCGGGAGTAAGGAGCAGGGCTTGATTGAAAGCCTGCATATTGTCATAGGAGATTTCATAGATAGGTTCGCCACAACCGTAAAGAGCTTCACGAGGCTCTTCGGGATTGGCGGTATCGTAGTAGCGGATATTGTCGGTAAAGGGAGTGAGGGGCATGCCATAGTCTTTGGCATTGACGCCATTGACAGCTCCGACAAATTCTTCGCCCATGC
>DAOSES010000045.1:0-5597 GCA_035363255.1 Caldisericia bacterium | reverse complement strand
GCATGGGCGAAGAATTTGTCGGAGCTGTCAATGGCGTCAATGCCAAAGACTATGGTATGCCCCTTACTCCCTTCACCGACAACATCCGCTACTACGATACCGCCAATCCCGAAGAGCCTCGTGAAGCTCTTTATGGTTGCGGTGAACCCATCTATGAACTCTCTTACGACAATTTACGTGTCTTCAACCAGGAACTCCTCACCACTCCTGACCTGGTCTATACCGTAAAAGCGGGTGATCGTCGTATCACCGGCCTGACCGTTACCGTAGGCAGTAATGAAATTGTCTATGCTCCTGATACCCTCGTAACGGTAGGCGATGCGGATGTAGGCTTCAGCCTTTATCCCTTCGATGCCAACAAATACTTCTTTGTCGACAAAGTTCACCCCGACAAAGAAATTGTTCTCAATCGCAAATACGATCTTGGTGAAGCCATCTATCTCAACACCAAACTGGGCGTCGATTGGGCCAATATGCAATATACTCCCTTCCCCTATGCTCGACGCTTCCCCGCTATTGACAATCTGACTGGCAATCCCACCAACTACGTGAAGTATGTTGCTCAGAATAATGCTGCTGGCCACGCGACACATACTATTCCAGTTTATATTGACGCAGACTTAAACAGTCGAGTTTCGATGGGAGATATTCGTCTTACTACTGTGGCAGACCATAACTCTCCTATGGACAAATCTTATGCGATCTATTCCACCGTACAGGAAAAGGATTCGGATGCTCAAGCCAACCTTCTCATGACTATTCCCACCCGTATGGGTATCAATATGTGGTATGCCAAGGAAGGCTACAACATCTTTACTCCTGACAATGAATGGAACCGTTTCAATGATGTCTATATCGATGCCAATAATGATGCTTTCGTCTCAGGTGTAGGTCAGCGCTCTCCAAGAGACAGTGCTGATATTCGTTTGAGCAACACCTTTGGCTACGGCATTGGCTCCACGGTCTTTGACCAACAGGCTAATGGCCGCTGGGATGCCATCAACGATCAACATGATGACCGTGATGTTGGCAATTGGGACGACCCCACTTCCAATGTGCGCAACTTTGACTTGAATTCTACTGCCCCACTGTTTGGTGCTGCTGCCAATGCCTTTACTATCAGCATCACTCAGGACGGTCTTTTCTTTGTGGATCCTTTTGATGTATATGGTATTAATAGTTGGGAACCCACCTCCGTCCAACTCACTCCCATGACCGTGGATTCCCGCTTTATCCGTTTGACCGAAGTAGCCATTTCCGATACCACCTATGCTTGTGGCTCCAATGTATCCTCTGGCGACTTCTGGTACAACCAGAATCCTGTCCATCGTCTGAGCATGGGTCTCAACTGCGACTTCCGCTTTATCGATGCCGTAGTTCAACCTGGTCCCGTGTCTGTCAATATTAAAGTCTCTGCTCCTTTCAAAGTAGAGCAGACCTCTCAAGTCGATATCAGCCTGGCCACCCCCTTGAAAAAAGGCGAAGAAGTCTGGGTCTTGGTCCAGGATGTCTGGGCTCCCAACGCTACTGCCCAAAATATGATCAATCCCTTCACCCATGTTTACAAACTCGACATCGACAAGCAAACCGTCAGCTTCCAATACACTCCCTATCGTGGTTCTTGTGGCGAATTCTCCACCAATTATCCTCTGCGCATCTATACCTTCAAAGAGGTCGGTGGCGTCAAAGAGCCTGTTCCTCCCAATGCGTACGGATACGATTTTATCGATCCGTTCTATGCACACTATCTAACTCGGGATGAAAACGGAAATTTCATTGATCAAAATCTACCCATGCTGGAATATTTAGACAAAATTCCAGAATTGCGCGATACCTATGATTGTTTCGACTATCAGAATTTTATAGTCCAACCAGAAGAATTAGAGCTTTTCCCCTCACAAAAATGTCTCGAAACCCAATATGATCGTTTTCCCAATTTAAGTCTTCGGATAGCTGATGCCGACAATCCTGCTGATATTAATGATCCCTACGGGCATCGTTTGGCACTGCCTTTTGGTAATCCTTTATTTGTGAACTATAATGCTCATGGTGCGGGAGTTGACTATTTATTTACAGCTTTAGATCTTCGATCTCCCTTGAAACATAAAGTCATCGTTCAAATGAACACGGATGGTACCTATCTCTATTGGTACTGGCAGGATGAAGCCCCGCTGAACGTATTGGATCTTAATGACATCCTGGCGATGTCTCCTGTTTATCCCCTTGATCCCAATCCAGCTAACAACAAACCCTCCTATGTCCGTGGCTACGACAAACTGCGCAGAGAAAATATGGATTGTTCCGAGAAAAATCCTCATTCTCCCTGCAATGTGGATCAAATGCCCGAATTAAACGACATCACTCCTGGTGATGTCTATTATGCTAATACCGAGGCCTTTTTTGAAGTCACTTCGTTTGGTGTGCCTGTCAAAGTAAGCACTGACAAAGAAATCTCTGAAGGTGATCCCGGGGGAGAAGCTTATATTGCTGTAGCTCCTCTTGAAGCAAATAGTAAATTAAAGATTCGCATTTATTCCTACTCAGCTCTTTATGATTATAATTCTACGATCCACCATCCCCCTTTCTTTATTCATGATAGCTCTCCGGGGATTGATTATTGTGGGATCAAAGAAATTAAAGTTTTACCTGCTGATCCTTATGTAAATTTCAGTGAAATGAGAGTAGTAGACCACTCTCTCCAATTCTCCGAAGTCAACTACACTTCAGGTAGAAATGCGGTATCTCCTCTCCCGGTTCCTGTGATACAAATTCAACACCCCTACGATCCCATCATCAAGGACGTAGGAAGAGATTTTAGAGCATATCCTGGTGGAAATACTCATACCACAAGAATTGTGGGTATGTTTGATCTGGAATTGTACTTGGGCTATCCTGCCATCTGGTGGTGGTACTGGTATGATCTCAAGGATTACTCTACTTTTACTGACTTTAACAAACTAGGTATGGAATTTATGCCCCTGACTGATTATGGGATTTACTTTATCCCGAAGAATGGAAAGGGAGAGCCATTAAGCTTTAGCCCTGACACCCCAGTGGATCGGAAAATCAATGCCATCACCGTGGAAGGGCCCTTTAAAAGACCCCGCATCACTGACCTGACCACGGGCAAAGTTACCATTGAACTAGTCAAGGGGAATATGGTCAATCTCCCCATTCTATACGATTATTCAGGTAAGTTGGTCATCAATTCCAGCAACTATCAGTGGTATGAATACAAAGGCATGGACTGGACTCAGTGGATTGGTTTTGGTCCTGATGCCAAGTATAAGACTAAACGCAACGCCATCTTATCAGCTCGAGGAGATCTGGATTATACTGGTCTGGATCATGTAATTCGCATCGATGAGCTTATACCCACTGGAGCTGGCGAACTTACTATCACTGTCGAGTTGGCGGATGGCACCGTCAAGATTTATCAAGATTGTTGTACAGAACCTCCAAGCAACGGAATCACCACTCATGGACTAAAAGTCTCCGATTTACCTGAAACCCTTGAAATTGGAGTGGACCATGTGGTCAAAGCCAAAATCGAAGAATTTGAATCCTTCCAACCTGTGGAAGCCTGCAATAGTGCTTATGTCTATATCTGGCAGGATCGAGGTATTCGTATCGATTTATCTAAGATGGGCAACGAACATACCCAGGGCTTTGACATGGAAGTTCAATTTGGTATGAACGATGGATATCCTATGGGTTTACCTATGTCTGCTGGTTTGATCCAGCGTATTGGTTCTGCCTTTCCTGCAGCACAATATACAGATGAATTTGATGTTAATGAAGATGGAAAGATATCTTTCGCAGATTATGAAACAGAAATCATGGGTACCTACGACATGGCCTCCAATACCTGGCTGGGTGGAGTCATTGACGGTAGAACTTTTAATGCCAATCAGGGACAATATGTGTTTAACCTGAGTCCATCCAATGGAAACCAACTCGTAGATATGGGCTCGGATATTGGATTTATCCCCATGGGTGGTTTGGATACTCAGGAAATGAATCTTGAGCAAGCCGACCATGTAATATCCGATTGGGAAATTACTCCCATCTATGTTACTGCCTACAAATATGGCGATGACAACAATGATCGTTCTTTTTCCGCCAAAGAGACCGATGAAGGCTTCATGATGATTGGGGGATACTCCCACGAAGTTTACCTGGCAGGTCAGGCAAGGATCATGCCTGCACCAAAACAGGAGCTTTATGTATCAGTATCGCCAAGCGTGTTGACTGCGGGTATTACTCCTGAATTGGTAGATCCTGCCCAACCTCTCACCTTTAGGGTCACCGATAGCAATGGCAGAGCAGTCGATCTTAGCAAGGGCGTTGATTTAGGCTTCTTAAAAGGATTGCCTTTACGTTTCAGAGCAGAGCCAGATGCCATTTGGAAGCACCTTTTTGTAGATAAGCATCCCGAACCAATTCCTCAATACTATTGGCTCAGAACTGACCTCCACAATGAAGACGATACTGAAATCAACAACAAACGACTCTTTGGAACCCAGGGCTACAATTTTGAGCCCATTAAAATAGACTTCACCAATGCATCCCTTGGGCAATATGTCTTTAGAGGCTTTTGTGCCAATGATGCAGGCGAATTTGACGTGTATGTTTACTCACCCGATCGAACCCAGATGGGTATAGCCAAAGTCAAAGTGGAACTCCCCAAAGTTCACTATGAAATTACCAACATGGAAGATCCGAGTGGAAACACCTTTGAGGTTCCTGGCAACCCTGACTTTATACTTACATCTTCTGATAATCGTATATACAAAGTGAAAGTTACCATCAAAGACGCTAGAGGTTTATTGGTCAAAGGAATTACCAAAGGGGTATCCACCTGCGGAGGAGGAACCAAAAACACTGCTCGATTCACTCCCTATACTTCTCGCCCTGCCTCCTGGGATTTCAATGAAAGAGATAAATTCCTTTTTGCTGATCATCAAATGCAGGAGCTATACCCCTACAATTCTCACATAGCCTTTGACTTCAACGACAATCAACAAATCGATCCCAAAAATGCTGAACTTTATACCTTTGGTGGTTTCAATAAACGCGATGTGGGTGCGGTTTACTACAATACCGTCAATTTTATGAATGATAAGATGGAATGGGATTTGAGAATCAACACCAATCTGCCTCCTTCCAAGACAAGTGCTACCCAAAAACCCAGAAAAGAGCCCCCTGGAGATGCCGACCAACCCAAAAGACCGGATATGCCGGATACTACTTCCGTAGGTTGGGGCTATGGATCTATCTACAATCAGCAATATCATGGTGGCTATCTGTTCATAGATATCGACCACAATGGCAACTTGGATTATCGCGATTCTCTGGGCTTGGACGTCAACGGACAAACCGAGTTTTACCTCTTCGCTGAAGATGTGGCCTTTTTTGGTGGACTCGTGGGTCAAAACCACTATACCAACAATTCCCTTGAAGCAGACCTGGTGGGAAGTATTCCTCCTTTAAAAACTGATCCAGCCTATCTTTACAGACGCTATAACAAGCAATACTCCCCCGACGGCGTCTTCTTCCTCGATTGGGAAGCCTTCCCCGACAACGAACTCGTGATT
>DAOSES010000044.1:0-5663 GCA_035363255.1 Caldisericia bacterium | reverse complement strand
CATGGTTTTAACTTAATCCTTTTTAGGCTTGACATGAACCATAGTATCTGACTCACGATTATGTCAGGCACTTCGCCTTGCAAATATGGTGAATTCCAATTGTAAATATTGTACCACTTGTAGCTTGTATCAAGAAAAAAACACAGTAAAATAACTGTATACAAGGTTTGTTCCATAGTTAAAGGGGTGTAAATGTGAAACAAAACAAGTTCATCAGCATCATTTCAGTGCTATGTTTAATGATTTCTTTTGCTCCAAACAACATACAATCAAAAGTGCAGGCAATTGATAAAAATCCATTAACGATTGAAAAGATTATCGGTCTTTCTACTGATCAAAGTACTTTCCGAAGCATTTCTTCCTCAGGTTGGGATGTAAATGCTTCCAACAAACAAGGCTTAGCTATTGCTTCCGATGGAACTATCTATATCGGGGATGCAGCGGAGGGGCAAGTTGATGTTTTCGGTAAAGACATGAAGTATAAGTATAGTTTTGGCTCACTGGGGTCTGGGGAAGGTCAATTTCAACAAATCACCTCCATCATCATCGACCCTGAAGATCAAATCTATGTCTTGGATGGCTATCATGCAACTGTTCAAGTTTTTAAGAAGGATGGAACTTTTATCCGAAAGTGGGGCGAAAAGGGTCAGCTTCCCAATCAATTGATTACTCCCATAGACCTTTGTTTTCTACCCTCAGGAGAAATTCTACTCGCAGACTACACTCAGGGCTTAAAAATATTTTCTGAAAAGGGCGAATATATTCGAGAATTTACAACCCACAAGCTTGTCTCGCCTTTAGAAGCAAAAACCATTGAAGGCATCGAGTACGATGAAAAAGCTTATCTTTATGTGCATCTGTACGATCAAAAGGAGTACGAAGCTTCGATTCACAAGTTTGATGATAAGGGTGCCTACCTTGGAAAAGCTGTGGATATTGACCCGGAAGAAGGATCCTATTATGTAAGGTTTGCCAATATGGCCATCACAGATCAATACTTTTTTATTACTTGCTACTCCAACCATGACACTATCAGAAGATACAAGATACCAGCCAATCCCAGGGAAAAACTAATCTATATCGACGATATGGTAAAAACTACTGAAGAGGACCTGGATAATCCAAGGAATAGTGATTTTTTCTCGATAAGTTCATGCAAGGTCAAGAATGGTGTTCTCTACTATCTGGATGGTTATTTCAACCGACTTACCTTGATGTCATTGGACAAGGAATACCTTGGTACCATCAAATCTTCAATCATGTCCTCCCGAGTGATGTATGAGAGAATGGAAAAGCAAGCCCTTCCTCTTGGATTCCTGAGAAATCCCCAAGGAATAAGAATTGATCAACAACAAAGAATTTTTGTAGCCAATGCTTCCTATAGTTGTGTAAGTATTTTTGATCTTGACGGCTCACCCATTGCCAATGTGGGTGAAGTTCAGAAGGTATATAATAAAGTCGCTCTGGGTGAATTGTATGGACCAACGGGTATTGCCTTTGATGAAAATGAAAACTTCTTTGTCACAGCTATTGATTCTGATACTGTACAAGTGTTTAATAAAAACTTTTCACCGATTTCCACTATCCAGCAATCTTTTTCAGCCCCCCAGGGTATAGCATATGATGCTGATGGCAGACTGCTGATTGTTAACTCTTCTTCTGACACTCTTTCCATTTTGGAAAATAACTCAACAAAAATGAAGTATAAAACTAGTAAAAAGGTACGTATAAAAGGGGATTGGCCTGTGGGTATTGATCTTGACAAAGACAACAATATCCTGATCAGCTCAACCAATACGGGTGAAATCTTCATCAAAGACCCTGATGGAAAAGCAATTAAAACCATCGGAGAAAAGGGAAAAAACCCTGGCCAACTATCGGGACCTCAGGGAGTCATGGTGGATGCCAACAACGATATCTATGTAGTTGAAACAGAAAATGGTCGAGTACAGAAGTTTTCCTCAGAGGGTGCTTTATTATGGTGCTCAGAACTCAACTGGATGGGACTTACCTTTATTTCCCAAGACGCTGAAGGGCTACTCTACCTTACCGATTGCAATCATGGTTTGGTTTTAGTTGTAAGAGATAGCACTGCAGTAAAACCTCAACCGAGAATAAAAAAAGATCTGCCTCCCAGCGGAGACTTCAGCATATCAAGCAAAACTGAAGCAAACCTTAAGCCTGGCGACATCATAACCCTACAAGTCAAAGTTGATAATCTAATTAAAATAGAATCAATTGAGCTATCTTTCCTCTACCCCAGACAAAACTTAGCCTACAAAGCTACCAGATTAGGACCAGAGCTGAAAGAAAAGAAATTTCAACTACATCCTGTTGTGCCTTCAGAGCAAAAGATAGCTATTACTTCACGCTCGCTTGGAGGAGCAAACTATGATGTGTCTGGCATACTGTTTGAAGTCGATTTTGAGGTCAAATCAAGTGGAATGGCCTTGTTAAAACTGGATGAAATAGTCTTAAAGAATGCTTCTGGTAAAGCATTCAAACCAAAAAGCACCCAGGAACTTACTATCAAAATCGAGTAACTGCCTTCTATTTGCCAGGATACATTATGGTGATGGTTTGAGTTTTGGAGTCATAAGAAACGCTGGCATCCAGGTTTTCAGAAACAAAGCGCAGGGGGACAAAGGTTCGACCGTTGGAAATAAAGGGAGGAACATCCAGAGTTACTTTGTTTCCATTTACCAGAGCATAGTTTTTCCCAATATATAGCTCGATTTTCTTGTTTCCCAATTCAAAAAAGACAGTTTGCGACTTGGCATCGTAGTTGATTTTGGCTAAGTTGTTAAACACTATCTCGCCCATAAATCTGATTCCCACGAAGGTTCTGCCATTGACGATAGAGGGAATGGATGCCTGATCGATTAACACTTCTTTTCCATTGAGCTTTGCTTTGTTTGAACCAATCGTAACTTCCACGGTGTTTCCAATTGCATTTACTGTAATGCGCAATTCTTTGGAAAGTTCAGGATAACTTGGACATGAAATTTTTATCATTCCTTCGTTGGCTTTCCAGCAATTTAACTGCTTTCCAAGCACCTTAAATGAAATTTTACCCGCAGTGGATCTAACTTTATCCGAGGGGACTTGTAACCATGGTTCAGAAGCACTGATAGAAAGGTCGAAATCTATTTTTGGAGTCACATTAAAGTTAATTTCAACATTTTCATCCCCAAAAACTGAAAAAGAGGGGAAAGCCATACTATCTTTTCCCCATTCAATGCTGGGTGGTTTTTCAATGGGGATAAGGTGATATCTACAGTTGAGCAAATCGGAAACATATAATTGTTTGTTAGCTACTTTTACGCGAACAGGCATATGAAACTGGTCTTTGTTTTCGTTGTATGCTTCTTTGCTTGTGCCAATGGCAATTTTCCCTTTTTTCCCGATTTTTCCAAGAAGTTCTCCTGCAGGTGAAACTTGTAACAATTCACCATTGATTACATCGCTCACGATAAGAGATTCATCAGGGTACAGATCGAACGAAGTGTAGAAACCATTTGAATTTTGGGGGAGTGTGATTTGACCGCTATACTTTCTGTTCAATCTGTTGTATTTCCAAATGCTTTGTCCGATTGAGTCCAGAAAAAGGTATTCGGTATCTGTCATGGAAAAGCCCATAAATATAGGCGAGTCATCATCATCAAATGTTGGGGAATCTTCCAGATTTATGGATGATAGCTCTAAGTTTTCATCGAGAAAGAGAAAGTTGGGACTTCCATCATTTAGTTTTGATGAATCTAGCATAAATAGAGTATCATCATCCATTTTCATGGAGAAAAAGAGATTGAAAGAACTTAATGATGCTTCTAAATCCTCAGCAAAAAGCTGTTCCCAGGATTCGTCAACGAAGGAATATCTGCATATGGTGCCGGGCAGTAGGTTGTTTAAATACAGATAATCTCCGTCGATAGCCATATCAAGCACCGTAGGAAAAATAGCGATCAAGCCCATTAAAGAGGAGGTGGTTTCAAGGTCAATGTCGATGCTGGACAGGTAGTTTCCATTTTTGTCATATTTATTGATAAACGAATTGGTAAAACTTGTCTCATAAAGGTTGCCTTCAGGATCAATCGCAAATGCTATTGAACCAAAAACTTTTCCTTTTCCATAGATTGAATTGCCAATTCTATCGACCACTTTGTCGTCATGGATGTAAAATACTCTTGCTTCCCATATGGGGGTTTCCATGGTACCTGTGGTGATCATGCTTATCTCTGAGTCATTTACAAATAAATCAATTGCACTCATACCGAAGTTTTTGTGGGGAAGTTTTTTTTCTGATTTGAATTCGATGATTCCTTCCTCATTTTGTTGATAGCTTAAGGTCATGAGGGTGCAACTAGCATTGACATCAAGACCAGAGCTCGTTGCAACGCCTGATAGTACAACTTTATCTGGCTTTTGGAAAGCGATGCTGGTGGGGATAGCCTTCAAATCCTTGCCAGTACATGGAATTGAATTTCCTTCTTGATCAAAAAACAAAAAAGGCAGAGAGGAGTCGCGACTAAAAAGTTCGACTGCAATTAAGCCAAAGGCAGCTAAGTCGGGTAAATACACAAAATCGCTGGGCATTACGATTAAATCTTCATTTTCGATGCTTAGATCAATCTTTTTTTCTATTTTTCCATCCAGGGTCATGATTAGGATGGTGTGTTCTCCAGAATCCATAAAGGATTCCATCTCAGAAACTGTCTGGAGTATGTAGAGTTTGTCATTAATCAGTTTGGAAACCATGGTAACTGAGATTTTTTCCTCGGGGTTTGAGGGTCTTGTCTCGGGAATAGCTACGGTGCTTATCAAAGCACCAGTATTGGGATTGAGCTGCTGGATGCCTTGGTTGCTTACAAGAAAAAGCCTGCCTGCAGAGTCAAAATGTAGATCAGGTTTGATAAAGTTGGCACTGCTTGAATCGATGGAGCCAAGACCCCCTGATCCCATCAATAAGCCTTCCATGAGACCTAAAATTCCATTTGAAAAACTGCTTAGAAAAGCTGCCCAGGTTTTGGGATCGTCCCAGGCTTGAGAGTCATTTGTAGGAATATAGGCATATTTAAACTGCTTGCTTAGTTGTTTGGAGGATAAATCAAATATAGATATGCCCAATTGGTCGAGGGCATAAAGCTGATTGTTGTATATACTGGAGCTGATTGGGGAGTATAAATCGCCTGCTACAGCTCCATAACCAGCAATTTTATGGTCCAATCCAGCTATTGGGGCAGCAAAAGTAAGGACTGGTAGGACTAAAAACAAGGATACCATCAATGAAACAATACGTGAGAATAATTTCATTTTATAACTCCTTTTTTAGCGAGCATCATATTGATAATATTATATAATCAAAACCAATTTTATCATCTCTTCTTTTAATAATTATAGTGTCCAACTAAAATGAGTCGCAGGGACGGGGGTGTTGACTCAGTTTAACAAGACAATAAACCCTTATCTATTCAGTATATAGCGTCAAACAATAGAATCAAAAGGTATCAAGAAAAAGAATAAGCTATCTTAATATGGCATGGAAAGAATATCATATTGTCAGCATGAATTGACTTTTTTGAAAAGAATACCAAGATTGTTCATTTTAGAAAATACCTCGAAAAAGCGCTATGAAGAGCTTAAGTGCCAAGTATCATATTATAACT
>DAOSES010000043.1:0-5967 GCA_035363255.1 Caldisericia bacterium | reverse complement strand
CCCCTGTAAGTAATCATTTGTTCTTTTCTATTCATTATAGTGCTTTTTTAAAAAAATATCACCTTAAATTCCACTCCAGTTTTTGGGGTGTATAGATTACAATAAAAGTGACCCACTTGACCCAGAGAAAAGTGACCCACCCATAGAATAAAAATTTAGTCTCGGAGTATAACTTGAGCAGTTATACGAGAAGGGACGGTAAAGATGGGTGAAAAAGGTGAAAGAGATCGAAAAAATGTTAGAAGTGTACGAACAAACAGGATCGATACGTCAAACTGCCAAAATTCTCCATTGCTCCAAAAATACAGTCAAGTGTTGGATCAACAAATCCAAAAAACAACCTGATGTTCCTCTCGAGCTCATGGCTAAGCGAAAGAAAACCAAGTTGGGATTTAAGTCCATCTCTCCTCTGATCGAAAAGAAAATCATTCAACAGCTGGAAGAAAACAAAGAAAAGCATACACATCTCAAACTAAAAAATGCTAAAATACTCACTAAATTGCACCAGGAAGGTATCTCGATAAGTAAGTCCTCCGTCCAACGCATTGTATCGGCTTGGAGGAAGCAAAACGATCCTCATAAAGAAATCTTTATCCAACAAGTTCCCACCATAGGACCAGCCTGTGAATTTGATTGGGGCTATATTCATTTAAACATCCGAGGGATAACTCTTCGCTTGGCTGCTGTCTTTATCGTGCTTCGTGGTTCCCTCTATCGGTATGCCAGGATCTACCCCCGCGAAACTTCTCAGTTTGTGATTCAGGCTCATATGGACTATTTTGACCATGTTGGAGGGGTGCCTGCTATCATTCGCTATGACAACTTAAAAACCGTCATCACTGACCCCGTGAAGAAAACCGTCAATCCCTGTTTTCTTCGCTTTGCGACCCATTACGGTTTTCAGGTCAGTGCCTGCAATCGTGAGTCTCCTGAAGAGAAAGGCACGGATGAAGAGAGTGTCGGCTTCCTGAGGAACTGGGTATATTGTCTGCGAGATTCCTTTTCGTCGCTTCAGGAAGCCAATGATTATTTAGAAAACGAACTCCTCCCCCTCAACTCCCGCTCCGTATTTCGCAGAGAAGAAACTCCCGTGCAAGCCCTGCAACAAAATATCGATCATCTGCACGCTCCCCCTTCTCTCCAATATGACAATAGCCTCCAGGAAATGAGGCATATCAACAAGTACAATCAAATCAGCGTCGAAGCCAACTGGTATTCAGTCCCAGAAGAATATCAGCGTCCGACCATTGGTATCAAGCTATATCCTGATCGACTGGAACTCTGGGATTTTGAACACAGCACCTTGGTAGCCAGTCACCCTCGTCTCTTTGAAAAAGGACGTTCCTCGATCAACCTGTTCCATTACCTGAAAACGCTACGTCAGAAATCCAGAGCATTGGCGGGTTCGGTCGCCTTACATCAAGCGCACCAAACCCTGCAACGCTTGTATTCCAAATACTATCAGGAGAAGCCTAAAGAGTTTGTAGATCTTTTGTTTCTGTTTCGAAGCTACCCCGATCTGGATCCTGTGATTAAGGTACTTGAATCAGTGATGAAGCAAGGCTTGCTTCCGAGTAGGGAACTGCTCCAAAATGTACTTCAGCAATCCGAGGATCCTCCTCCGATTCCCTTTAGCTATGATAAGATTCCAAGCCAGGTGATTCTTCCCGACTTTCATATCTACGATCAAATGATCCAGGAGGGAGGAACTCATGGATAAAGAGATTCAAGCCCTCTGTAAGCGAATGAAGCTTCCAGGAGTGTACGGTTCCTATGAACGAATTACGCGCGAAGCCAGGGAACAAAAACTAAGCTTTAGTGAGTTTCTGCTTCATATCCTACGAGCAGAATCAGTCTCAAGAGATGAAAAAGGTATCCTTAAACGGATAGCTCAGGCTCATTTTCCTACCTTAAAACGCTTTGAGGCTCTGGAAGAAGAGCGACTTCCCAAAGAAGCCAGAGAACGACTTTCTGAACTCAAGAATTTAGACTTTTTGACCCACCACCAAAATGTACTTATGATCGGAAACAGTGGATCGGGGAAGAGTCATTTGGCGATAGCGATGGGAATCAAGGCCTGTGAGCGTGGATACAAAGTATTGTTTAAAACAGCTGCAGGTCTCATCAATGAGCTTAAAGAAGCCAAAAGTCAGAAACAATTACTGCGCTTTCAGAAGACCTGGGCGAGTGTTAGTGTCGTCATCATTGACGAACTGGGATATCTTTCCTTTGATCTGGAAGGAGCGGAACTATTGTTTGAATACCTGGCACTGCGTTATGAACAA
Organism: Caldisericia bacterium; assembly: GCA_035363255.1. Lineage (GTDB taxonomy): Bacteria > Caldisericota > Caldisericia > UBA6126 > UBA6126 > T3SED10-260. Next base: position 3,682 of record DAOSES010000043.1, on the reverse strand, counting down.
AATAGCACGATCATCACCAGTAATCTAATCTTCTCTGAATGGGTTAAAATCTTTAAAGATCAAACCCTGACCATGGCTTTGTTGGACCGAATTACACAAAATGCGATGATTCTGAATATGAATGGACCCAGTTATCGAAATTCAATGGGTAAGAACAAAACAAGAGTTAAGGATAAAGTGGAGTCAAATTAGTATGTGGGGGGTGGGTCAACTTTCTGTGAATCATGTGGGTCAGATACCGTGGTAAAAGTCAAGTATTTTGTATAGGATTTTTGAATCCTTTATCTTCCCTCACTTCATATTTTCTTTTTTCCATATACAATGCATGAGCAGTCAATAGTATTTGTCTCATAATAGCCACTAAGGCTACCTTTTTTGGTTTTTTTCTTTCTTGTAATAGTTCATATTGTTTCGTTAAATCGGGATTGCATTGGACTCCACTGATTGCAGCGCAATACAGTGTTTTTCGAAGCAAGCTGTTTCCTCGTTTACTAATACGGGGTTTCTTGTTCAAGCTAGTTCCCGAGGTTTTCACCGTGGGATCCAGCCCAGCTAAAGAAGTCAGTTGGTTTCGATTGGCTGTGGGAAATTTAAGAAAAAGAATCAACAGATTTATCGAACTTAACGGACCTACGCCTGGAATCGAACAAAGATTCCGATAGGATTCCGCTAGCACTAAATCTGCCTTAATGTAGGAGATAAGCTCCTTTAATACCTGATCCTTTTCCTGTTGAATCTGCTGTATTCCTGCTTCCAAAATCTTCCTTAAGGGTTTCGAAGCTGATCCTTCACGAACAGTTGATTGATAATGATTTTGAAACGCTGTTTCAGTCTTTATCAATAGCTGATAACTTTTCAAATAGGAAGATAATCGTTTAACGTGTTCTGACAAAACAGGGACTAGACATTCTTTGTTATTCAGCATAATGTGGTAAGAATAGAGCATTCGGGCATCTATCGGGTCGGTTTTGGATCGATTACCACTGGCTTTGGCAAAGTAAGAACTTTGCATGGGATTCATGATATGCGCTTTTAGCTCTTTTTTTGAACAATACTCTCTCAAATGGCTGGAATAAGGACCTGTCGGTTCGAAGATAATCACTAACTCAGTGCCACTGGCTTCACGTTGTTTGATTTTCTTTTTCCATTCTCGAACAAAGAGGTTAAACTCCTTTAACTTTGGTTCATTTGGAAACGTTAAATCTCTGAGACCATCAAACACTTGTAGCGTTTGATTTGAAACATCTACTCCGATATACTGATACATAAGAAAACCTCCCAATCAAAAAATTGATGGAGAGGGTTTGTGGATTGCCCTCCAGAGGTATTTTAACTCGTAATACACAAACCAGGAGAATCGCTCTCTCGTTTAAGCTACCGTTCAAATCTTCTGGAGGGTGGTCTTTCTGACCCACAAGCCAACTATTTGTTGTTGCTTTTTTTCTATTTTCGACCCACCCAAAAACCTCTCGCACCTAAGAATGGATTATTATTCCTTTTTTATTTTTATTACAAGGAAATCCATTCCAATTTAAGGGTACGAATTTTCTATTGACTTTATACATTGGGGGGCATTATAAACTCTTTTTCTTTACATTACTCATTTTAAAGAATCTTGAAAAAGGAGCTTATCTTTCCAGTCAGTTTTTGATCCTGGTGAATAATATTCGCTTGTAAGGATAGGATAGAAGTTTCCAGTAAATCCAGTTTGTGAGAAAATTTGACCAAACACTCTTTCAGATAAAACTTCCGAAAACACATAACTTTTTAAGTCCAAGGGGTTCAAGAAATCCTGCATCGTAAAAATGGTCGATATGGACCAGAATGATGGTTTTTTATTTCAGAATATGCATTCGAACCTACCAAAAAACCAGCATTGATAATGCTTGAATAAAATCCGATAGTGTCGATTAAAACAAAATCACCTCCAACAATCAGATTCAATGGAAATATTCTCAATTTTAACATTTATTATTCTTAAATTAAATTAAGTTTTTTTAGCAATTATTAAAAATCGATGACAAGTAACATCAAAATATCCATTTGATTCAATTTGATTATGAAGCTTTTTAATATTTATTAAATATTTCTCTAATGTAAAATCGGGTATTTGCCATGAAATTGCTTTTAGGAAATATAAGATAGCTCCTACATCATAAAACCTAGTTTTTGTTTTAATTTCTTTCTCACCAACTAATGAAAAATTTGATTTAAGTAAGTCTTTGGAAGCTTTCTTTAGGTCCCATTGATTATTATCTATTTTTGAATTAAACCATAAATTAAGCTCCTTAGCATTTTGATCTCCTACTTGTTGAGTAATAAAACAACAATTTTTTTTTAAAATCCTGTTTACTTCATCTGGATCATAAAATCCGTGACGATTAATTATTAAATCAAAAAAGTTATTTTTAAGTGGTAATTTTCCCGAATTATTTATTTCAACAACATCTACACCTAACGGACAAAGCTTTGACTTTGCTTGTTGAATATTTGGCTTGTAAGATTCTGTTGCAATAGTATTCTTTGGTAATGGAAATAGACTAGATAAAAACTCACCTCCACCTGTTCCTATATCTAATAAATTCGATGCATAAAGAAGATAGTTCAAAACAATGGATCGATAAGACCAATTTAATGGTTGTTCTTGCGCTCTATGTGTAGATTCTATATAAGAAAAATCCCAACCTTTAAAACTTTTTTCATAATCCTCTAAATATATTTTGAATTTATCATAATTGACAGTAATCATAATGAAACAAAAATAATTTATACGTTATGATTAATCTTCATTACCATATGCGCTCGTTATAATTCTTCCTTGAAAATTTGAATCTGGAAATCCAGTAATTTGACCTAGAGAATACCATGTGTTTTCTCTATCCGTACTATAAAAACCAACAACATTACCATTAGTACTTAGGTCTATTCTTATAGTCAACGTTGGATCATCTGGGTTCAAATCAATATCTTCCCATTCAATTACTGAGATAGTTTGAACTTTATCGCGATCATCTAAGGGATCATGAAAAACTTTAGTAAACTCAATTCCTCTTGAACATACATTTCCGTTTGCTGCAGTAAAAGGGTTATTACGTGCAATAACGACATCATAACTGGTTTCAATGTTATCAATTTTTTGAGGTATTAAATCCTCTATAGTCTCTCCCTTGAAACGTGCAATCAATTTATAGTTACCATTCCAAGGTCCATTTATTAAAGATGGAACCGAAAACTCTTGTTGAGTTTTACAATCAAAATCAGTACCCCAAGGTACAGCTATTGAATCTGAACTGTTAAGGTTAAGTACTCCATTAGCAATATCTAAATAACTATAACTAAGCGAACCAACAAGGGGTGTATAGTAACTAAATGTGTTTGTGTTGGTAAAGTTATCTTCAAATATAAAATTATCATATCGTACGCTTTTTATATAATCTAATTTAAAATTATAAGTCGGAGGACAAAGACAAATTACAGATTTTGGGAAAAAAGTCAAACAACTAAGAACAAAAATAAGCAACATAACAAGTCGAAAAACTTTTCTTAAAAACATAATTAACCTCCTGTAGAATAAACTATTTTAACTTAACTATATGTTGTAACAATAAAAAAAAATAAGTAAACAAATCGAATTGGCTCATCTAAAATCTGGACGAAACTAATTCATTTCTTCCTTTAAAAA
>DAOSES010000042.1:0-6155 GCA_035363255.1 Caldisericia bacterium | reverse complement strand
TGATGGAGAAGAATTTAGGATAGTAAAATCGGGTTATGTATGTGGGAAAGTTGAGGTAATAAGAGTTTCAGAAAGCAAAGATCCAAAAGATTATGCAATAAACATGTTTGAAGCTATGCATACTTTTGAAGATGATGAAGACGTTGAAGTCATAGTAGCAGAGGCTATCGAAGAAATTGGAATTGGCAAAGCCATCATGGACAGACTCAAAAAAGCAGCATTCCACTGGCAAGAGGATTAGTTCCCAAATGTCGCAGATACTATGGGGATGTAGCACTTGCAACATTTCTTTGAAAACTTCTACAACACTTTCTAAAAATGGAGATAAGTCATGAAAAAAGCTATAGTTATTGGCGCTACTTCTGGTATTGGAAAAAGTCTTTCAGCCTTACTTATTGAAAAAGGATATTGCGTCGGAATAACTGGTCGTCGCAACGAATTGCTTGAATCCATAATGCAAGAGCATCCTGATAAGTATTTCGCTAAATCCTTTGATGTGAGCGAAACCTCCACCATTGCTGAAAAACTGGAAGAACTGAGTTCAGAGCTTGGTGGACTGGATTTGCTTGTTATAAGTTCCGGAACGGGAGATGAAAATGATCCGCTTGATTTTACGATTGAAAAAAGAACCATCGATACCAATGTATTGGGTTTTACTTGCGTTGCGGATTGGGCTTTCCGTTTCTTTGAAAAGCAAAAGACCGGGCACTTAGTCGCTATCACCTCCATTGCGGGACTGCGAGGAAATAGGTCGGCCCCTTCCTACTATGCATCAAAAGCATTTCAAATCAACTATATGGAAGGATTAGGGCAGAAAGCTAAAAAAGGCAAGGAGCAGATATGGGTTACCGATATTCGCCCTGGTCTCGTGGATACTGCCATGGCAAAAGGAGAAGGTTTGTTTTGGGTGATGCCAGTTGAGATGGTGACCAAGCAAATTTACCAAGCCATAACAAGGAAAAGAAAAGTTGCCTATGTTACCAAACGCTGGGGCATTATCGCACGAATTCTCAAGCTCATCCCCAATGCACTTTACGATAGTATGTAACTCAGGGAGACTTATGTCACACGGGCACCTAGTACTTGCGACATTTTTCCAAATTTAAGAAACTTCGCAGATACACTGACTTATTCTATGTCTATAAAGCCCGAATTGCAGAAATGCACTTACACTTCATAGCCTAATAACCCTGAATTAATGACATATACTCCAAACTACCCACCTATGCCCATCAAGAATTTGAGTCAAGGGGACGGGGGTACTGACTCACTTTACAAATCCTACTAACCCTTTGTTTATAATATTTTATGGCAAGTCCATTTTCTTCAATTTCAAAATACGTAAGTTTTAATGTCTATCATTATTATTAGTATTTATGAACATTATATGGCATTTTTTAAGTTAAAAAGAAATACAAGATAATTTTAAATTAAACATATTAGTCAGCAATAGTGAGACTATATAAAGATATATAGATAAGATTGTTAACTTCCTTTTAACATATATCATAGTTTTTTAAACAAGGTATTACTCTGTATTTATGGGAGCTTATGGTTGTATAAAATTGAGTCAACACCCCCGTCCCTATGGCTCAGTTTAGCTGATATCTTGACATATTAGTAATGATTATTATTATTAATTAAGGTGAAATATGGAAAGAAGAAAAAGTAAAGTACGTGAAAGAATATTCGATCTAATAATGGCTAACAAGGATCATCCCACAGCTCAGTGGGTTTATGACACCCTGCGCAACGAATGTCCCTCAGTCAGCCTGGGTACCGTATATCGCAACCTCAATATTCTGACAGAAGAAAAGCGCATCGAATGTAAAAAATTTCATGATGGCACCGAGCATTATGACGCCACCACCCAAAACCATTATCACTTCATCTGCGAGCAATGTGGCAATATCATCGATTTGCCCCTCCCCTTCCAAGCTCAAGTCACCGAGTTGGCAAAATGCAATTCAGCGCATGAGATTCACTCTCATACGATTCAGTATTTTGGCATTTGTGAAAAATGCCTACATTCAAAAACATTTTAAGGAGGTTTTTATGGACAATGTTAACGAAAAACATGGAATGCCCTTATTGGGAGACGCTTTCCCAGAGATGAAAGTACAGACCACCCACGGTGAAATGCAACTTCCCCAGGCCTTTGCAGGAAAATGGTTTGTACTCTTTAGCCATCCCGCAGATTTTACCCCCGTCTGTACCACCGAATTTGTAGCCTTCCAAAAACGCTACGACAAATTTCGTGCCCTCAACTGCGAACTCATTGGCATGAGCGTCGATCAGGTTTTTTCCCACATCAAATGGGAAGAATGGATCCGTGAAAATTTAAAAGTCGAGATTCAATTTCCGATCATTGCCGATACCGGTGCTGTAGCCCAAAAGCTGGGTCTCATCCACCCTGGCAAAGGCACCAACACCGTGCGTGCTGTCTTCATTGTCGACGACAAAGGCCTCATCCGTATCATTTTCTACTATCCCCAGGAGCTGGGTCGTAATATGGACGAAATCCTACGCGCAGTCAAAGCCATGCAGATCTCCGATATCAATGGCGTAGCCATGCCTGCCCAATGGCCAGATAATGAAATCGTGGGTGACCATGTGATCATTCCTCCCGCCAAAGACGTCAAAACAGCAAAAGAACGTCTCGAAAAAGCCAAAGCTGGTGAATTTGAATGCTACGACTGGTGGCTCTGTCATCGCAAACTGTAAATCATAATCAGCAGATATAAGTAGCCAAACATAAACCGCTGGATTACGGAATCCAATCCATAGCCCGGCGGTTTTTTTCTGCTATAAAAAGCTTGCATTTATTCATAAATCAGTACAATGTAAATAAATAATTCCTATCCGTTTAAGTGTAAGGTTTCAACGAAGAAGCAGGATCGATCAGGAGAAAAAATGAAAGGAAGGACATCGAAATGAAAAATATGATTTCTTTTCTATTGGTGTTATCGCTAGCCTTTTCATGGGGTATATTTTCAAAAAACCACGCCAATGCAATACATTCATTTAGAATGGAAGTTCGTCCTAGGGTAGCCAACAAAGCAGCCACCTACCGCTTCCATTTTACCATCGAGAAACTCCTGGAGGTTCATGATTGGATTAAACTGGGCTTTCCCAAAGGTACTATCATCGAACCCCCATTACCAGAGGAAAAGGTTGCAAGAGATGCTCGACTCAAACAAATAATCGAATCCATGAGCATTGGTCTTTCCCCATGTTCTGCCTGCCAGGGTTTACCAATTATCGCTTTTTATCCAGATGGCTCCATGCAATCTTTAACTTTCAACTCCCACATCGAACTCGATCCCTCAAAAGAGGGTTACCGAGATATTGTCGTGACCGTTCCAGACACTTGTGGGTTTAAAACACCTGCTAATCCAGGTACCTACGCGTATGGAATATCCAACCAAAGAGAGCCAGGTGAAATCAAAGCCCAGTTTGAAATAGTTGAAAGTAGAATTGGAGAACCAACAGGAACTCCTGAAGTCATAGTAGATCCATCCACCCCTGCCACAGAGGCAAAGATTACTATTTCTTTTAATGTGGGTCGAGGTGGATGGCTAAGGCAGGGGCAAGGTCTCATAAAGCTCAGATTTCCAGAAGGGACCAGGTTCAACAAATCGATTAAAGATATCCGCCCCGAATGGGTGAAAATCAATGGGTCACCTTTGCCAAGAGCAATGAACGGAAGTGGTTTGAATCTTAATTTTACTACTCCCATCGAAATAGAAGATTCAGCAAAAGTTGTGATTGAGTTTGACCAACGATGTGGTATTGAAAACCCATCCAAACCAGGAATGTATCAACTTGAAGTTGGAACATCCATCGATGATTGGGTAAAATCTAACAGTTATCAAATCAGCAAAACCAGTTCAGTCTTGCTAACATCCAACAATAAAACAAATCGAGAAGCAGAATATCGAATCCTCATTCCTCTTGAGAAAAGTATCAGCGGGAAAATTATTTTTGAGTTGCCAACAGAAATTCAGATCGAGAATGATTTTGAGTGTTTTGTCAACGACGATAGAATATTTACTGGTAATGATCATCTTTTTGAGCTAATATTGGAAGAAGAGATAACGGACATTCTTGATGTAAAAATTATAGGTTTAAAAAATCCGAAAAATCCTGGAATTATAAGAATTAAGTACCGCTTTGAAAGCGATAAAGAGTTTAGTCTAAGCTCCGCGGTAGAAATAGTGATCCAAACTTTGGAGATCGTTGATGTTACCATCACCCCTCCCAATGTGGGAGAAATAGCAGAGTATCATATTAAGGTCATTTTTGGAGACGGCAAACTACCAGAAAATAGAATAATAGTACACTTTTCTCACGGAGCATTTTTCGAAGTTCATGTTTATGAAGATCCACCTAAAAAACAAGAATATGAGATTATTGCGCCAAATATTGACAACAGAACCACCCCTGGAACTTATATAATGAACGTTTCCACCGATAAGGAAGTTAATGCTGAATACGAATATACCTTGTTCCCCCCTGCCCCAAAATCATCTATTAAAGTAGAGGGTAAAAAAGGAAATGTTGCTTCAAGAATCACCGAAAAAGAGGTTTATTGGCACACTGAAATACCCATTATTTCTTTTGAAGCTAGCGACCCTAGCGCTGAAATCTGGGTTTGGTGGGATGACAAAATCGACCAAAAAATCCAATATGATGGAGCTAAACCAGCCGATCCAGGTCAATATATTGCCAAGTTGTGGTTTCAAGCTAAAACACCTTATGCTGAAGAAGCGCCCAAATTTGAATTCATTCTAGTAGACACGTTAAGGCCGGAAGTCGTGATGGTAAATCCAATTTCGCAATCAACTGAAACCGGTCAAGAACGATTTACGGTAAAAGGCCGCACCACTGAGCTGAAAACTGTAGTATTTGGAGTAGACGTATTGGAGCTTGACAAAATAGTTGTAATCAATGGAGAAAATCTTGAAGTTGATGAAAAAGGAAATTTTTCAAAAGAAATGATTTTGGTAGAGGGCGACAATATGATTATGGTAGGTGCCCAGGATGAGGCTGGTAATACCTGGTCGAGGGAGTACATGATTCGATTGGACACCATCGCCCCCAAGCTTATGATTGAATATCCGAAATCAAACAGCAAAAACCTCGACTCTACAAAAGGGATTGCCATCATAGGCTATGTGGATGATAAGAACGCTGAAGTCCTCATTGATGGACAAATTGTCTATGTGGAACAAAATACCAATGACAATGGTTTTGATGGGGTTTTCGAGCATAGTTATCATCCCCAGGTTGGAAAAAATAAGTTTTCAGTGGAAGCTACCGATAGTGTCGGCAACAAAACTTCATTGGAACATGATTTTTGGTTTGGACTTATTATCATCATGCAGGTAGGCAACAAATCTGCGACAGTAAATGGCGAAGCCAGACAGTTACTGCTTGCTCCGTTCATCCAAAACGGGCGAACCTTGGTGCCCTTTAGATTTATTGGAGAAGAAATTGGGGCAAAAGTTGGCTTTACCAGCGATAATGAAACCAAGAGAGTCAAAACAGTTACATATGAGATTTCAGGAGTGGAGATCGTATTAACCATTGGGAGCAAGACTGCGATAGTCAACGAGCAAAAAGTAGAGCTTGACGTCGCTCCTCAAATAGTTGCTGGCACCACCGTAGTACCAGTCAGATTTGTTACCGAAAACCTGGGATGTGAAGTCAAGTGGGAGGCAAAAACACAAGAAATCACCATTCTCTATCCTAAATGACTAAAAAACTAAGAGAGCTGGTCTGGAATAAATATGGGAAAAAGTGCGCCTATTGCGGGAAACCCCTGGAATATAAAGAGCTGCAAGTGGATCATATCAAAGCCAAACGCAGGAGAAAAGGCCCTGAGGTAAATGATATCAGCAATCTTAACCCCAGTTGCCGACGATGCAACCACTACAAAAGAGGTTTATCACTCATCAATTTTCGCAGAAGGCTCAAAACGCTCCACCTGAGAATCCAGGATCAATATATCGACAAAGTCGCCATGGATTATGGAATTATCACTGTCCAAAAATGGGACGGAATCTTTTGGTTCGAAAAATACCAGGAGTAGAAAAATTTGAGTCAGATACTATGGTTCATGTCAAGCCTAAAAAGGATTAAGTTAAAACCAT
>DAOSES010000041.1:0-6743 GCA_035363255.1 Caldisericia bacterium | reverse complement strand
CTGTCATGGTTAATGGAAAATCCTATACTATCGATGCTCCTCCCGTTATAGTGAATGGAATGACTTTTGTCCCTGTCCGTTTTGTAGCAGAAATCCTTGGCGCAAAAGTGGATTACGATGCAGCAACCCGCACCGTGACTATTACCCGGGATTTGCTTCCATAGACGTTATAAAAAGACTTTTTTTGACTTCCCTCCTCTTTAGGGGAGGGAAGTCAATAGAAAAGTAAGGGAAGAAAGATAGGAAAAAATGAAACCCTTAAAACAAGAAGAATTAACAATAGCACAGTGTGGCGAAATTATTCTTAAGAAAGGAGACGATGCATGAAGAAAGCGTTAAGCTGGTTAGTAACCTTTCTAATGGTTGCTGGCATTCTGCAAATCGGTACTGCTCCTTCCATTTCGAAAGCTGCAAACGAAGCCCAAAATGCCTCTTTCATCGCAGTTCGTTTTATGCCTCCCTATTACAACCGGGATGGCAAGGAATTGCCCCAGGGAAAGAAGTATCCATGGCAAAAAGGCTTCGATGCATCTATGGTCGAAGGCGGTATTAATGCAATTTACTGGACTGATTTCTATTTAGACATCAATCCAGCGGGTGGTAAGTCTCAAGGGACTCACCATTGGTTTGGCTTGCTGGACGACCAGGGTCAGCTTTGGCTGGATCCCGATGGAACATTTGATTATGTGGCTTACAATCCAAGCTTAGACCCCACAAATCTTGGAGGACAGTATATTGATGGAGCATGTAAGGATGGATTAAAGCATACTGGAGTGACATGCTCATTAAGCGAAACTGCTTTAACAGATTGTGATGCAAATTGGAAGACCGATCAATGGGCAGGAGCAACTGTAACTGTTCAAGGTCAAAATAAGCGAATCGTGTTAAGCAACGATCGAGATACATTAGTTCTAATGAATAGTCTTAGTTATTCATATCCTGAAACATTAAAAGAACCTGGAAAAAAAGTAAGTTACGAAATTTCAATAGCTTCTCCTATTACTTCTTCGATTAATACCCAAGGTCCCTACAAGCTTATGAACTTTGTCAAAAAGGACTATGAGCCCATATATTTCTGGGATAGAAATATTACCAATCGAAAATTCCGTCTTGCTTTTTGCAATATCGATTCATATCAATTGGAATTAGGCTCTGAAGGTCGTAAGTTTCAGCCTTCTACAGTTAAAGGCGGAGATTTCGATATTGCTTACAGATTATTTGATTTTGTTTATTGGGGTGAAGCAAGTGAAATTCTTCCTACTCCTCCCAACAGGTTTAACTTAACTGGTGCTCCACCGCCAGTTAATCAAATTGGAGATCCTTTACCAGAATTCCAAAAAACTGTAACGGAGAGAATAGCGGAAGGCCCCTATAATCAATACCATTGGTACTACAACAGCACCAATGTAAATCAGATGCATGTTCATGGCGGTGATGAGCTCCATACTGACAATGTTTCTGATTTCAACCAATCCTGGCGTGTGGTAGACCCAGTCAAGCCAGGACCTGGTGGCACTGGCTACAATGATCAATATTTGGGCTATGCCAATATTTCTACCTATGAACCAGGTGAATTTATTTACAGAAAAGGTACCCATCGTGATTCTTCCAACAATGTGTACTACAACCTAAAATATCTGGTCGAAGAAGGTGATATTCGACTCACCCCAGTCACCGTAGTGGTCGGCACCGAAAACAGAAACTACCCCCCAGGCGCTATTGTAAAACACACTGATTGGGATTGTGCTGTTCAGTGGACGGGCTATCTTGGTGGACATGGCGTAACAGATACTCCCCCTGACCCCAACCCCACCGTATCCAAAATCTTTAAAGAACTATTCCGTTTCCGCGTTCATTTCAACGATGTAGGAGAACGTTCTCCTTATCAAAAAGATGAAGTTCATGCTGAAAACGTAAAAACAACTGCAGATTATGGATATTATCCCAGCAAAGTTCAAGGATTGAACAATCGTGGATGGAATCGTTTTGATTTAGGAGAATGGATATATAAAGACGATGATTCCAACCCTCCCTGGGGTACTGTGTCAGTGGGAGATGCACGTTTAACCAACGTAAACGTTCCACTCCTTGACAGAGAAGGCAATCAGGTTGTACAGAATATCATCGGAGCTGGCGACTTGCTTATCCTAGCTGAAGTTCTCTTCGGTGGATGCAATGCTCCCGACTACAATCTTTCCATTCAATCAGATGTCTGGATGGCTGATGTAGATGAACGAGCTATGCCTGACGCATTTACTGCAGCTTCATTGAAGTTTCAAACCAGCGATTTCAGACAAGCCCAGACGGTACAAAAAAATACTTTCCTTGATCCAGATGGATCTAAATTTTTTGTACCAGCCACCACTTTTCAGAACGTAAGATTGTCTTATCGTGAATATCTTGGTATTCAGCTCTTCAAAGATGATGGAGTCAACAACATGCTTTCCCCCACTTCTGTAGGTGAACTTGGAAAGGCTGTTGCTCATAACTTATCTGATGACTACATTGAAGGTAAAGTTGGCGAAGAATTTATTGGTGCTGACGACCAAAACATAGAAGACGCTGACTTTGATCGCCCTCTTCTTTCCTTCACCGAAGATATTATGTTTTACGATACTGGTAATTTGGAATATGGATGTGGCGAAGCTATATACCGAAATGAAAATACAAACACATTTAGTCCCAACACCCCACCGCCTACCCCACCACCCAGTCCTTCTCCACCTCCACCTCCACCACATGATCCAGATGCATACCATATTGTTAATGATGGTGATATTCGCTTGACAGATGTTGTAGTTACTCAAGGCAACAACGTTATTTCTTACAAAGCTGGCTCTCGCGTATCTCCTGGAGATGCTGATGCAGGACGAAGACTTCATTTCTTTACTCACGAACACAGATTCTTTGATCAGGACTGGCCAGATTTAAGCATTCCTCGCAACTATCTCTATGATATTAGTGAGAATATTTATAAAATCTCCGAAGAGCCTGTACCCTTAATTCCTGGGGTTGTACCTACTTTTCGTTTTGGTACAGTAGATTATTCCAATGTGCTCTATTATGACGTTGATGGATCTGGCACAATTACTCCTGGTGATATTCGAGTTTTTGACCTTGCAAATCGCTTTATGCCAGGCTCAGTTGTTGGCGTTGGAATGTACAACAATCCAGATCTGATAAGCCCCACACTAGATGCCGATGTGTCAGCTTGGATTAAAATTGATGTACCCAACAGCTCTCCTAATCCAGTAAATTCCAATTTACCTTATTTTAATCGTATTCGTTCAGCTTATGTGGACAGAGACAATGATGGTTATATAAGTATTGGTGATATTCGTTTAGCCAGAATTTATGATCATCCTGCCTACACTATGGTTCAGGCTGGAGATAAAGATATCACACCTGCAATAACACCTCCAGCAAATCCCTCTTTATTCACTGCAGATCACGTGTGGTATGATTTGTATCAAAAAAACCAGATAATCCTTGTACCCAACGCTAGTACCCCTGATATTACCAACAGGATTCGTATCACCCCTTACTCCGTTTTTGTTAATGTTACCCGTTTGACTCCAGTAAAAGTTGCCAACCGTTTCTATGAATGCGGTTCCATTGTTCAGTATAAATATGAATACTGGAACATGCGTAACCCAGTTTATGGTATTAGTATGGGCAAAAATGGTGACCATCGTTTTATCGACTGGGAAGTTCTACCTAGCAAAGAGCTTGGACTGAAAGTTAATATAGATAATTCTTTCCGAGTAGAGCAAACAGCTCGGGTTGATATTGCCGTGGATCCCCCGCTTCGTCCAGCACGATGGGAAAATGGCATATACTACCCTGCTGAAAAGGTTTATGTCATGCTGAGAGACACAGAGGGTCCATATGGTCAGCTGATTCACGAGGATTACCGTGAAATCACTGCAGACAATCCTTACGTTACATTCAAATTCACTCCTTATCGCGGAACATGCAACTCCAATGGCGTTAGCTCCGGTCTAAAGAAGGTGTGGGTCCCTGGCAAGGATGGTCAACCTGGCTATTACAAGACTACTGCTTATGACCTACGAGTGCGTATTGTTGCTTTCAAAGATGACGGTGGATACAACGAAATGGATCAGGTGCCCCCCTCCAAAAAGCTAGTCGATCCATTCTGGGAGAGTTTTTACAATCCTATTGTGGAAGGCACCCGCTATTCTCAGTATCCCTGGTCACCTCCTCCTTACCCCATTCCTCCCTTTCCTCCCAGCATGCAACATGGATACGATTGCTTCAGCGATTATCGCTACGAAGTTGCTCCTGAAGAACTCAAGTTTATTCCCTCCACAAAATGTGTGGGTTTGCTTGATCAACGCTTCCCCAATCTCACCTTGAAGCTGAAAGATGCAGACAACCCCTTGGATGTTAATGATCCTCAGGGTATCACTGTATCTGTTCCCGATGGTGAAGAAGTTGCCGTGATCTACAATGCTAACGGCGGTGGAATTGAGTATATGTTTACTGGTTTCATGAAAGAACCCACTCGAGGAATTCTCTATGGAAACAAAAACAAACCAGTATCCGATACCAATGTATCCACTTCGATGGTAGATCGTATTATCGGTCAGGTTAATACCGATGGTACCATGGTTTACTGGCATTGGAAAGACATCGGACCCCATCCGGGAATGCTTGATGAAGGCGATATTGTTTGGGTTCCCAATGCTGCTGATGCAGGAATCGATCCAGCGCTGTGGCCTTCTACTGTTCCTGGCTACATCAAAATTATTGATCGACAAATCACTAAAAATCTCATCAACAACGATTGTTCCATTGAAACTCCTTCCTGCAAAATATGCGGAAGTGGTAGTTTTAATAAATTCGGCTATGTAAGCTATGGCGACACCTACGGTCCTTTCTTCATAGCCACTTACGGTGTTCCATCCTATATCCGTAATTATGGCGAAGAAACCCGAACAGCCACTGATGAAGGCGGAGAAATTCTAGTAACCGTCATTCCTCAGGATGCTATGTCAAAGCTGAAATTGCAGGTTTATTCCTACAATATCCTGTTTGACTACAACTCCACCATCAAGCATCCTCCATATTTCATCGTTGATGAAGCTGTTGGCAATTTTGCTCATGATGTTGACTTTGATTTCAAGTCTTACAATGGCTCTGGACTTCAGAGATACTCTTATATGGGTATTGATTATTGTGGCGTACACGAGTTCAAAGTCCTACCTTCTGATCCCTACCTCAACTTTGCTGAAATGTCCATTGTTGACCATGGTTTACAAAATTCCAGAGTCAACTACACGGCTCCTTCAGAAGATGCTCAGGGTCAGAAACGTGGTCTTTCACCCCTGGCTATTCCAACTCCTCAAATTCAATCTCCCTACAACCCCATGGTACTCGATGTTGGCAAAGATTTCCGTGCCTATCCTGGTGGACAGAGTCATACTGGTCGAGTGAAAGGTGCCATTGTTTCTGGTGGTGTTGCTCGAACAGATACTGACCACTCCGGATGGAATGCCTATCCTGCCATTTGGTGGTGGTTCTGGCATGCTGGAACCAATCAAACCAACTTTACCGACTTCAACAAACTGGGAACTGAATTCTTCCCCATGACTGATTATGGCGTATATTTCATTCTGAAAGACATTGATGGAAATCATCTGAGCTTTTCAGAAGATGTAGCTATTGATCAGCGTTTAAGACGAATTGAAGTCGTTGGATCTTATGCTCGACCCAAAGTATTCAACGAAGCCCGGAACACCATTCGTTCTGATTATGAATACAATGGTACCAAGCATGTACCCATCGTCTATGATTGGACTGGGAAGATCATTATTGATCGTTCCAACTATCTGGACTTTGAGTATGCCCTTGGAGACGACTGGACTCGCCTTGATGGACAAAATGATCCCTATGATTATGTCAATCCATTCTTACGTGAAACCAAGCGTTTAGACTATCGTAGCATGCGCAATGTGTTCCGTATTGAAGAAATCATTCCCATCGGACAGAGCGTTCTTCAACTCCGCGTTACGCTCTGGGATGGCACCGTAAAAATCTACCAGGATTGTTGCGCTGAACCTCCAACAGATGGTGTGGACACTCATGCTTTAAATGTTGTTTCAGATCTTAACTCCATTACAGCTGATGTGGACAACAAGATTGTTGCAACTATTACCGAAGCTTCTTCCATGCAGGAAGAAAAACATGCTAATGATGCTTTGGTCTATGCCTGGCAGGATCGCGGCGTGCTCAATCCTCGCACCCGTCTGTTTGATGGCGCTGGCGATGGTTGGGTAACCAATCCTCCTCGCTCCTCATTGTATTCTGGCGTATCGCCTCAATATGAAAGATCTGATGACCTTAATGGTGACGGAAAAGTATCCTTCGCTGATTACGAAACAGAAATTATCGGTACCTATGATATGGCCACCAACACCTGGGCAGGAGGCGTCATTGATGCCCGTACCTTCCAGCGCAACAATGGTCAGTATGTATTTGATTTATCCTCCAGCAATGGAGCTTTGATCAATACAGTGGGTATTGATTTTGGTGGAAACTCAGGAAAACCCGATCACATCATTTCTGATTTTGAACGTTTACCCGTAATGATTACTGCTTACAAATACGGCGACGACAACAATGACCGTGCATTCACCCCACTTTATAATTTTGGTGGAAACCAGGGTCAGTACTCTCACGAAGTTTATCTCGCTGGTCAGAAGTTTATTGAAGTTGCTCCC
>DAOSES010000040.1:0-7374 GCA_035363255.1 Caldisericia bacterium | reverse complement strand
TCTCCGAAGCTTTCGGAGCTATCGTGGAATGGGATGCAGCTACTCGTACAGTCACGGTCATTTACGAGAAATAAGAAAAGAAACGCTTAATATAAGAGGGGAGAGGAACAATGGACAAACAGACCTTTAGCATTGACAAGGTAGCAGATTTTGTCAATCAGACGGTTAGTCTCAAGGGTTGGGTTTTTAATCTTCGATCCAGCGGTAAAATCTTGTTTTTAATCGTCAGAGATGGCACTGGATTCATGCAATGTGTGGTTTCCAAAGCAGAAGTTGGTGAAGAGCTTTTTGAATTGGGCAAAAACCTGAGACAGGAAAGCTCTGTGATTCTTGATGGTACCATTCGAGCAGAAAGCCGCTCCCCTCTTGGTTTTGAAATGGATGTTAAAGCTTTACACTTAGTCCAATTATCAGAGGAGTTTCCTATCGCCTTAAAAGAGCATGGCGTTGGTTTTCTCATGGGAAAAAGACATTTGTGGATTCGATCCCCCAAACAGCATGCCCTTCTAAGAATTCGTGCAGTGGTCGAACAAGGGATTCGTGATTTTTTAAACCAGCAGGGCTTTGTCCTGATTGATTCTCCGATTCTTACAGGATCCGCTGCAGAAGGCTCTTCTACTCTTTTTGAACTCGACTATTTTGGAGAAAAAGCCTACCTATCACAAACAGGTCAGCTCTATCAGGAAGCTGCAGCCATGGCATTTGGCAAGGTGTATTGCTTTGGACCCACCTTTCGGGCGGAAAAATCCAAAACCCGCAGACACCTTACCGAATTTTGGATGGTAGAACCAGAAATGGCTTACGTGGAATATGAAGAAAACCTATCCATCCAGGAAAATCTTGTCTATTACCTGATACAGCGAGTGTTGAAGGAATGTTCCAAAGAGTTGGAAGCCCTTGAGCGCGATGTTTCCAAGCTGAATCAAATCCGTCTTCCTTTTCCTCGGGTCAAATATGAAAAAATGTTGGATTTTTTAAATTCGCATCAACGAGATAAAAAGTGGGGAGACGATATCACTGGATTGGATGAAACCATCATCTCCAGTCATTATGAACAGCCCGTCTTTATCACCCATTTTCCCGTGGAAAATACCCCTTTTTACATGTTGCCCGATGCAAACGATGCACGGGTAGTACTGGCTGCAGATCTTATGGCTCCTGAGGGCTATGGTGAAATCATCGGTGGAAGCCAGCGAGTTCACGATCCTGAGCAATTGTTGGCACGCATTCAGCAGGCAGGTCTATCTCAAGAGACATATGATTGGTATCTGGACCTAAGAAAATATGGCTCTGTGCCTCATTCTGGTTTTGGCATGGGTTTGGAACGCTTTGTGGGGTGGATGGCAGGGATTGATCATATCCGAGAAGCTGCTCCTTTCCCACGAACTATTGAAAAAATATATCCATGACCGATCTTCCAGACAATAAATACGTCAGCCACCTGGCTTATTTAAGCAAGCACAAACCCTTTGCAAGATATATATGTCTGCAGGACGCTGATTATCTCAAGCAATTGTTGTTTTCCATGCTCAAAAAATGTCTGGAACAGAGCGATAAAACTCCCCCGGAAACTTATGTATTTCATGCTAAAGATTTTAATCTCGACGATTGGTTGGATAAAACAGAGAGTTCTTCCTTCTTCTCTACCAAAAAATTGGTGTTGTTGAAGAATTTCTCTGCGGTAGATAAAAAAAAGTTAAAAAAAATCCTTATAGCTCCCTTATATACCCAGGAAGACCATGAAACGGTAATTGTGCTGGAAGATACCATCCAGTCCAAAGAAGCCCAAAGCTTATTGGGAAAAAATCTTGATGCTTCCTGGCATATGGTGGATGATGCCAGCCTGACAAAAAAACAATGGATGGGAAGATTGCAGAAACGCTTTGAGTGGTATCAGCTCAACCCTCCCTCCACGTTCATTGAAAATCTGATGAAACAGAGCCTGATGGATCTTGATACTGCTATCCAGCAGGCAGACCGTTGGGGTTTGTTATATGCGGGTAAAAGCGACATCGATTGGGATAAAGTAAAGTTCAATCAAGCGCATCTCGATCCATCGGTGATCTTTGACCTCTCCGACGCCTTGCTGGGCAAAAACCATCAGAGATCTCTCCAAATATACTTCAGCTTGCTTGACCAAGGGAAAACGCTTGAAGAAGTGCTCTACTTTTTATTGAATCACTGTATTCTCCTGGCTCAAGTGAAAACAGCTCTGGATATATGCAAAAATCCTCATGAGGCGGAGAATTCTTTTAAAGATTTAAATCCTTATCGTCTTAAAAAATTGATTCAGCAGGCATTGAACACTTCTTCTGAACGAATCATGGAAGCAATCGAACGCCTGCTGAAAGTGGATAAACTATATAAAACCCAGTCTGACCTAAGCTTGGAAACCTTGTTGGTTTCTGTGATAGGTAGTGTTTAGGCTTTAAGCTTTAGCGCCAAGCTTATTGATGTGCTTCATCAATCTGGACTTGCGGTTTGCAGCGTTATTTTTGTGAATAACACCCTTTTTGGCAGCCTTGTCGATGATGGTTTGAGCTAAAACAAACTTTTCCATCATTTCTTCAGCACTAAGATTTGGCTTAAGCGTTGCTTTGATAGCATTGCGAAGCTTGGATTTGTATATGCGATTACGATCTCTTCGGACGATCGCTTTTCTTGCCTCTTCAATTCCAGATTTCTTACGTAACATACTTCCTCCATAACTCAAATATTACATCTTAATCATTCTATACAGACTAAAATATTATGCAAATTTTTTTCGATATAGCAAGTTTAATTAGGGAAGGAGAAGGAGCTAATTACACCATTGTTTGCGGCGTTTTCGCCACCAGTTTTTGTGGAGGATATAAATCCAGCGATGGGGAATGATACGGGTGATTAAGAAAAGAAGATAGTTTTCAAGACCAGGAAAAATATCACGTTTTCCTCGGATTAAACCATTCACACCAATACGGGCAACTTGCTCCGAACTGCGAAATATGGACTTCAGCTTCTCGGGAAGCCCCAGTTGATTGCTTTCATGAAAGGAGCTCAGGGTGGCTCCTGGTTGTAGGCAACTCACTCGAATCCCCTCTGAACGCCATTCATAAGAGAGAGAATGAGAGTAAGCAGTCAGAAAACGTTTGATGGCGCAGTAGGAAAGGGTTGTAGCTACCGGAAAACAACCCACAATAGAGGATACGTTGAGAATATAGCCTTTTTTATGTTCTAGCATCTTACTGCCAATGCGTTGACATAAAAGCACAGGGGTGCCAGCCATTAGCTGTATCATTTGCTGAACCACATCGCTTTGTTGGCATTCATCCTCGGTGCGGATGGTAAAACCTGCGTTATTGATCAAACAATCAACCGAGTAATTCAGCTTTTCCAAATCTTTCAAGCATTGGTTTACAGCTTCAGCTTTGGACAAATCTACTGAAAAGCAATGGATTTCAATAGGATATTTGTTTTGAAGCTCTTTTTTTAAGGCTTCCAGTTTTTCACTGTTTCGAGCCAGCAATAGCATTCGTTGAATTCCCCTATCAGCAAGTTCTCGCGCAAAAGCTTCTCCGATACCACTGGAGGCTCCGGTAATAAGGGCAGTAGTGAAAGGCAAGCGATTATTCATGTGGCAATCGCAATGCTTTCATTTTTTCAACAAAAATACTGCCAGGCTCTCTGTAATGCCCTGTTCCTCTTATATTGCGAGTGTAAATGGCTTTAAACGGGCATTGGTTGTAACATTTCCAGCAGCCCCGGCATAGCTCTTCTGAAAAAATTGGAAATGCTTCGAGGTGAATGGCATGATGGGGGCAAGCTTGAACACAAGTCCCACAACGGGTGCATAAGTTTTCATCAATGTATTTAAAACCCATCACTCTTCTAGCAGCATTGGGATCGGGGAGGTTGAAAAAATAATTGACCAAACCCAGTCGAAATTTTGCTTCCAAGAGTTCTGTGCCTTTAGAGGCAGAAAGAAGCATGTCTTTCAAAATGTAGGAAAACAGCATAAAACGCTTTAACTCTTTATCACTAGGAGATTTTGCACTTTTAAAGCCTTTACTGCGAAGCGGAGGATAATTTTCTGGACAATGCAGGGAGTGACCTGCAAAAACTCTGAAATTTTGCTCTTCCACCAGTTCTTTCATTTGCAGCAATGCTGTTCCTGGAATACTGCCATGACTGAGTAGAATGAATGCAAGTTTGTTTTTTTCTATCCTGGAAATGGATTTGATCCATTGCTGGGTGAAAACTGGCAAACCAAAAAACTCTACAGGACTCGCAAAACCAAAAAAATCATATTCCTGAGGGTGGATAGCCTGGGAGTTTTGCATGTCACAAAGCTTCAAAGAGAAACAATCTAAAAACTCTGCCAGTTTTTCGCAAATCAAACGGGTATTTCCTGTTGCAGAATAGTAGCAGATGATTCCCTTCAAGGCTTCTTCCATTCTTTTTTCTTTCCCTCTTTTTTGCAACTACTTTTTATACTCAAAATATATACTCAATTTGTTCTCCAATACCAATAGGAAATGTTCCATGTGTCAGAAACTCCAGTGGAAAGCGCTTTAAACTGCATCAAGTCTTTCTTTGCAATCACTAAACGTGGATGATAGAAGAGCGGAAGAGAAGGTAAGTCGTTGGATAAGATTTCCTGAATCGTAGATAGACGACCCATTAGCTTGTTTTTATCGATAAGCCGAAAGCTTTCCATACAGAGCTCATCAACATAGGAGTGCTGGAAAGCAGTATAGTTTTGACCCTGATATTGGTTTTCTTTGGAAGGAATCATCGACGAATGAACTATCGTAAATAAATTGGATCGAGCACTAAAATTCCATGCATACAAGCAAGCACTTGCTCCAGGAAAATTTCTTTCTCGAAGTAGCTTTTCAAAAAAAACTTCCTTTTCGACTTTCTGGAGCTGGACCTGGATGCCTTGTTTTTGCCAGTATTGAGCAAGCTCTTCCAGTATTTTTTCACGAATTGGAGGATCCAAAGGACACAAGAGAGTGATGCTGAGGATTTCTCCAGCTTTTTCTCGAAATTGAGTTTCTGGATTTAACAACCACTCAGCCTCATCAAGTAATTGCCCTGCTCTGATTGGATCGAAGGGATAAGCTTCCACTTCTGCAAAATCAAGTGAGGGGTGTTGGGGGGGCAAATAAGTATGAGCAACAAAGGCAAGACCTGAGAAATATTTCTGTACTATTTCATCCCTGTCTATACACCTGAGCAAAGCTTCTCGGACCCGTCTATCGGAGAGGAAGGGATGGTCCAGATTTAAATCAAGGTGTTCCCAGACGTAGCTTGGAGTACTAACTAAAGCATGTGTTTTTGGAATCAGCGCCTGAATCTCTTTGGTACTTTCAAGCGATATTCCACCCAGAAGTAAATCGAAATCAAAGGTCTCTTCTTCTTGAAGGAAGGGTTTGAAATCTTCGGAAAGACGATAATCAATGGAGGATAGCAAGGCTTTTCCAGTAAGATAGTAGGGATTAGGTATCAAGCTTAAGACTCCCTTTTCATCTTTTCCCTCTTCGAGAATATAGGGTCCTGCATGCAAAGGTTTAGAGACATAGGATGAATTCACTATGGATTGGACAAGCTCTTCGTCTTGAATGTATTGCCTTGAGCGAAAACCGGGAACAGCATCTTTTTCGGCTTGAAAATAATTGGGATCATTGATCAAGTAATGACTTAGTTTTTTTTCACCTGACTTGTTAAAAAAATGCTGAGGAAGTATATCAATATGATAGTTGGCATACGAATAGGGCTGATTCCAGTATATCACCACTGTTTGCCTGTCCACTGCTACCGCACGATTGATCATCGAAGTGATTTCAGTGTTGTTGAAAGGGTAGGAGGGGTGATGGCATACATAAAACCAAAACACGGCATCATTCGCAGTTAAGGGTTTTCCGTCCGACCACATCAAGTCTTTGCGAAAGTGAAAGCTAAGCTCCATACTTCCATCGTCATTGATCTTCCATAAGCCATTTTCGATGCTTGGTATTTGCTCAATCAATAAGGGGAAAGCACTTTGATATTCGTCTTTGTAGCCAATAACAGGGGATAGAAGAAGACTCTGAAGGTTTTGCTGATCCTGTGAAGCTTGTGAATCAGGTAAAAAGTTGAGAGCATGAGCCTTATCCACAATTCGCAAAGTGCCTCCTTCTCGCGGTGGATGTAGTAAGTGAAAAAAACTGTAGGCTGCTTCAGCTTTGCTCAAGGGCATGGAAGCTTCGATGAATCTGTATTCGCTATTTTGTTTCCATCGGTAATACATCAATTGATGCTGGGGTTTTAAACATAGGCTGAGGTAGCCTCTGCTTTCAAGAGGAACTTCTCGATACCCATCCTGAGCAAAGATCAAAGGTTCAACGATGTTTATTGCTTCCTGATCCAGCGTTTGACCGCCTTTGGCTCGGATGAGCCACTGAGCGGCAGTGGTTCTGGTGAGATACTGGTCAGGGTAAAAATGAACATCTTCGTCTATGATACCTTGATGAAAGCAATTAGTGATAGCTTGATAACGAGGATCTTCAGGATCAAGATCCAGGTATGGACTTTGCTGAGTTGTGTCAGAATAGTTCATGCTTTTGTTTAGTATAAAGATAAAATCCCCACGGCTGATAAACTCATAAGGTCTTTCCACGAATTCTTGTTTCATGAGACCAGAGGATACCATGGAGTGAATATATTCTTCAGTCCAGAGATAACTACCCTTTTTAATGTCAGAGGAGACTCCTTCCCAATCGAAGCTGGCTTGGAAATCTGTAATCTGCTGGTAGTGGAAGGCTCCGCATCCCGAAAGTGTAAAAATCCACCAACAAGCAATTAGCATCCGAATATTAAAAGCTTTTATCATCTACTCCTCCCATACCTTTCCATAAAGTAATATTATACCTTTCAGATTTGTCTTCTCGAAATAGCGAATGTTTTTTTTCCTGAGTGGTATATTGCTGATGAATAGTTTATATCTCTCTTATAGTTAAATTTGACAAGTGATAAATATATACTAAACTAAAAAATAGTTTGATAGTTAGCATTGGAGTATAGTTGCAATGACTCACTCTACATCAGTATTAATCAGTTCAAAAGGGAACTTCGAAATCTTTCAGGAGTGCTATGCCATTTTGTACAGGTATTTCCTTTCAATTTCGGTATTTATTATTAAAATTTGTATAAGGAGGTCTTTTAGATGAAGTTTGTTTTACATTCAAACGTTGTTCCTTCCTTTTCGAGAGAGAGAGAGAGAGAGTAGTAATTCCTACTCGCTTGTCTCCCGCACTTTAGCATTTGTACTGTCTTTTGTGTTACTCTTCCTTCTTTCTGTACCAAGTTCCTTCGCCCAAATGCTGGGATCTTCTACCTATTACTCCAGTCGCT
>DAOSES010000039.1:0-7464 GCA_035363255.1 Caldisericia bacterium | reverse complement strand
GGGAGCAACTTCAATAAACTTCTGACCAGCGAGATAAACTTCGTGAGAGTACTGAGGGACGTTGTTGCCAAAATTGTATAGAGGTCGGAAGGAACGATCGTTGTTGTCGTCGCCGTATTTGTAAGCAGTAATCATTACGGGTAAAGTTTCAAATTCGGAGATGACGTGATCGGGATCACCTTTGCGTCCGCCAAAATCGAGACCAGTGGTGGTTACCATGGCTCCATTGGTAGCAGAAAGATCAAAGATGTACTGGCCATTGTTGCGCTGGAAGGTACGGGCATCAATGACGCCTCCTGCCCAGGTGTTGGTGGCCATATCATAGGTACCGATAATTTCGGTTTCGTAATCAGCGAAGGAAATCTTTCCATCATTGTTGAGGTCGTCTTCACGGAAGAACTGTGGGGCTAAACCGCTGAAATCTGAAGAGGTAGGAGGATTGGTTACCCAACCATCACCAGCTCCATCATAGAGTTTGGTGCGAGGATTGAGTACGCCGCGATCCTGCCAGACATAAACAAATGCATCGTTTGCAGCCTGAACAGCTTGCATAGGTTCGTATTCAGTTACGGTTACGGCAACCTTGTTGTCCTGGTCTGCAGTGACTACATTAACATCAGCTTCTACGGTTAAAGCATGGATATCCACGCCATCAGTAGGAGGCTCAGCACAACAATCCTGGAAGATTTTGAGCGTGCCATCCCAGAGAGTAACCTGGATATTTACGATACCATGACCGATAGGAATGATTTCTTCGAAACGGAAAACGTTTTGAAGTCCTCTGTAGTCCAAACGACGAGAATCAGCAAGGTATTCGTTGGTTACATCATAAAGTCCACCATCACGGTCAACGTTGACCCAGTTGGTGCCCCAGGCATGTTCGTATTCGTTGGCATTGGCGGCGTCAATAATGATTTCACCAGTCCAATCGTAGGCAATAGGAACATGACGGAGTCCATTATATTCGTATTCGGCTTGAACTTTATTGCGTACAGTATCAAAAACCTTTGGCTGAGCAAACTCGCCAGAAATGACCATACGACGGATGCGATAGTCAATAGGAGCAGTCTGATCAAAGGTTAAGTGTCTTCCATCCATATCTTTGACGATGAAATAGAAACCATAGTCAGTCAAGGGGAAGAACTCAGTACCGAGTTTGTTGAAATCGGTGAAGTTGTTGAGGTTGACGTTGTTGTACCAGAACCACCACCAAATAGCAGGATAAGCATTCCAGCCAGAATGATCCTGAGTAGAACGGGTGACTCCACTGGCAGTAACGGAACCCTGAACTCGACCAGTATGGGTTTGTCCACCGGGATATCCACGGAAATCTCTTCCAACATCGAGGATTAGAGGGTTGTAAGGAGCTTGGATTTGAGGAGTGGGTACATTCAAGCGAGAGGTAGGATTGGCTCCAGCAGTATAGTTGACTCTGGAGTTTTGAAGAGCATGATCGACTATGCTGAGTTCAGCAAAGTTGACATAGGGATCGGGAGGAAGAACTTTATATTCTTTAACTCCAACATAATCCACACCCATGGTGTAGAAGCTATTTAAACGGTGAAGATCGTCGTTGAACATATCAGGATCTGCTGGTCTTTCATCCACGATAAAATAGGGAGGATGCTGAATGGTGGAGTTGTAATCGAAAGTAAGGTTGTAAGTATATACTCTAACTTTCAGTTTGGATGCTGCATCACGAGGTAGTACAGCAACCTGGATTTCACCGCCATCATCAGTAGCAGAACGTTCTCCATAATTCATCATGTAAGTGGGTACGCCAAGAGTTAAGACTTCGAATGCACCAAATTTGTCATTACGAGTGATATAGTTGAGCTGTTTGAAACCAGTTCCGCCAAAATTGCAATTGGCGGTGCCAATGGAACAATCATTGTCGTTGAAGTTTGGACGTTCTCTTACATAGATATATCCAGGAGTACGACCAGTGGGGGATAGGGTATAGGGAGTATAAAGATTGTCTCCGGAATCAAGCATTCCTTCGTGATCACCAATATCTTCCCAGTGCCAGAAGAGATAAGTTCCATCAGTGTGTACTTGGACTATCACTCTAATGGGATTTTCTTCTGTGCCTTCGACGCTAATGGGTGCTTTGCTGGTATCGCCATATACATGACCAGTAACGCGGCCTTTGAGCCAACCAGTAAACATATAGTCAATACCTGCACCAGTAGCATCGTACATGACAGCAACTTCTTCACCAGTAGGAACAGAAAGTCTCATTCCAGCGGGATCGTTCACATCATGGAGATTGTCGTCATCTACCAGGGTGAGTTGGAGATTGGGGAAGCGCTGATCGAGGACTTGCATACATTTCTTGGAAGAAATGAATTCAAGGTCTTCGGGAGCAACTTCATAACGTTTTTGATCGAAACAATCAAAGGTGTTCATTAATTCTTCGGGGAATGTGGGGACATTGTAGGCTGGAGGATTCCAGGCTACGTTGCCATTGGCCTGACCAGCGCGGAAGTTGGTGTTGTCATGCATGCGCCAGAAGGGGTCAATGATAGGCATTGCCTTGGTATTTCCCTTGGAATCAATATAGTAGGTCTGAGGAGCAGGATCTTTGACTCCGCCTTCATCTTTGACAGCTACGATGCGAACTCGAAGATCGTAATCTTTGAGTACATATCTTGAGCTGCTAATGGTACGTTTCCATCCAGCGCTCTGTCCACTGGGTGGGCAAGATCCGCGGTATGGGGTGAATTGGAAGGTAGCTACTGGGTTTTCGGCAGTAACGACTTTCATGGTTTCGTAAAGTTTCACGCCACCAGGACCTTCCACGTTGCGGATCATGACATAGACTTTTTCTCCAGGAATAAAGTTACCATCTTCCCAGTATCCAGGTTTTGGAGCTGGATCAACGCTAACGTCAATCTGAGAGGTTTGTTCTACTTTGAGAGTACGATCAATTTTTACGTTGAGACCCAAAGAAGCAGAAGGGAAAACTTCCCAGTCAATGTAGCGGAAGTTGGAATTTTTGCCCATGCTTAAGCCATAGACAGGATTTTCGTTGGTCCAAAGATCAAGTTTTTCGCCTACCACGGATCCACAGATGTAGGATACGTCGGAGATATTGACATCGGTCAAACGAGTATTTTCCAAACGAACAGTATAAGGGGTAATACGGACAGCTAATTCAATGGGCCCAAAAACTGGATGATACACTAAAATTTGATCTCTCTTAGTGGTATCCTGGATGGCGGCCAGATTGGCAACCATAACGGAGTGACCATTGTCGGTATGGGAAGCTTCCACGCGAGTGTAGGGAAGGTAGTTATAGGATCGGTTGAGGCGGAAATCATGGGGTTCAACGATAGTGCTATCGGTTGCAGATATGCCTTTGACATAAACTACATTACGGACGGGATCCATAACTAGATTAGTAGGAGTGGTATAGGCAGTTCCGAGATCGTAATAGGTGGGTCCTACCACATAGCCAGGAGGTGTAATGTTGTTGTAGTCAAAGATGATGATATCACCAATGGATACTAGACCATCCTGGTCAGTATCAAAAAATAGAGAGCTCATCATCCAGTAGGTATTGGTGGTAGAAATTGTGAAATTGGTGTTGTACCAATCTTGAGTAAGTTGATAGATCTCTTCGCCAACATCATAAGTCCAGTTGAGAGGAATATCTTTTTCTGGCCAGGCTTTGTCGAAGAAAGCATATATATGATGAGGGAAGGGACGTAATACCATAGCTACGTCAGCATCACCAGGAGAAACCCGAGTATCAGCCTTGTAGGTGATGACGTTGTTGTTGATGGTAATGGTAACCTGAGTAAGACGAATATCGCCAGAAGATACCAGGGCATTTCCATCCACATCACGGTAAATAGCTTCGCCACAACCATAGGTTGCAAAACCCTGAATTTGATTGTTTTGAGTATCAGTGTCATAGAACATAACATCAGTAGGGAAGCTGTGGAGTTTTCGTCCAAGATCCTTTTCAGTATAGACCATGTTGTTGGAACCGATAAACTCTTCGCCTACACGACCCGCTTTATAGTCGTCAGAAAGGTTGTAGGCTACAAGCTTGTCGGCTTGTTTTCCGCTGTTAGGATCATTGGGGTAGTTTTGACCTAAATGATTGTCGATTCCATCATCTTTCCAGAGTTGAACGCCAATATACTCGCGATATTTGAGGTTGACATTTTGGAAAGTGGTGGCTGGAATATTGAAACGGGATCCGTCGGGATCGAGTACGGTATTTTTTTGGATAGTCTGGGCAGAAACCTTTACATCACCATTGGGAGAATGCAAAGAAGCTGCGGTAACAGAGGGCACCATACCCTGCCATACATCACTCTCGACAGAAAGATTATAGGCTGGATGATTGCATCCGCCCCATAATACTTCAGCAAGAATAAGCAGGTCGCCATGAACGCGAGTTACTGTCTGCCCTTCCACTTGTCCGCCAAGATAGACGGAGACATCTGAATTCAAAGTTCCAAGAGTTTGATCTATCTTCAATGTGTTGGGGTGCACCCAGGCATTGACATTGGATAAACGATAGTCACCAATGGAAACCACACCATTGAGAAGGTCGGTCATCTGGGAAGAATTGGGATGATTTCCTTCACGGTAGATCCATTCGCCAGGTTGATAGGAATGCCATCCACGGACTTTGTTGTCTGCGGAGAACAAACCCAAGTCAGAGGGAGTTTGGATATTTTCTACGTGAACTTCGTCGTCCATGGCACGAAGTCTACGTCCATAGTGTTCAGGAGGAGTTCTGGTCTGATCAAAGTTGACTACAAAACGGAAAAGCTCATGGAATTTGGGATGAACGGTGAGATTGACTCTTCCACCAATGCTAGGATTGAGGGGATCGTAGGTAGCCGGATTATATGAAACTCCCCAGGAATGCGCGCAATCCCAATCCGTAAGCTTTACCACGGTGTTGATAGGATAATTGCGAACTTCACCGTTGTTGTAAACAGAAACGGGAGTCAAGCGGATATCGCCAGCTTGAACCAAATACAGAGAGTTTTGGAAGCCTCCATTATAATGAGAAGATCCTCCTTTGCGGTAAATGTATTCGCCTGGATTGTAGGGGGAAACAGCAGCATAATAATTAGTATCCCCGTCGAAGTTGGTAAAGCTTTTGCTCTTCATCTGCATAGCGGTGGATACGTTATCTGTATGCAATTCATCGCCAGGAAGGACTCTCATGTCAACAAGATAGTCAGGAGCAGGATCGCCCATAGGTCTGCTGATCCAGTAATACCAGGTATAGCCATTCTTGGGGGGAGTGTTGGTGTTGTTGGTGGTGGGGTTGTGGATAGGAGACACAACCTGTGGATCTCCGTTGGCATCAATATCATACTGGCTACCAGTCCCCCAATAAACAAAGTCGATAAGGGGATAAGCTCGGGTGGCATCCCAATCGGTACCATTATATGCACGGGTAGTGGTTATAAGGGAACCTTGTACGTCAGTACCAGCATAAAAATCGGGCATGTCGGACCAGCCAAGACGGAATATGCGCTGAGTGCGATTTTTGTCCCAGAAATAGATTCTGGTATTTCCATCTTCGTCAAGCATATGTCCAAGAGCTGAGAATCTGGGGTTTTTGGGATTGAGAATGTAGGGACCCTGGGTGTTGTTGCCAGTGTTGGGATCAACACGAGCCAGAGGATTATTTTTGCAGGACTCGGAAATATAAATTCCGTTCATGTTGTGGGGGTCAGCTGGTTCGTAGTAGCGCGCATCGTTAAAGCGACCATCGGCATCAAACCAGAGCTGTCCAGCGGAATCATATACTGCATACCAACGTTCGGTTTGCTGTGATCTTCCGCCTGCAGGATTTACGTCTAAGTAAAAATCAGTCCAGAATAAAGGTACGGTGTCGGTAGGGATATCGTTGGGGTTGCTGGCGTCAAAGGATTTAGCAGGAATATTGATTTGAGGATAGAAACCTCTACCATTAGCATCGACACCTGGGAAAGGACTTCCAACAGCAGTAAGGGAATCAGGCATAGGATAGCCAACGCGACCCCATACTCTTTCACCTGTTCTTTGCCATGGAAAATCCCTATTTCCATCCAGTTCTTTGCCGTCTCTATCAAAACCGACGGGTACAAACCGAACAGCTAAAAATGTTCCGTTTTTGTTTTCAGCTGCTTTTACAGGGGTGGTTGTTAAACCTACCTGTAGAATGCTAGCAGCCATAAGGATGACTACTAAACAGCTTAGCGCTTTCTTCATGCATTTTCTCCTTTCATGAGTCTAAATTTTGCAATATAGCGCATGTTACCTCTCTCGTTAATTGCGCTTGAGGTGTTCACCATGAGCTGATCCGTTCTTGTAACAAGGTGACTGCTGATGGGCTTATAAGCGGTCCACAGAGTAGCATTGCTCATGCTTGTCCGTCTTTTACCACATTTACAGTATTCAACCTTATTCAATCCAGATTTCTCATGAGATGGAATTATAGAATAATCTATCCCAGTAGCAAATGAGGCAAAAGCCTCATTGCATCGTTGATAGAAGCTATTCTCCAAACGCTTTTCTGAGAAAATAACTACCACTTTGTGAAAATCTTTTCTTGAAGCACACTTACAGTTTTCAAATATGTTTCTTTTGTTAACAACTAATGAAAGCAAAGAAGCATTAGCTTTCGTGCTTCTAAGATTATCTATTCTATTGTTCTTTGCTTTGTTCATCATTTTCCTTTTCTTATTATCTCTTCTCCGCCGTAAAAAAAGGCGGAGAAGAGACTTTCTCCTTATTTAAACTTATGGAAGGAGATCCCGGGTAATGGTTACGGTGCGGGTTGCTGCATCGTAATCCACTTTAGCTCCCAGGATTTCAGCTACAAAACGGACAGGTACAAAAGTACGTCCATTCACAATAACAGGAGGAGCATCAATGGTATGAGTTTTACCATTAACTAAAACAGTATTGCTACCAATTTGCATCGCAATAACCATGTCTCCCATGGTGATGGTAATGCCTTTAGTAACTGCATCATATTTTACTTCTGCGCCAAAAGCTTCAGCAATAAAACGAAGCGGTACCATGGTACGTCCACCGGAAATAAAGGGTGGAGCTTCAAGGGGAGTCTGAGGTTCGCCGTTAACAGTGGGCACAACATTATCCAGGGTAAGCTGGATAATGGTGCGTTTGTAAACGAGAATCTCACGATTAGCAGTATTGCGATTGCCTGCTTTGTCTACTGCTTCGACATTGATCGTATTTCGACCAGGATTAACCTTGACCTTGGCTTTCCAGATATCGTGGGTAACATGAGCAGGTTGACCATTGACGGTTACTTTAGACTCGGGTTCCACGCGTCCGGTAACTTCCACTTCGGTCACATCGACGAGATAACCAGGATCATCAATAAAGAGGTTGGGAGGAACAGTATCCAGGGTTACATTGATCATCTTGCGAACAGTCATGCCCTGGGCATTCTTGGCTTCTCCAACAATGGTGTTC
>DAOSES010000038.1:0-8455 GCA_035363255.1 Caldisericia bacterium | reverse complement strand
TTTATGCTCCTGACCAGAGGAAAAGGAGCTAATTTACAAGTGGGAAAGTTGAGTTTTTTTAACAAATCTTTATCATTAATTTCAATCATTCATATTCTCTTTTCACGGAAATTAAATAAAGCCCTAGCTTTTTTGTCAATTTCAGCATAATTTTCATATTTATCGAAAAAAAACTTTGAAACAACTTCCATTAGTTCAAAATCTTCATCACTATCTATATCCAGTACTGCAGTATCGATCATTTTCCATGCTACTGCTTTTATATCACTTTTTTTGATTAAATTACAATTTGTTAGAAAATTATTACTATAAGCATATATCGATGCATTCATATCGTAGCAAATTGGTGCTTGTTGTCTTGCTACATAATCCGTTTTTATAATTTTTTCGTAAAAACCATCGCATGTTGGTTGAACCATATTAAAATACGGCGATCGCCTTGAGCTTGTAACGGAAAATGAAATGTCAGCGCCAGTATTCTTCATAAGAGTGTCAATTACTCCTTTTAAATCATCAACTGCCCTTAATGGAGAAGTTAAATCGAGATCGAGGATGACGTTGTATTCTTTTCTTTGTTGGGCTGAAATTCTCATAAATGTGTCCTGAATAACATCAATTTTCGGAATAATATCACCTGTTTGATCATTATTTCTTTCAAAAAAATGATAAGCAATATTGGACATATTGATTTGATTTATTAAGTCTTGGCTATCAGTGTTCACTGCTAAATCTATAGAATTATAATGTTGTTGCTTTTTATCATAAAATAGCGAAAAGGCTGCCAAAGTATAAAATACTAGGGGGATACCTAAAAAAAATCGACAATTCTTATTTTTTGCTCCTTTTGATCCAGCTCTTGCACAAATGGTTACCAATAAATTCATACTAACTCACTTTTTAATGAGATTTCCAATGTTTGAAATGCATCTTCAGGTGGATTTATATTATTTTTGTAATTTCCTAAAACTAAATTTATGAAATAACTAATTTCAGCTGAAGAATAATCTAACGAAGGTAAACTGACAATTTCACCAGAATTCAAGTAATTGATTTGATTATTTTTAATATCAAACAAAACAACATCATTTTCGGTATAAAATTCTATTTCACGTTTTTCGACTCTTCCAAAATAATCTAAATGTAAGCTACCGGTATGATGTGGCCAAGAACAAATGTATACTGAAAGATCGTCGCTTGAAATTTGAAGATGCGAGACCTTGGTCTTGTAGCCACTAACTTTATTTGGCAATCCAAACAACCAAATTAGATAATCCCATTCATGGATTAAATCAAGAGTCACGCCTCCACCCATTTCTTTAAAAGCACTATAGTTCTTTCTGTAGTCAGTATTCTTCCTCCAATTGGGTAAATAAGTGGAACAAATAGCTCTAAACGAATAAATCTTATTTTGAAGAACATATTTTTTTGCTTGTTGGATTGTTGGATGAAATCTCAAAGGACTCGCCACATATTGGATGCCATTTTCTTTAAACTTAATGTTGTCAATACTATACTTATTACTCTCGAACAAAGGCTTTTCAATAAACATTGCCTTAGTTTTATCAGCTAGGTTGTAGATAGCCTCATAATGCAAATATGTTGGATTAGTTATAAATATCACATCGTAGTCAGAAGGGATTTGATCATAAGAAGTAAAAACTTCAGAGATTTCCATTGAAACATCATCGTTAATTGGCTTGTTTTCTTTTCTTAATGCATGAATACTGTACTTAATACCTTTACTTTTCAAAATCGATACTATGTTTTTTAAATGTTTTATACCTATTGAACCCAAACCAACAAAACAGATTTTCATATCTGTCTGCTTTCTTTTTCAATTCTATCAATAATTGTCAATGTATATTCATCGTCTTCCAAAGTATAGGGCGGTATAAGTTTTTTATGAACACAATCAAAAAAACATTTAATCTCCTCAGCATACATATCCTCGATAATAAAATCAGAATACCTTGAATCCTGTATAACTTGATTATAAAGTGATATAGTTTCAAGTTCTTTTGCTTCAATGTTAAATTTTTTAAGACCATCAGGCTTTCCATCCCAAAAAAGATGCAACTCTTCACCATAAACTTCAAGATTTCTTATAGGTTTTCGTGAAATAACATCTACTTCTATCTGCCCTTTTGTCCCATTTTCATGGATAAAGCAACCCATGTAATTATCATTGTAGTTTAAATCTAGCTTTGTGTTTGTCCCGCTAACAAAAGAAAACTCCTTTATTGGTCCAAAAGCTCTAATTAACCAAGGCAACTCTATTGCAAAGATCTCTCTGCAAGCATTATATTTTGCCTCCCCAACAAAAAAATCTTTATAGCTTTCCCAAGGATGCCAATCAGGCAAATACTGTCCAACATGATAATTATAATTTAATTTACACTTAGTGGCACCTATCAATTTACTAACGTATGCTATTTCTTTGCGAAAAATAGGAGTACACGACTGAAAAAGAACTTTATTGCTATTTTTTTGTAAATCTATTATTTCTCTGTAACAATCCTTTTGCAAATTTAGCTCAGTAAAAACATGCCTGTTATTTCTTAAGCAATTCATAATAATCTCAGCATGCATCTTTGGGTGAGTACAAACAAAAGCACAATCATCAGCATGAATTAATTGTAAAAGGTTTTCTTCTTTTGAAGCAGTAGTAACTCCAAATTCCTTTTCAACATCTTTGCATCTTTCAATATTTATATCAATGCCAATAATTTCAGCATTATGCATTAAACTCTTTATTTTTTTGATTCTTCTTTTTCCCATTGATCCTAGACCAAAAACAACTATATTCATGAACATTCCTTTGTTGTCAAAAATATGCTTATCTTTATTTTAAAGTTGAAAAAAGCATTCCCAGCTCAACAATTCATCTTCTTCTACATCTCTTAACAATTTTTTTCCTAATACAACATCTATATATTCAGGCTTTATGCCATTCCCAGGTCTTTTTATTGCAATATCGCTCTCTTTGACAATTTCGTTAGCCTTCAAATCCCTTGTTGCGACAAGGCTTTTTCTTGCTACGCTCATAACCTCTAATTCGCTTTGATTGGGTTTTTTTATCCCATCCCCTAAAGCACTTTCTATGTTTCTGATAGCTTTCACCATTTCTGCTAATTCTTGTGGATCAAGAGATGCTTTATGATCTGGACCAAGTAAATTTTTATCCAACGTAAAGTGTTTTTCAATTACTTTAGCTCCCATAGTTACTGCTGCGATCGGCACTTCAATCCCCAAAGTATGATCAGAATATCCTACAGGTAGCTTGAATGCATCTCTAATTGTCTGCATTGCATTTAAGTTAACTTCATCATATGGGCAAGGATAATTGGTGGTACAATGCAAAAGAACAATATCCTTACATCCTTCGTTAGTAAGGACATCTAATGCCTTTTCAACTTCAGATAAAGTACTCATTCCTGTTGAAAGTATGATTGGTTTCTTTTTCTTTGCTATATATTTTAAAAATGGGTAATTGGTTATTTCTCCTGAGCTAATCTTAAAAAACGGAACTAGACTATCTATAAAATCCACACTTTCATAATCAAAAGGAGTAGAAAGAAACTGAATGTTAACCTTATCACAATATTCTTTTATCACAACAAAGTCAGCAAAACTAAGCTCAAACTGTTTAATCATTTCCAGTTGGGATGTTTCTTTTCCAATGTTTTCTTTTTGATAGTCAGCCATTTTGGCTTCTTTTGAAATCAGTTGAGCAGCAATAAAAGTTTGAAATTTTACTGCATCAGCTCCAGATTTTTTTGCTTCATCAACCAAGCAAAGAGCCTTAGTAATATCTCCATTATGATTTACTCCTGCTTCAGCAATAATATATGCAGTGTTTTTAGTTA
Organism: Caldisericia bacterium; assembly: GCA_035363255.1. Taxonomy (GTDB): domain Bacteria; phylum Caldisericota; class Caldisericia; order UBA6126; family UBA6126; genus T3SED10-260. The sequence continues at coordinate 4,589 of DAOSES010000038.1, read as the reverse complement.
AGAAAGGTGTTCCACTCATTAGTTTTTACCTCAAAAGAAAGTTTTTTACTAAGTAATCTACTTTTCTGATCTTTCATTTTTAGAATTGCCTGAACTACCATTTGGCTGAAACCTAACTCACTCTCAAGCTCATAGGGATTAAGGAATATTTTACATGCACTAACATGTTTATCTGATAAAGCATTGTTTAGCGCATTAATGATTTCAAGGCTTGTATAACCACAATGAATAACACTTTGTGAAGAAACTCGACCTTGTTGTCTGGTGCCAATATTCAATGTGGGAACCTTTAAGGACGGAGCTTCGATGATTCCACTTGAGCTGTTCCCAACAACACACTGGCAATACTTCATTAAGGCTAAATACTTCGCTGAACCCAAGTTATCAAATAAAAAAATCTTGTCATAACTGCCTTCAAACTCTCTAAGTCTTTCTATGATTTCATTGGATTCGCTTTCAACTCCTGGATATGTCATAACAATCTGATACTCTTTAAAGCTTTTTAAAGCACAAATCAGTTCATCTATTTGATCCTTAGTCGAAAAAGCGGACTCCAACGTTACAGGGTGATAAGTACAAAGCAATACTGGCTCATCAATGCTAAGGCTAAGCAATTCATAAAGGTCCTTTTTCGGAAGTAATGTTAGCTTCCTAATGTTCTCTACTCCCGGAGCACCTGCCATAACAATCCGCCAATCTTCCTCACCAAGAGAGCTAACAATTTTAGCAGCTTCTGGAGTCTGTACTAAATGAATATGAGAAAGCTTAGTTAAAGAATTACGGATCTGATCATCTATTGCACCTTCTGTAACATCGCCACCACAGATATGCATGATAGGAATATTACTCAGTGTAGAAAGAGTTGAAGGAATAATAGTGTCGTATCTATCACCTAGAATAACCATTAAATCAATCTTATCTTCTTGAAAAAGTTGAGCCAATGATATTATTCCAATGCCAAGGCTTTTTGCTATCGCAGTAGGCTCAGGAGTATCAATCAAATAAGGAACTCTTCGGATTAATAAATCAACACTAAACTCTTGCATTAGCTCATTTATAGACATTCCATAAGCGGTCGAAAGCATTCCACCGCCAACATACAAAACAGGTTCAATAAATTCTGACTTTATCGCTTCCTTTAAAGTCCAACGAAGTAAGCCGTATTCGGACCGAGCTGAAATAAAAAAAGCTACTTTGATTTTAGTCATCAAACTGTAAGTCTTTCTTTTGCAGGCACACCAAAAACTTTTTTGTCATCTGAAACATTCTTTACTACAACACTCCCTGCGCCAACCATGACTTTTTCACCTATATAAATATTCTGAATAACAGATGAACCTGTTCCGATATGAGAATAATTTCCAATTTTAACTGATCCACTCAAGGTAACACCAGGAGCTATATGAACATGGTCTCCTATGTGACAATCATGCTCAATGATTGCTCCTGTATTAATTATACAATTTTTTCCAATTTCTGTGCATGCGTTTATTATTGCACCAGGCATGACTACGGATCCTTCATCAATTAACACACTCTCATCAACTATTGCTTCGTTGGATACTATCGAAGGAATGACAAATCCAATATCTTTCAACATGCAATATAGTTCTTTTCTCTTTTCTGAGACACCAATACTTCCTAAAGTAACCAAAGCGTATTGAATTCCAGAATTAAACAATTCTTTCAGATTTTGATCGGTAAACTTTATTTCTATATCTAATAGCGAAGTTCCCATTGATTCAAGTAAGTCAGAAATGCCAACAATTTCATATGCTTCCAGTTTCTTTAAAACAGAGATGACTACTTTACAGTGACCCCCGCCACCAACAAGAACTATTTTAGGTTTATGTAACTCTGTTGACATGATCCGCAACCAATTCAATTGTTTCTTTTGTGTTCACTGTTGAACTGGGTAAATTTAAACCTGTACGGTACAATTCATAAGCATTCGGGTATTCACCTATAGAAAACTGTTTATAGGGTGGAAACTCAACAATAGGAGGAAAGACTCTTCGGGTTGGAACTCCATTTTCCTTCAATTCGCTTTGAATTTGAGCTATGTCTTTATCGGATTCAATCTTAACTGAGGTAAGCCACCAAGAGCTTTTAGCATGCTTGGTTTCTTGTTGTAATTCAATGTGTCGGTTATGTCGAAAGCAATCTAAATAAATATTAAAAAACTCCATTTTCTTTGCCAAAAACTCTTCCAGTCTCTCCATTTGAGCTAAGCCCAAAGATGCTTCTAGATTAGTCATTCGATAGTTAAAGCCTACCTCAGGATGATAATAACCCCTACTGTCATCTCGAGCTTGGTTCACAAGAAACTTGATATGTTTTGCGGATTGCTCATTGTTGGTAGTAATCATACCACCACCTCCGGTAGTGATAACTTTGTTGCCATTGAAGCTAAAACAAGCGAAGTCTCCAAAAGTTCCTGTATTCTTTCCCATGTAGCTTGCGCCAAGACTTTCAGTGGCATCTTCTATGATTGGTATGCCATAGCGTTTGGATATGTCCATCAAAGCATTCATATCACAAGGATTGCCATATAAATGAACAGGTATAATTGCTTTTGTTTTCGCTGTAATAGCTTTTTCAACAAGCTCAGGGTTTATGTTCCAAGTTTTGGGATCAATATCCACAAACACTGGGGTTGCTCCAACATACATAATAGGATTGACCGAAGCGATAAATGTTATTACAGGTACAATAACCTCATCACCTGTACCTATCCCAAGCTCATGTAATGCCATATGGATAGCAGCAGTTCCGCTTTGAGTCGAAATGGCATAATTAGTACCCACATATTCTGCAAATTTACTCTCAAACTCGGGCACAAAAGGTCCAACAGTAGAAACAAATGTTGAATCAATACATCTGCATAAATACTGTTTTTCTAATTCACCAATATTTGGAGCATCAAGAAATATTTCCATACATCACCTTGACTAAATATTATACACGTCAGGTTTAAATAAGTGAAGATTGACTTTAAACCACTCAATGGTTTCGCTTAGTCCCTCCTCAAGAGAGTATTTTGGTACCCATCCTGCTATTCTATTTGCTTTAGTCGCATCACAAAGTAAGCGTTCTACTTCACTTTTTTCAGGACGGATTCTGTTCTCATCCAACTTAAAATCAATCGAAACATTGCATAGTCTTGCTATAGTAAGTGCAAGTTCTTTTACGCTGACTTCTCTTCCGCTACCTACATTAACAACTTCTCCAATGCTGTCTTGATGGAGCCCAACTTCATAAAATCCTTGTACGGTATTTTGAACGTAGTTCATATCCCTTGTAGATTCCAGGTTCCCCAAAATAATTTCCTTTTTTCCTGCTAACACTTGCGTAATAATTGTAGGAATAACAGCTCTGGCTGATTGCCTGGGTCCAAAAGTGTTGAAGGGACGGATAACACTTACAGGAAGATCAAAAGAACGATAGAAGCTTAGTGCTAATTCATCAGCTCCAGATTTTGTAGCAGCATAAGGGGACTGGGGATTTACAGGATGTTTCTCGTCAATAGGTACATATTGAGCAGTGCCATAAATCTCGCTAGTAGAAGTATGAACAACTCTTTTAATGCCAAGCTCTCTAGAAGCCTGAAGAACATTATAGGATCCTTCAATGTTGGTTTTAATATAGGCTAAAGGGGATACATAGGAATACGGGATACCAATGAGAGCAGCAAGATGAAAAACAATATCAATACCTCTTAGAGAATCCTTTATGCTGTCAAAATCCCGAATATCGCCAGTGTAATACTCAATGTTGTTTTTATGGGGGCTTTCTTCAAGCCATCCATAATGATTTCGAGAATTATACCTCACAAAAGCACGGACATTATGCCCTTGTTGGACCAGAAATTCGCATAAATGAGAACCAATAAATCCTGCAGAGCCAGTTACGAGAATGTTCATAAGGCTTCCTTTCCACTGATACAAACTTCACATTAGCGAAAATAAATACATAGTTATAGCAACCATTTTCTTATCTTGAGCAAAAACATTCACGCAAAACTGTACCGTATACACTGGATGTAAGTTAACTCTATTTAAAGTGATAACTTTCTTCCTCGTATAACTGATCAAGTTATCGTTCTGAGAATAAATTTATTTGGTTCCTCGCTAAATTGTATGGGTATACATATTTACACATCATACTATAAATATAATAACTAAAAGCGAATATTGTCAAGCTTTCGAATTGCTTCACCTAAAATCTACTCGAAATTAATTCGATGCTTCTCCTAAAAATAATCCAGGCGAACAATTGAAATAGAAAGGAGAAACAAGTAAAGTGTCCTCCTATGAGTCTAACAAACCTAAGGAGGACATGTAACTTGAACTTTATGTTAAATGAACGTCAAAATTACATTCATATGATAGTGCCTCTGTATCAAAAGGCAAGCAAAAAAGAGAAAAGTTTTATTCTGGATCATGGCATCCAGGTATTAGCTATGAATCGATCCTATCTGGCTCATTGCCTATCCCAGAGCCATAGGATTATTCGCTTGTCAGACAAGGTCAAATTCAGGCCGATGTACGCAAAAAAAGTGTTCGGAAGCGTTCCTGCTTCTTTACCCC
>DAOSES010000037.1:0-9929 GCA_035363255.1 Caldisericia bacterium | reverse complement strand
CTTTATACTGAATTTCTCCCTTCATATCAATTTTTTTTAAAGGAAGAAATGAATTCGTTTCGTCCAGATTTTAGATGAGCCAATTCGCAATATTCGCTTTTAGTTATTATATTCATAGTATGATGTGTAAATATGTTAAGTCGAGTAGACAGAGCCCCTCGCGAGACTCTGCCCCTCTCCAGATCCGTGCATGCCCAATTAAGGCACACGGCTCTTCATAGCAGTGTTCCAGGATTCAGTACCTTATCCTCGTACATATACATTGAAGTAGATTTTTGGTCTTTGTAGTGGAAAACAGTCCAGATACTGATTGAATTGGTCGTATCGCAGACTTTTCCTCTGGCTTCTACGATTCCACCACTTGAATAAAAGTTACTTGGTTTCATAGTAATACTGATTCAGCATAGGGGAATTGTTCGTAATACCGTAATAGCGATAATGTCCCATCAGTTTGATGCTGATCATTTCCAAGAGCAATTGTTTTCGCATGGTACGGTGCTCTTTTATCCATTGACCCATTTCATGAAGGCTTCGCGAGAATTTCTTTCTGCTTGTTTTCCGCTTGTCTCTGAATCGAAGGTATCTACTCTGACTACAATAGTGTGCAAAACCGAGGAAGTCAAAGGTGTCAGGTTTGTTTTCTCCTCGACGCTTTCTGTTTTGGGCTGCCTAACGACCAAACTGGATCACCTTGCTTTTCTCTTTCTGTATCGTAAGAGCTCCTTTGAGTAATTGGTGTTGCAATACTTTGTAAATGTTTTCAGCATCTTGTTGGCATTGAAATGCTCCAAGGAAGTCATCCGCATAACGGATGAGATACGCTTCGCCTTGTATATGACTTTTCACTGCCTTATCAAACCAAAAATCCAGCACATAGTGGAGATAGATATTTCCTAACAGGGGAGAAAGGATAGAACCTTGGCTGGTTCCCGTGTTCGTGGGCATTCATCACCCTGCTTCCATCACCCCTGCTTTAAGAAATCGGTGTATCAAGTGCAAGATTTTAGGATCCTTAATTCGCTTTTGGATACATTGCATAAGAATTCCATGATCCACATGGTCGAAGAATCCTTTAATGTCTGCGTCCATGATGTAACTGACTTTGTGTCCCTCCATGATAGCGGTTACTACTTGAATCACAACATGTGCATTCGGTTTTGGTCGAAAACCATATGAAAAGGGAAGAAAATGGGGTTCAAAGATAGCTTCCATCATCTTCTTAAGTGCCATCAGTACCAGTTTGTCTTCATAACTGACTAAACCAAGGAGACGCTTTGACGTTCCATCGGCTTTGGGGATGTAGACTCTTTTCACTGGTTTAGGATGGTACGCTTTTCGTTTAAGACATTCCACTAAATTCTGCACACGGTGCTCCAGCTGTTCCTCGTACTGACCCCATCAATCCCACTCGCTTTGTTCGCTTTCAGCTCCTGATGACACAGAAGAAGCATTTCCTCATTGATGAGATGAGCAATGGAAGTAAACACAGTACTTGGATCATGCTCCGATCGATCCCGCATTCTGTTTAATTTCGTTTTCATGATGGCTCTATCTCTGTAAGTGTAGATCAAGTTTCCTTAAAAAGAACACTACTATGTATCTGCCTTTCCTCCTCTGGTATTAACCAGAATCAATGGAACTACGCAGATATCCGACTCCCTTTCCATACTTTGATTTCTTCTCGTTTTAGGATTGAACCATCATACTCTTGCGTTTCCAAGAGAACAGAAAGGGTCTCCCAGGTTGCCTAATAGTCATTGTACAACTTGCGTGGCTCTCTGACCCCGAAGAAGAAATTGTATTATCGTTAATTGCGAATGCTATCTTGTAGTTTTCCAGCTATGGGACGCTGTCAACCTTCTTATTTATAAATTTTACGAGGCTCCATCACATTCGCTCCTGCTGCCTACCTTTCAACGCTTAACGTTGCATATTGCTATTCATCATCCATGACTCGCTACGGATGAGGTAACTTACCTTTTACCCGTCAAGATTTCCACCTGGTAAAATGTCAGCCATTTTCCGGTCTTATCATCAGGACTTTATCGAGGAAACAATTCTGATAATAACTGTTGCACATTATTGTTCCAGTTGTATCGCTTTTCATAGTAGCCTCGAATTGAATCTTTCATCTTACTTCTGATGAATTTATTTTCAGTTTTCTTCATAAAATTCAAATAATCACTTGCATATTTGCAAATGAAACCTGTCTTTTTATCAATAACATTTTGAGTCAATCCTTCAATGTCTGAGACAATAACAGGTACACCAAAGTGATAAGCAATTGGGATTAATCCGCTCTGAGTAGCTTCTAAGTATGGTAGAACAACAGAAACAGAATGACGGAATAACCATAACATTTCGCTATCACTAATATATCTTTTGATCAAAATAATGTTCGAATTGCTTTGTGCAAGTCGGGTTTCTTCATGTGTTAAAATGCCATAACCGGCAATTACAAGTTTTTTGTTGCAAGAATTACGCTCTGAGTTAAATTCTTCTAATAGAATTCTTATGCCTTTATATTTATCTAGCCTTCCAAAAAATAGATGAAATTGCTGAGAAGTTGGTATTTCAGATGGTTTTTTTGGGTTAGTATTTGGAACATGTGCACCTAGTGCTAATAAGTGCGTTTTGCATTTATGATTTGGGTAGTGTTGTGTATAAAGATTGTAGCAATTCTGAGACAGCAATAATATGTGATGAATTATTCTTGCATGAAAAGCAAGTATTATAATAGAATATATTTTACGTAGCATGTGAATAAAATGGGTTTTATATGTTAGATGAAAAGTTTGTGCATCATGAAGCGTTATTATTTGTTTAATTTTTTTAGGTAACAACAACCCAATTTGTGAAACAAGTATACTACTATCAGTATACCAAATTAGATCGGGTTTAATATTAGTCAATGTTTTTAAAATGTGTCTAATATCTTTATGAAACAAGTTCACGGTTTTTGGTTTATGATAAAACCGTATTTTACCTAATAGGCTAGGTTCTACCGAAAAACATGCATTTTCAGGAATAAAACTAACAGCTTCTACTCCAATATCGCTAAGAGTTTTTAAAACTTGAATAGTGAACTGAAGAATTCCTCCATTTGTATTTGATGTTAATAGTATAATCATAATAAAGAAGACAGATCAAAGTTAATCAATCTTAATCCCAAAACTTTCTCTTTGGTAATTGATTTGTATAAACTTTATACGTTAAGCATCCTGCTTTCTTTCCAGCATCAATATCACTGTTTCTATCGCCAACCATAAAGCTTATTCTTAAATCTATGTTATATTTTCTTGCCGCATTCAACAATAATCCTGGTTTAGGTTTACGGCAATCACAATCGTTTTTGTAGATTACATTCTCGCCAGGATAACCTTTGTGTGGATGATGAGGACAGATGAAAATATCATCAACATAAGCCCCATGATATCCGAGTAGAGTCTCCATCTTGTTGTGAATCTCGCCTAATTCAGCCCAAGAAACTTCTCCTCGAGCAATTACTGGCTGATTTGTTACTACAATAACCAAATATCCACTTTGATTCATTTCTCTAATCATCTCAGCTACGCCCTCTATTAACTCAAAATCATCAATTTTTGTCAAAAAACCAACATATTTATTTATCGTACCATCACGATCAAGAAAAATAGCTTTTTGCTTATTCTGAAGATTTTTTTTTTGTACTTTTCCTGATATCAAATCTATCTCAATTGATTTATGCCGATGAGGTGTACCCATATCTTTAACATACTCAGGAGAGGAATAAGCAAACAACTGTTTTTTAAGAATCATTGGCTTTAAAACATCTTGATCTAAATCCAGTTTTGTTGCTGAAGTAAGTGTCTGTAATGCCTTAGGAGATAAAAAATGCAAACCAGCATTAGACTGGTTCTTAAACCACCCACGCTGATCATCCTTGTGCAACCATTTGGTTACACAACAATTTGAATCTGAAACAACAATACTGCTATCAGATGGGTGATCATTAGGATGAGTAAAAATTGTAGCTAATCCACCATATTTATGATGATGATTAAAAAACCTCATCAAATCAATGTTAAAAAAAACATCACCATTAAGTAGTAGAAAATTATTTTGGATTTCTTGTTTTAAATAATAGAGCGAACCAGCTGTACCTAGCGGAACTTGTTCTTCAATATAACTGATAGAGACTCCCATATGATGACCATCTTCGAAGAAATTTTTTATAAAATATCCAAGATATCCAATAATGATTACAATATCAGTATAATTCTGTTTTTTTAAGCAATCAATTTGCCACTCAAGCACAGGTCTATTGCATATTTCAATCATAGGTTTTGGTACATTTGGGTTAAGTTCCGCAATTCTAGTTCCTCTTCCTCCTGCCATAATAACTGTTTTCATTTTTAAAAACCCTCCTATACCTTAACCAAATGAAATACACTTTAGTCTTTTCCAAAAAATTCATTTTCAACAGCTAAACAAATTGCATGGAATACAGGCATGTGTAATTCCTGAATTGCATATGTATCTGTTGCTGGTACATTAATTATGCAATCACACTTATTTTTTAGTTTTCCACCAAGAGCGCCTGTTAAACCTATAACAACTATTTCTTTTGCCATTGCAACTTCAGCAGCATAAATCACATTTTTTGAATTACCAGATGTACTAATAACGAATAGCACGTCGTTTGCATGACCATAACCATAAACCTGTTGCGCAAAGCAAAGATCTGAAGCAATATCGTTAGCACAAGCAGTATGTAAAGCAATTTCACCAACTAGGGACATGGCGGGAAGAGCTTCTTGTAAATGGGATGCAAGGTAATCACCATTGTCACTAAACTTACTGATTCGGTTCTTCTGTTTTATAGAAAGCGTACGAGGCAAAACAAAAGACTTCATCAACTCTCCAACCATGTGAAGAGCATCTGAAGCACTACCTCCATTGCCGCAAATCATAACTTTACCTTTAGTGCAATAACAATCAATTATAAATCCAGTAGCTTCAAAAATTTTTTTCTTAACACAGGAAAGGATGGAATAACGTTTAATCAAATCCTCAATAATTATCTCTGTTGATTGTTTCAAATTATCCTCTTCAATTATTGTTTTTCAAGTATGCTTCTGGGGTGAAATACAAAACTCTGGTTCCACCATTTTCAAAATCAAATGGAACTTCCATAAACTTAGCAAGAGCTTTCCGAACAGCTTTTTGTTTATCATGCTCAACAAAAAAAACAAAAAAACCACCTCCTCCGGCGCCAAGTAGCTTTCCGCCTATTGCTCCCGCTTTAATTGCAGTAGAATAGATATAATCAATGCAATTTGTGGATATTCTATCTGAAATGCTACGTTTTAGCTTCCAAGCATAATCAAGAAGTTTGCCGAATTCATTCAAATCTCCACTACCTGTAAGAATGGTCTCCGCATCTTTAACTAAAGATTTTATTTCGAGTAATTGATTTTTTTTATCTTCTAAGTTTTTTTGATGAGCTACTTGAATATCAGAAGAAAAACGAGAGAATCCAGTAAAAAAAAGCATTAAGCTGCATTTCAACAATCTTTTACGTTCTATCGACATCACAATGGGGTCAACATAAAAGTCTTCTCGGTCAAAACTAATTCGATTTAATCCACCACAAGATACAGCGATCTGATCTTGAATTCCTCCTCTCTCACTACAAAGTACACGCTCAAGATGAATAGCGTCTTTAGCAAGTTGATGCTTATCAACACGTTTGCCTTGTAGGGCATAAAAACCATTAAGAAGTCCAACAGCAAAAGAAGAGCTTGTGCCTAAGCCTGAACGGGCAGGAAGGTCTGCTTCATACACAATTCTTAAATTAACCATATTGAACCATTTCATCGCTTCCCGAATAGAAGGATGATTTATCTCATTCACATCGGTTACACGTTCTAACTTCGAATAAACCAACTCATTAGTATATTCGAAAAAAGGAGGTAAATAGCGTATTGTTACATAACAATATTTATCAATTGTAGTTGAAATAACTGTTCCACCGTACTTATCATAAAAGTCTGGAAAATCAGTACCTCCACCAAAAAATGAAATTCGAAAAGGGGTCTTTGTGATAATAATTTTAAATCTCCCTATTAATTAATAATTTATTAAGTTGTAGTATATAGACAACTTCTATTAAGCTTACCTTCTTATTGAATTATATGTATTTCGAAAATTTGTGAAATAGCCATCATAATCGTTAATCTTTTCAAACTTTTCAAAACTTGCTTTCGAAAGCTTCTCGTGAAAAGAGTTCTTAGAAACAATGCTTTTAACATTCATAGCCAATTCATCTATATCGTCAGACAAGAAACCAGTCTCTCCATCACTTACTATATCAACCACACCATCTACAGGTGTGCTAACTATCGGAACACCAAGTGCCATTGCTTCTAACGCAACGATTGGTGTTCCTTCGAACCTAGAACACATTAATAGGCATTTGGAATTTTGAATTGTTTTGTAGGGATAAGAAAGTACTCCTGTAAATGTAACTCTTTCAATAACTCCTTCTTTTACAAAAACTTCTTTCATCTTGCTCCTCAACTCTCCGTCACCAATTACACCAAAGGTTGCTTTTGGGCACTGGTTTAACACAATTGAAGCCACTGCAGCTACTTTTTTGGGATTTTTGGGGTAACACAACCTCCCAACGAATATAAAATCAAAATCATAAGCATTACAATCACTTTTCAAGAGTTTTTCTATTCTATTTCTGTATACAATATTGCGTATAAAAACAGTTTTTGTTTGTATTTGCTTTTTAAAAAAATAATCAGCTAAGCAACTTTCAGATACAGTTATTATTTTTTTTACTCTTTGTGAAGCAAGCAAAAAAAGTAGCGCCTTTAAACCAGGTCTTTTCATTTTCACGTCATTCCCATGCAAATGTGAAATTATTGGAATTTTTGAAGAAACTAATGCAGAAAATACAGTGGCTTTTGCATCGTGAGAATGAATGATGTCAGGATTAAGAATTTTTATTGCATTGGCAATATCGTCTTTACAAAAGCTTTTTAGGGGGAAGAAACAAACATCCCTATCTTTTAAAGCGTTTCTGATTGGACCTTCTGGGCAACAATAAACCATATCGTACTCATTGCTAAACATCATACAAATATCAGAGGCAACATTTTCCGCCCCTGACAACTTATTGCTACTCAACAAATGCAGTATTCTCATTAAAGACTCCTCGAGTTCTGTTAAAAATAAAACTAACTTGACTTTGCTAATACTTTCAAATACTTTTTTTCCATGAGATCCATAACTATCTTTTTGTCGTAATTTTTTACTGCTTCTTTGTTTTTTTGTCCCATATATTGCCTTAGTTTAAAATCTTCTGCAAGCTTATCAATACTCATGGCTATCCCAATATAATCTACAGGATCATGCAAAAAACCACCTACTTCATTGCTTATTAAATCTGTAACACCTCTAATATTTGAAGCAATGATTGGTAATCCTGCTGCCATTGCCTCCATAACTAATACTGGAAGACCTTCTCGAAATGAGGGAAACAGAAATATATCAGAAGACAAACAAATCTCTGGGATATCTTTTCTAAATCCCAGAAATCTGACTTTATCATTAATTCCAAGCTTAGCTGCAAAGCTTTTCAACTTTTTTTCGAGTTTGCCTACTCCGCATAGCAGCAAAACTAAATTATGGTGGTTTGCTTTGGCAAATGATCGGAAAATAGTTTTTTGATTTTTATTTTTATTAAGTTCGCCCGCTGAAAGCAAGACGACACTATCATCTGCGATTCTCAATTCATCCCTGATTTTCCTAGTGTTCATACCTAAGCCACAAAACCTACTTAAATCAACTCCAATGCCTGGCACCAATGCAACATCTCTAGCTTTAAATAATTTAGCAATTGTGAAATCTTCATTATTAATGGTTATTAGTAAATCTGTAAATCTAGACAAAAACTTTTCGACATTGTAATAAAACAACCAATTTTGCTTCGGAGCACCTTTATAAAAATGAAAACCGTGAGCAGTGTAAATAACTTTAGTTCCCTTTTTTCGAGCATTACGAGCTGCTAACCTTCCAAGAACCCCGCCCATTGGTGTATGACAATGGATTATCTCATATTGATTATTGTCAATGATTCTCTTAAGCTTTTTGTAGACAAAAAGATTGCTTTTCTTTACAGGTGAACGTTCGAATGGTAAATCAAAAAACATATCGCAAAATGGAATATCGCATTCTTTTTCATTCTCATAATCATTTCTGGCAGCTACATGAACTTCAAAATTATTCTTCTTAAACCATTCTAAACAGGATATGTGGAATGGCATAATATGGGTTTTCACTACTGTAGCTATAAAAAGTACTCTCTTCATATTATAATTTTCTGTTTTCTGTAGTTTTAATTGATTCCTTGAAGCTACAAACTCTATATTCACTTTCATATTCCGACATACTAATGTCATATACCAAATTGCCAAATAACTTCTTCACCGTACTTACATTCAGTAGCATTAATAAGGGGTTAAATAATTCGGTCATCACAAGTCTCTTTCCATGAGTTTCAGCAATCAATCTAACCATTTCGCTTGTATTCACATACTCCACATTTTGCGGAAAGAACAAGCCTACACTTCTATTATCAATGAGTTGCTTCACGAACTCCGATAAGTTATCTATATAAATCATGCTTCGCTTATTATCTACCTTTGGGAAAACTGGTGTCTTTAGAGCCAAACTTGCTAATCTTGGATAGTTGCCTCTGCAGCCTTTCCCATAAACCATTGGGGGTCTTAGAGTTACTACAGTGAACGAATCATCTTGAAGTTCATTGATTAATTGTTCAGCTTCAATCTTTGACTTGCCATAAGCACTACTAGGCTTAAGTGGTGTATTCTTATCGATAACACCATTCTCAACTCCGTATACGCTCATTGAGCTCAAAAAAAGGAACTGTTCTACACCATCATCTTTTGCTTTCTGAGCAGTTTCATAAGCCAAGTCCCTGTTCACTTGATAGTAAAGGTCTTCATTATTACTTGTTTCTTTAATATGAACTATTCCAGCAACATGAAAAACCACATCAAATGATCTAAATGACGAATCTTTCCATTCTTTTTTCTTCATGTCAATTGTATGAACTTCGTACTCATTGGGATATCTATTTACCCATTTTTCAAAGCTTGTACCTATATAACTGTTTGCACCAGTAATTAGTATTTTTTTCATAATATGAACAAACCTTTCGATTCTTTTTTCCCTTCAACCACTCCATCAGATTTTATTACAGAAACCAAAGTCTTTGTGAAGCACAATAAATCTATTTTTATCCCAATTTTCTTCATATATTGAAAATCAAACGATACCTTAATTTGTATTGGGAGTTCATCTCTTCCATTTATTTGAGCCCAGCCTGTTAGTCCGGGTTTGATAGCATTGACTCCATATTTATCTCTTTCTTCTATTAAATCAAATTGATTCCACAATGCTGGACGTGGACCAATAACACTCATTTGTCCAAGTAAAACATTCCAAATTTGGGGGATTTCATCTAGACTGGATTTTCGAAGTATTCTTCCAATCCTTGTGATATAGTAATCAGGGTTTTGTAGTAGATGAGTGGGAATGTTTGAAGGAGCATCCGATTTCATTGTTCTAGACTTCAAGATATAAAAAGTAGTTTTATGAATTCCAATGCGTTTTTGTTTGAAAAGGATGGGCCCAGGAGAATCGATTTTTATAGCTATGGAGATTAGAACGTAAACAGGAAGGAGAACAATAATCCCTATAAGAGATAAAACAAAATCTATGGTTGGTTTAATATAAAAAACATATTGTTTTTGTTGTTTTGTCATATTATTATTTTATTCCCATCGATTGACACTAACTAAACTTCACACCATACACTGGATGAAAGTTAACTCTATTTAAAGTGATAACAT
>DAOSES010000036.1:0-10270 GCA_035363255.1 Caldisericia bacterium | reverse complement strand
GGATCATTTTCATCGGATGTCTGGCTCAACTTAATCGGAACGATGGCTCAAAGTGGGACGGATTATCCATATAGCACCGGAGATAGGGAAAAAACAAAGGAAGAGTATGTGGTGGGGGTTAAGCTTGGTGCTTGCTTAGTGCCAGCTTGGTGCTTGCTTAGTGCCAACTTAATCCCAAGCATTAGAAATCATTGGATCATTTCCATCAGAAGGTCGGCTCAATAGAATTGGAATGATGGCTTAAAGCGGGTCGGATTATCCAGTAAGGTATAAGCATAAGATGCGATTTTGTTAGAGCTGGTATGGTATTATGTTAACATTAACACATAGGTGATGTTACACTTTCCAAATAGATTTGCTTTGATCACGTGTTAATTTTTTTTCATCTGACAAAAAAGTATATCGCCACTGGATATGAGCACAAAGTCCATCTAAATCAGGAAATACAACTGATTGGTTAATCCCAAACTGGTCAAGATTGTATCTAAAGTTAGAAAACTGTGACCTTGGGATAACAATTTTGGTTAATTTGTTTAGGTATTTTTTCATAGTCTCAAATTTATAAAACTTATTTTTTTTAGAATCCCATTTGTGTGCTGTAAAAAAAGCAGATTGTGAACGAATACGATCTGAAAAATGCTTGGGTTGGAAAACTTTTGTAGCTTTTATTGAAAATGGACTGTTATTATAATCTATTACAAAATCTTCATCAGCAGGTTTAAAACACCAAACTACTCCATCTTTATCTTCGCATGGAGGCAATTTTACAGCAAACCAAAGTGCAATAAGTGGATTTGCTGACCAATCTAACAATCTAGTTGATAGCCCATAGTGTTGTGCCATTGCTAGCCAGTCCCAGTCATTATCTAATCTTACCTTTAAATATGACAAACTATAAACTTTAAAATCTGTGAACATTTTTCTTTCTGCATCAAGGATTTCTCTATCAGGTGCAATACGAGCGATTTTTGGTAGTAATGGCCAATCAACTTCCTGACCTCGAAACAAAACATTATCTTCTACATTAAACTCAGACAAAAAGTTGATAAATTCGTTGTAGTTGTTTACTGATACCATTTTAAATTCTTCTTTCATTTGTATGCTCCATTTTTGTTAACTGGGTTTTCAAAATTTGCAATAATTGTTACCTGCTTTAAAACATTAATGAAATCATATCTGTTTTCTGTTTTTCGACAACAAATCCACCTTATTCTGATATACACACTTTACTCTATTAAACATACTCATATTAGTTTTTCTATACTCTAAAAGAATCATTACACCATGTACTCCTAATTTGTATTTCTTTGTCCTACTTTAATTTTCCTCAAGATTATTCACGAACGATTTAGCATATATAGTGTGTTGTCGTAAAGCTTCACCCCTATGCTTAGGGGAATTTTGGCTTTAGGAAAAAAAGAATAATCAAATAGTTCATTGTATTTAAGATGCTTTGATGGAATTTTTTCTTTTCCAGCGGAGGGAGTAGATAGCGGTTTCACGAAAAAGTTTTCCATATCTGAAGCCGAATTTGCTTCTATATGCTTTGTAATGATTAAATCCTTGCTATGCCAAAATAGAACGTTTGATGTACTAAGCACGTGGTGACAAAGTGGAGAATTACAAACTGGATTCGGGTTGTAAGATTTATTTATAGATTTTTCACAGTAGCATTCTTTATTTTCTACAGAGCAATGAACTGAAACATTCGGGATAATTAGTTTTTCACTCAAAGCATTACTACATTGAGAACGATTCCAACTATCTAGTTTTTGTATCAATTTGGATGCATTAATGTGTTTTGGGCAAAATGACAGTTCCGCTATCTCGTATTTATAGTTAGTTTTTAAAAAACTCAAAATTAAACTAAAAACATCATATTTAATCATATATTGTAGATAAATATCATCAGAATATAGGATTCCGATTCTTAACTTATAACCCAAATCGTAACCTAAGGTAAAATTGTATTCCATTTTTTCAATTACATCCAGTAAATGCAGATTTCTTTCCAAGTACTCTTTTTTCCTTTTGTCGCAGAGCTTGCTGAAAGATCTGATACGATGATCTATGAGTCGTGTTTGATTTACTATAATCTTTGGGTTATCGCTATTAGGGTTGTTCTTCCAACCAATTTTAATCCGTTCATCCAACCATGACTCATGTTCGAGATTTGCAAGTGTATAACCTAGATATTTTTTAACTTCATTTGATTTAAAGCTTTTTGACTTGGAAAGTAAAACTCCCAAATCTGAAATATTGGCCAAAAGAGTGCCAACTGCACGATTGTTTGCAATAGTGATTTCAGTGCTTAAATGATCTGGGTTTGAAATCATAGCAGGATGGTAAATTGTCTGATTATCCTCCAGATGAATTGGACAAAGGATCCTATTTTTTTCATGCTTGAATTCTTCCATTTTTTGAGAGAGCCATTTTTTATGCAGTTCTTTTATTAGCTTGTCGATTTCATAATACTTTGTTTGATACTTTTCAATATACTCATAAAAATCTTCACTAACATTGTTTTTTATTAATTTGTAAGGAGGAATATCTGAAACCGTGAAGTGTCTTTTCTTTTGTAGATTACATAAGTGAAGAATGTTTTCAATTGACCTTGCTTCGTAGAAAAATCTTTCCGATCGCAAGAATGCATGAGAAATTGAAGGACATATTCGAGCTTTTTTTGTATTATTATTGATAAGATCTGGATAAAACCTTTCAATATAGTTTCTAAAAAGAATTGCCCTTCTGATTATGTATGAATTATTAGTAAAGTAATTATGTGAACATGGAATTGAAAGACCATGCGAAGTTGGTATCTCTGCATTTAGAGACTGAATGTCTAGATATGCTTTTATTCTGCTTATAAAATCAGATCCTTTGTCAATTTTGTTGTTTGTGGTATTTGCTGGTTTAATTTCAATACCCAATCGATCATAAGATGGTATAGATTGGTCATTCGCAGGCAGTGATTGGACAGCATTTACAAATTCAAGATATGAAGAAAAGGCGCTACCACAAAAAACAAAAATGGATTTTCCAAAAATATGTCTTTGACCTTTCATGGAAAAGTATCCATCTTGCAAAGGTTCAAGGAATAATCTAAGCCATTTAAAATTTCCAGTGTCAAATTCATCCCAAATTACTAAGGGAATTTGTTTTTGAATAGAGATGTTTTGTAACTTTCCAATAACTTCAGTCAAATCATTAGCTTCTTCTAATTGGGAAAGATTAACTTCAATTAATGAGAAGTTTGTACCAACATCTTTCGCTATATTCTTAATATAGAATGATTTGCCAGTTCCTGGAGGACCTAAAACAACGAATGCTAATGGTCGAGATGTATTTGAATCTACATAGGAGCGCATAAGCTCTTTAATCAGATTGATATTTTCAATTTCTTGTTGATCGTAAGTAACTAGTTCACTTATTCTTAAAAAGGGAATTGAATCTAATTCAAAAGAGTAACCGTTCTCGATAATCTGAGCGCCTTTTTGTACAATTCTCTCATAGCTTGAACCAATATACATTTCAAGAAGAGTCAATGGGGGTGTTTTTAGTGAATGATTTATTAGTTCATAATGTTTATCGTCAATTGTTTGGTAAAACTTAGATTCTTCAACTGGTAAATCATTTACTTTAATTTTTAGTGTTTCAGGTTTTTCAGGGCAAGACAAATCCTGTTTCATTTTACCAACAAAAGGAAGTAGATTTTGTACTTGAAACATATTGTCAGTAAATTTCTTTAGAGTATTAAGCAATTGTTCTTGGATAATATTGCTATTATATCCTCCTTTTTCTTCGTCTTTTTTATACTTTCCCCTTCCCAAGATATGTTTTGTCCTGGCAATTTGCAAACTATTTTTAAATGCTAAAAACTCTGAATAGCCATACAAATCGCAATGGATAATATTGGAAGTAATTATCTCTAAATCACCACCTGTTACACCTGGATATTTAGCTTCCCAAGTATTTTCCAATTTTTCTGGATCAAAAAATAAATCTATGGTTGGTTTTTTCAAATCTGAGTTATCAATCAAAGCAAAACCTGCATATTTGAAGTATACGATCATTCTCTGAGTTTTAGATATTAGGTATTTAAGAGTTCCGTGAGTCAAATTCTGTCTCAATGAAGAGTATGTACTATTCCAAGAGCTTTTAGCATGAAGATGAATATTTTTTTTTCTAAGTGATTCTGCATCAACAATTATTGTAACTTTTGAAGAGAAACTATTATCACAGATAAATCTAGCTAGTTCATTAAGATTGTCTGACAGTGAAGTTTTAAAGTAAATCTTTTTTACTTGATCGTTGGTAAATAAACTTTTAAATGCATTGTCATCAGAAGGTTTTTCAGAAGTTTTTACTAATTGAGAATACACACTTTCAGAGTTTAAATGTTGGTCAGTAAAAACTAATGAATAGGGATCATTGTTGAATAAACTTATGGTGCGATCCAGAGAAGCAAGGATTTGATTATTAAATCTTTCTAAACTAAACCTTGGATTTGTTTTTTTTTCTTTCCCAATAATAGTATTGATTCGCCAGGTATTGGATATATCACTTGATAATACTTCTTCATGCAAAGTCCAAAGTAGTATCAGTTTTGAATAAATAGAAAAATTTAAATCAATTTTATTAACTTGAATATCTTTGTCTTCTTTAAGCATTTCTTTGATTAATGAATGCAAATGATTTGCACCACCTTTTTCATTGTCCTCAAAAGTACGCCCATATAATGAACTAATTCTGGGTAATTGAATAATGTTGGAAATCCTAATATCATCACCAGTAACTATGATGTTGTTTGTTTTTGTCATTTTTAAACTCCTTTTTGACTTAACGTAGATCGAATGGAATAAAATGCCATTAAACCACCAATTGCAGCACCCATGAAGCCAATCCAAAGAAATAACCAGTCTGTATAATTTAAACCAAGGTTGATGTTAGTGTATCTATACAAACAAGAAACCAGATATGGTAAAGCAATAAAAAACACTATGAAAAAGATCATAACACCAAAATTGCTAAAGAAGCTCTTTATCACTCATCCTCCCCTTTATGTTCATTCGCTACCCTTTCAGCTTCATTATCGTAAAATTGGGCAACCTCTCTTAGCATAGTGGAGAAATATATTAATCCAATTTTTTCGACTTCATCTGCTTTTGATCTCCAGTCATTAGCTATTGTTCTTTCAGCATTTCCACTAGGATCAACGTAATGAACACCCCGAGAATGAAAAATTTCTAACCTAAATCCTTTGCGAATACTATCATTGTCGATTTCATCAAGCAATTCAGCAACTGCTTTTTGAATCCACAAACCATTGGGATCAGATCCTGCATAGAATAAGGCACGACCAAGATGAGTCATAGCCATTTCTAAATGACCAGATTCAATGCTTAATTCTTTTACCTTATCTACCCAAGCTTTTAAAGCATTTCCAGAAAATGTTCCATCATCCATCAACCCAGGGGGTCGTTTCCAATCGGTTAGAAGCTTCCTTAAATTTGATGCTGTTTGTTCTGTTATTCTCACTGACTCTTTTTCTTGTTTATCATTTTTTGAAAAATACATAGATTGAATTACTTCAATGTAAAAATTGGGGTTTGTCGATAGTTGTTTCTCAAGCGTCTTGGGCTGTGCTTTGCTTTGATGCCTTAAAATGGGAAGATAAATCCATTCAATTTTGCACAAATCATCTTCATCTGTGGATGGATCATTTTGTAACATTGTAAGGATTTCAGCTATATGATGCACATTCAAGTCGTTTACCAACTCAGTCGATGAACCACTTTCAATGAGTGCTTTAACAGCTTGCTCTTTGAAGAGCTCTTTCTTCGATGAATAATGAGTATAAATACAATCCAGTGCGAAAAGCGGACGACCATTTTTCAATAAACTCTCTACTGCTGGCAAGAGTGTATCCTGGTTAGGAAAGGGGTAGTTTGTGATATTTTTCCAATACTCCCCTATATTTGAACCTAAAATGATCTCAGCTTTTTCCCAAATCTCTTTTTCCAAGGGTAGAATTAGGAGAAAGTTCAATTTATCATCTTGTGACCATTTTTCAATCTTCAAACTTTCAACCCAGTTCATTTTTTCTCTGTAGTGCTTTGACCAAATATAACCACGTGTAAACTGTTTTTTTATGGGATCTCCACTATTTAAGTATGATGGTAAAATTTGAAGTTCATCTACTTTTTTTGCGATGTACGAAAATACACTACCCACTTTTCCTGGCACCTCAACTATTTGTGCAAACTTAAGAACTGAATCAAGTTGCTTGTTTTTGTAAATATTTTTCAAAGCTTCAGTTCTTTCAATGAGCAATCTCTCTTGCTGTTTACGCCAATGTTCATCTGGTTCCATTAACTCAAATTCTTTATCAGTAAAAAGGTTTTTGTAAAGCAACTCAGGTTTTGACGGTACTAAATTTTTACTAGCTTTCTCCAATAGATCAATCTTATCAGGAGATAAAGCCCATACAGCATTTGAAAAACGACGATGCTTTCGAGTAAATGAAGTCAGAGTTTCCCAAATCTGCGTTTTTTTAATATCTGAAAGTGCCAAGATCTCATATGACGAAAGAAAGCCAAGAAACTCTTCGAAAGAAGGTTCGGGTACATTATCAAGATATTCAACAAGTTCTGAAACATGATCCATATTTTCTTGCGCCATTTTTACCGCCAGGGATGTATATTCTTTAATCTGCAACTGATACTCTTCTATTGATACTTCTTTCTCCCAATCCTTTGGCACATATGCTCTGAATTTTGGTTTGTAGCTTCCGGTCGACATTTGATGTCGTTTGGGGAGTAAACTTACTATAATTTTCCATGCTATCTCAGGATAGTGTTTTTGAACACTTGTTAGCGAAGAAGTTCTTTTTTCGATTGATGCTGTCGTTTGTGGCATCCAGGGAAGTAAAATAGTTGTGATAGAATTTGCTGGACGATTACCCCAATTTCCTCCAGGATCTCGTGCAGCTAAACCAGCCAGAACAAGAATGATTCTGCAAAGATACTCTTCACTCCAAGCCAAAGCTTCTAATGCCCAGCAGATACCTGTCATATAATTCATACCTGTGATGTCGCCTTTTCCCTCCTGTTTATACAGCTCATCAAAAGGGCATGGAGTTTTTTTAAGGGTATTTTCAACTGAAGATAGAAACTCCTCTGGAGCTGCTTCAGCCAATATAGGCATAATATTATTCAAGCTAGCCCACAATCTCCAATCTGCATTATTTAATACTTCTCTGATAGTTGATGTTGCTATTGTCTTTGGTTTATGCAATGTGCAGTTTTTGAGTTCTGATCCATGAATTCCAAGAAATGCGAGGGTTTGGGCAACCCCCCTTCTTATGTTATGTGAATAATTTGAAACTTTTCCATAAACTTGTGCTGCGAATCTGTTTTCAGGTTTTAACTCAAACATGGGGTGAATCTCTGATAACACTTTTACAGCTATGGATTTTATCGAATCAAGAAATGGATCAAAAAAAGATGTGGTGAGTTTTGAAAGGAATAAAAACTGATCCTTGACTTGCCAGATACCATTTCTTAACAAAATAACTTCATCATCATTCTTTTTGATTTCGCGAATACTATTCAACCATTTACCAGAATCTCCAGTTAATAACGAAATAATCTCGTTGTCACCATCAGTACTTTCATCCCAACTGCCTATGATTGAAGCAGAAAGCAAGGCTGAAACATTTTCCCAAATTTCAGTTATATCGGGGGTAACAAGTTCTTTTGGAATTTCTGGAAAGCTTTTTTCTGATTCGGTTATAGCTGATTTTAACAAAGATTCTAAATCAGGAATACTAAATAAGACAGAAAAAATCCATAAAGCTATGTTACGTATTGTGCCAATTGTATCAAGAGAGGGAACACCTGAGGATTGGCTATGATATTGTTCATTTCTTTGCTCATGATACCAAACAATATAATCTTTTCCGCACTTAGGTAGCATTTTTCTTATTTCCAGTTCTAAAAAGAAAAAATCTAGCTTTGTGTGATAGTTTTTTAAGGATTCTTCAACTTCTGTTCTTTTAATGGTTCGGTTTTGTCTTTGTATGGGATTCAAAGACAAATATACAGTGATTGAAACTTCAATTGCATTGTCAAAACTGACGAGTGCCAACCTTCTGTCATAATCTGTTCCCTTCAGTCTATGAGTTTCAGCATGAAACAATAACTCGAATGGTTTTATCATCCATGGCTTTAATAGGTTTTTTAATGGTTCTGTCATTTTGTTTCTTTCATTTTTGAATTGAAAGTATATTGGAACAATCGATTTCTAAAGTTATGAACTGGAAACAATTTGAAACTATTGTAATTAAGTACAATATTGCATCATCAATCATCATCTGTTCTCATTTTCTGCTTAGTTCTATAATCTTGTTCAGTAACAGGGACATATCGATTAAAAATCAATCCGGTCTTGCCTTCTTCTCGGGTGATTATATCAATACGCTGGACATATCTACTGTTATAAGAATCATAATATGTTATTAAAATAGTATTGTCACATACCAAATTGGCATCTTTGAAGTTGATAATAAGGTATTCTTTGCCATCCTTTGGAATATGATTTGTGAATGGAATCGGTTGGAGGGTTTTCATTGGTTTTGATAAGACAACATTGACGTTGAAAGCGAAGGATAGACCTATGTTTGTGAGTTCAAAAATAATATACCTGCGATCACCATTTGTGAAAGAAAAAATTAAATCATTGATATCAATACCAGTTTCTGTCGATGTAAATCCATATTCTGAGTTTTGCATTGTTTGATAGCAGAACTTAGGATCTTTGCAGTGATCTTCAATTGAAATGTACAACCCACAAAGACCTTCATTGTTTATTTTTCCAACAACAAAATCTGCATCTTTTGGTTTTAAATCAAGAACAGGCATTAATTCGCGACGACGGAAATCAGTTTGATTTTTTTGAATATTTATCATGTCCAAATGAAACTTCTCATTTTGCTTTAATGATAAAAAAACAGCTATAAAAGTTGCGATACCACCGATAATTGAACCCAGGAATGATGCCCAGAAACCTAACCATTCTTTATTTGATAAATCTGGAGGAGTTATTGGCCATGACTGGAATAAGAGGTAATTGATCAACAATGGAATACCAAGTATTACAAGGACTCCAAGAATAACTAAAAATCCAACCTTTTTAATATTGTTTCTCATCAGAATTCTTTTGAATTATAATCATTTTAGCTTTTTTCTTTTCATCGTTAGACAGATAAGTTTTAAATAAAACATTCTTTCCAATAAGGTTGTTGCCTATTTCTAACTCGACATTAACAAAGTCGTTAATATGTCCTAAATATGTATCACCAGGGCTGGAAAGAGATTCTATAATGGTAAACCCTTTGCTTTCGTTGACAGAAATGATTCTTCCCTGGTTTGAATCGGTTTGGTCACACAAAGATAGAAGGCTAGTAATTTGTTTATACATTAGTGGTTCATTTCTTTGAGCTAGTTTTAACAAATTTTTGGATATCAAGTTTTTTGCTTTATTGAATTCTTGTTTGTCCAAATATATTTTTAGGAGTTCTTTGGAAGCTTTGATAGTATCTTTGATTTCTTTAAATCTAATTGGATTATCGATAATGACTTCATGAAACAGTTTTATTGCACGATCCAACTCGCAGCTATTCTTGTAAAAATGAGCTAAGTTAAGAACTATTTGTCGAAATAAATCTTTTGTTTTAGTATCGTGTGGATCTAATTCTTCTGCAGTGGATATTTGATCTAAAGCTTCATTTAGTTTATGCTTAGCTTCTTTAATCTTCTTCTGTCTTGATAGTTCTTCTCCCCATCTTCTAAAGTTATCTGCAATACTACATCTATTAATGATTTCATTTTTTATGTTATGCCCTGGTATTGTTTTTCCAATTTCTAAAGCTTTAAAAAATAAGTCTTTTGCTTCTTCATGATCTCCATTCCGTGATTTAGCTTGGCCCAAGGAATTAAGTATA
This sequence comes from Caldisericia bacterium, assembly GCA_035363255.1. Classification (GTDB taxonomy): domain Bacteria; phylum Caldisericota; class Caldisericia; order UBA6126; family UBA6126; genus T3SED10-260. Next base: position 267 of record DAOSES010000036.1, on the reverse strand, counting down.
ATTGGATCATTTGGTTTTATTTCAAAAGCTTTATGGTAATATTTAATCGCATCTTTAATCTTGTCCTCTTTTCGTTTCATGCTTCCCCAAATTAACCAAAGCTGAAAGTCAGTTGGATTTATTTCAGTCGCTTTTTTCATTAGTCCATCTGATTCGATGACATGGCCTTGCTCATACTCCATCACTGCCCAATTCCGGTATATAGAATAGAAGTAAGCGTCACATAGATACCACCTTTACCTCCTGAAATCTCCATGAGAAAATGGA
>DAOSES010000035.1:0-12156 GCA_035363255.1 Caldisericia bacterium | reverse complement strand
CTCCTTATACTTATACTTTAGTATACGGAGTTTACACAAAAATAATTATAGACCCCTATATGATTTTTTTAGGATAAGAACTAATGAAGTTAAAAAAGCGAAAGTAGAACTTGAGATTTTAACCGATCAGGCTAATTTTATAGGTGGATCAAAATTTGGTAAACCGAATTTACAAGCTAATTGGGACATGTTTTGGAGTATGGTGGATACATGTGCAAAAAAATGCCCGAAACACCCAGGAGGTGGTGATTTAGTTCCTCTTGGTAATGATTTTGGAAATCAGTTTAAAGAGAAAGCTTAACAATGATGGAGGTATCAAAATAATGATGAACAAGACTAATTTTCGTTGGTTTGGATTTAATGAGGTAAAATCCGTGGATAATGAATCAATCAAATACCTCAAGAAGTTTTCTTTTTCCTCTTTCACCCCTTTGTTTCTTTATCATTTCTTTACAAAAGGATATGATTTCATAGTCGTTAAAGCAGTTGTTTATTCAGCTCTTTTTTTTCACTTATTCTTGCCTTATGCCATAAGAAGTAGAGATATTGCTGCAAAATTCAAGGAGATAGGACCCCTTGGAGATGTCATCACTCGATCGCAAATTGAAGCTGCGAAAAGTATCACAAATTGGGATGGTCCTTTTGGGATTTTAGGCCGATGGAACTTTCTAGGATCATCCAAAGAGCAGGCTTTGCTCAATGTTCTTATCCGTTTTGTTGTTTATTTGGCAGTTAATGTGGTTTTTGGTTTCTATGTTCGCAGGGCAACATGGAATCGTATCAACTGGAAGGATCTGGCAAGCTTTAACGCTTCAGAAAACAGATGGAACACCCTTGGTTTGGTGTATTTCATGGTGAGTTCTTTGTTCTATTTGTACCTTATTATGTGGATTATAAGAATCGAGTAATACCCTTTTTTCTCTAACCTCTCAACCGAGGGAGCCCCCAAAGGCTCCCTTTATTTTTTTTCCAAAATTTCACTCAGCGCTTTTTCTAAGCTTGGGAAAGCAAAGCGATAGCCCAGTTTCATCAGCTCGAATGGCGTTACTTTTTGCCCAGTGAGTATCACCTGAGCACTTTCACCTATCAACAGCTTGAGCGCAAAGGCAGGGACTGGAAGCCAGGAGGGGCGATGCATCACTTTTCCAATGGTCTGACTAAGCTCTTTCATGGTCACAGGGTGAGGAGCAGTAGCATTGATAGGTCCTTGTATTTTTGGATTTAATAAAGCTTCTACATACAAGTTGGCCATATCTTCCCGATGAATCCAGGAAACATACTGCTTTCCACTTCCCAAAGGCCCTCCAATAAAAAAATTGAAAGGCAGGAGCATCTTGGCTAAAGCCCCGCCCCCTTTATCGAGCACAATACCAGTACGCAGGACGACCGTTTTTGATCCATACTCCTGTGCCTGAAGTGCTTCTTTTTCCCATTGGACTGCCAATTGAGCCAGAAAGTCACTGCCTGGAGAATCACTTTCCTTCAGCTCTTCTTCCTCCCGTGGGCCATAATAACCCACCGCTGACGCACTCACCAAGCTGGGTGGATTGTTTCCTTTGAGTTTTGAGATACCCTCGGTAATTTGTCGGGTAATGGGGATTCGACTACTAAAAATACGTTCTTTCTTTTCTTTGGTCCAGCGACCAGTAAAGATGGGCTCTCCTGCCATATTGATGATCCCACCGATGGTTTGCATTAGTTCCAAGGGGAGCTGGCTGTCTTCCTGGAAAGCATAGGAGTGGCTGGAGACTCCTGGAAGTTCAAGCTCAGTGGGGATTTTTTTGTTTCCCCGAGTCAGGAGTATCACCTCATGACCTTTGTTGACTAATTTTTTCGTTACCAGACTGCCAATAAATCCTATTCCGCCCGTGACTAATACTTTCATGCTTTCACCTCGTCATGAAATTCCTTTTAAACCTACTTATCTAAATTGCCTCACATAGCAATAGTTCGCTATCTTTTTGAAACAGATCCTGCTCATAAGAGCCAAAAAATAGCGCATGCCTGAATCCAGCTTGCGATAATAATTCTTCGATCCTATTTTTTCGAATAGGGTGCAGGGGGATGAGGTTGGTGTAGCTTGAGTTGTTGTTCTTGATATGTAGTTTGGTGTGAAATTCAATCAAGCTTTGATCGCTTCCAAACTCATAAGATCGCTCAAAGCGAATGATTTCGTTTTCTATTATTGGTAGCTGTTTTATCCGCTGATCCAAAATCTTGTCATAATTTAAAATCTGCAGCATTAATCTTCCATTTTCATGCAAGACTTTTCGGCATTGCTCAAAAAACCTTAGAATATCATGATCTTCCAATAAATGCACCAAGGTATTGCCAAAACAAACGATGCGGTTGAAAGCAGCTGGCTGATATAGCTGATCCAGGTGGAGCATATTGAGCACATTAAATGTCAGCCGGGGGAAAAGATCTTGAGCTTGCTCTTTTGCTTTTTGGATCATGGTTTCATCTAAGTCGATTCCCGAAACCCTTTGAAAGTGCTTGCTAAGCTCCATGGATAGCTCTCCTATGCCACAACCCACCTCCAGCAGTTTCATTTGAAGGCTTTGAGGAGACCGTGCAAGGATAAAGCTCATTTGCCCCTGGCTCAAAGGAAAAATATAGTGATAGTGCTCTGCTATTTGGCTATAAAAACTCATAAGGTATATCCTCCAAGCCTTTTTGCTTTATCAAAGTTTAACAGTCTCGCCAGGAGGATGTCAAGTCATAAAAGACTTGTTTTAAGATTTATTTAAAAACTGTATAATAACCCAGGAATAAGGAGGGAAGATTAGTTATGAATTTCTCTGTTTTGCATCGATTGAAACGTAGCATCCCCTATGCCTGGGATTTGAATATATATCGCGGTTGTGAGCATGCCTGTCATTATTGCTATGCTCAGTATTCTCATCAATACTTGGGCAATGATAGTTTTTTCTCAGATATTTATACCAAAGATCATTTGATAGAGCGACTTGAAATGGAACTAAGCTCTCCCGAATGGAAAAGGGAGATAGTCAACATTGGTGGAGTTTGTGACAGCTATCAACCCTTGGAGAAGGATAATAAGTTGATGCCCAGGGTTTTGGAGTTGATGATAAAGTATCGTACCCCCATCATAATTTCCACCAAGTCCTCCCTGATCCTTAGAGATTTTGATCTGCTCCAACATTTGGCAGAGATTACGTATGTAAATATAGCAGTAACTATCACTACGCTTCGCTCTGATTTAGCTGGGATCATTGAAGAGAAAGCCTCCCTACCCGCAGAACGTCTTGAGGTGTTAAAGGCTTTTCGACCCACTAATGCATCCATTGGCTGGCACCTGATGCCTATCATTCCTTTTATTACCGATGCATATGAAGATCTGGAAGAAATTTTCAAAGAAGCATGCCAAGTGCCTGTGGATTATCTTTTGCCTGGCACGCTTTATCTCAGAGGGCCTACTAGAAAGCACTTTATGGATTTCTTCCGAAAAACCTTTCCAGAGCAAAGCGATCGGTTTTTTTCAACATACCCCAAGGGCAGTGCTCTGCCAGGATACAAGGATGAGTTGTATAAAAATGTTGGCATGTTGCGGGAAAGATATGCTGTTTCCAGTCAGTATATGCTTCCTATCAAAAAGAGACTCCAAAAAACAGCCCAGGGAAGCTACGCCCAGAGGTAAAAACTTAGTTTATGCTTTTAGCTTCAAAATGATGATCTGCGCAAGCCAAACTTCCAGCAAACTGAGAGGGATGGCATAAATCAATAAAGCCAACGGAAGCACCTGGAGATTGTAAAGCGTAAACCACATCAGTACAAATCCAGCAGTCCAGGCTATACAAAAGACTTCTCCGAAAGTAAACTTGGACAAAAGCTTATAGATGATCCATGCAAAAACAAAGCTCCATACGGTCCAAAGGATCCCATTGACGGGTAGGGTGATAAATTCCAGATTTAGTCTTGAATAATGTTGGACCCAAAAGCTTTTGAGTAAAAACTCATTACGGACAAATTCAGAGACTACAATCCATAGACCGGCAAAAAAAATGGCAAAAAAATTATTTTTCATGATGCTCCTTTCATCTTCCCACCACCACTTTTTGACTTATCAAACAGGAAAAACAAGTTATATTATAGTTATGTTGGATTAATTACGAAGTGTGAATTGCTGAAGCCCAGGAGGACAAGGATAAAAGATATTGATATGTTTCAAAAATGGTATATAATCAATACCAATTAGGAAATATATATGAATGCAACAGCCAGACTCGAACAATTTAATAACGCAAGTTTTGTTACCAAATCTACACTATTCCAGGTTTATGGGATTAGCGATAATGCTCTATCTGAAAACATCAAGCGATGGCTAAAAAAGGGTTTGCTGATTCAATTAAAAAAGGGAGTGTATGTCACTAGCAAATTTTACCACACAGTATCCAATCGACAAAGCTATATTGAGTTTGTAGCCAATGTTCTCAAGAATCCCTCTTATCTAAGCACTGAATATGTTTTACAGAAGTATAGCATGCTTACAGAATCAGTATTTGCCGTCACTTCAGTCAGCAGAAAAAAAACCAGGCAATATCATAATGCCTTGGGTACTTTCCAGTACGCCTCCATCAAAGAAAATCTTTTCACTGGGTTCTATACGATAGAGCGGGATGGCTTACCAATTCTTCAAGCCACCAAGGCTAAAGCTCTGTTTGATTTTCTATACTTCCGTATATGGCGTAGCCCCGATATCAATAAAAGCTTGATTGAATCTTACCGACTCAATCTTTCGGAGTTTTCAAAAATCGATTTAGTGGAATTTGAAGGGTATATTAAACGTTCGGAAATTAAAAAGTTTCTTTTTATGCCCGATATCATAAGGGAGTTGATACATGATCAATCAGATGCAAACACTGGTAAATAATGCAAAAAGCCAGGAAAAGGATGCACTCTACATTAGAAACTTACTCAAAGACTTTTTGCAGGTCTATGTCCTGAACTTTATTTACCTCCATAAAGCTTATAACACCAACTTCATTTTTACAGGTGGAACTTGTTTAAGTCATTGTTTTGGTATGCATCGTTTATCTGAAGACCTTGATTTTGATCTAAAAAAGCAAATAGATGTCGAAGAATTAAGGACTCAGTTGATCCGATACTTCACAAAAGATCATTTGCTTGCTTCCTTTCAAGCATCGATTCTTCAGCAGGGTTCTCAGCTATTGTTAAAATTTCCCTTGTTGAAACAATTAGGCCTTGCCAATGCATCTGATAGCGATTTGCTTTATGTTAAAATAGATCTTTCAACAGTTGAATCTCTCCACTATGAGCAACAAGCAACTCTGAAGAGTGTAAGTCATTTTAACTATGTAGTTATTCATTATGATCTTCCATCCCTTTTTGCGGGAAAAATCAACGCTATTTTGACACGAAACCGATTGATGGGCAAAGAAAACACTCCCATCATCAAAGGACGGGATTATTATGACTTGCTTTGGTTTTTAGAAAAGAAAGTCAACCTGAATATACTTCGATTGAATGATTTGTTAAAAGTCCAGCATTCTGTGGGTGAAATACTTTCTTTGCTAGACTCCAAGGTAGAAGAGGCGCTGGGTTCAAAGAAGCTATATTTCAAACAGGACTTATTACCTTTTATTGATCCTCCTCAGTTTGTTGAAGCTTACATCGAACATTATCTTGAAAACTATCATAGATACAAACAATATCTATTGGAAGACTAAGTTAAAGGATTTGCATAATTAATGCGATACTATACCTACTGGAGATGAGGATGAGAAGAACATTCTTGAAATCTCGAAGTAAGTATTTGAATTTACATGAAAGTCTATTACAATATCATAATAAGGTAGAAAAATGATAAAACGAGAAAATGATTTACATAAAATTGAGACCTTGCTCGAGCAATTTCCAGTAGTAGCTATTCTTGGGGCAAGACAATGTGGGAAAACCACCCTTGCCAACCAGATAAGCTTCGATCATTATTTCGACCTGGAAAATCCTCGCGATTTAGCTCGACTGGATCAGGCACAAATTACTCTGGAAAATCTAAGTGGACGGATTGTTATTGATGAAATTCAGCGAAAAGCTGAACTCTTTCCACTCTTGCGATACCTGGTGGATCAAAAGCTAAAACAGCAATACCTAATTCTAGGCAGTGCATCTCGCGACTTGATATCTCAAAGCTCTGAGACTTTGGCTGGAAGGATAGCTTATCATCATCTATCAGGTGTTTCGATAGCGGATGTGGGCACTCACCATATGGATCAACTAATGATTCGCGGGGGCTATCCCAAATCTTTCCTTGCAGCTAATGATGAACAGTCTTTCATTTGGAGGACTCAATATATTTCCACCTTTTTGGAAAGAGATATTCCTCAGTTGGGCATACAAATACCTTCCTCAGCACTACGAAGATTTTGGACCATGCTCTCTCATTATCATGGACAAATACTGAATTACAGCGAAATTGGACGATCCTTTGGTGCTTCCGATGTCACTATTAAAAAGTACATCGATATCCTGGAAAGCACTTTCATGATCAGACAACTTATGCCTTGGTTAAACAATACTTCCAAGCGTTTGGTCAAGTCTCCCAAGTTGTATTTGCGAGATTCAGGCATTTTTCATGCTCTTCAATCCATCAAAACTCAGGCAGAGCTTTACGCTCATCCAAAACTTGGATCTTCCTGGGAAGGCTTTGCATTAGAAGAGACCATGCGAAGCATAGGCAGGGAAGCCAATGAAGTGTATTTTTGGTCTACTCAGGGAGGCGCAGAAGTTGATCTTTTCTGGATGCAGGGAGGTCAAAACTATGCTGTAGAATTCAAATACATGGATGCTCCACGCTTAAGCAAATCCATGCATATAGCCCTGGAAGATTTATCACTTGAGCATCTTTTTGTTATCTATCCTGGGCATCAGGAATATCCTCTAAATTCAAGAGTTACGGTGCTACCTCTTGAAAGGTTTAAAAAAAGAGTATAGCGAATTTACATGGAGGTTAAGCATGAAAGTACTCATTTTAGTGTATGACGGAGTCTATCTCCTCGATTTCTGTGGACCGCTGGAGATCTTCCACGACACAGTAAACGAATCTGGACAGCCTACCTTTGAGGTTAGTCTGGTTGCCCCGGATAAAAATGCTATCCATGCTCATACAGGGATGCCCTTCCATGCAATGTATGATTTGGAAACCTCCACTCAGGCCGATATCCTGGTCATCCCTGGAGGCAATCTGAAACTTGCCAGCCAGGATCCTCGTATTGCCCAGTGGATACTCAACCAAGCGCAAGATGCTCAAATCGTCCTTTCCGTTTGCACCGGAGCTTTTATCCTCGCAGAAATCGGACTCCTGGACGGACTCAAGGCTACCACCTGGTTTGGTGCTACCCGAGGGCTTCAAGAGAAGTATCCTTCCATTCAGGTGCTTGCTGGAGAGCGTTTTGTAGACAACGGAAAAATTATCACCACTGCGGGTGTCTCCGCTGGAATCGATGGAGCTTTGTATTTAGTCGAACGACTTTGTGGGAAAGCAGTAGCCCAAAGAACAGCTCAATTTATTGAATATGACTGGAAAGCATAGGCATCAGATAAAAAGTCCAATCAAACTTCTAAAAAAAAAGAGAATAAGGGCTATAATCATTTTTGCATCAAAGTAGATTTATTATCATGTTTTTGCACATGACCGACAAAATATAAATGTATTTGCATGAAAGTTTACTACAATATACTTTTTTGCATAACATGGAACTGGTAGTTATTTCCAGTTGGGTGTTATATCAACCATGTTGGTCAATTAATGTGAAACCTCATTTTAAAATGTAACGAGTATTCCTGCCTTTGCCAACGGATACCAGCTTTCCTTTTTTGATCAGTTCCTTTAAAATCCGGGAAGTCATGGCCTGGGAAAGATGAAGTACTTTTTCAGCATCTTCTCTTTTTATGGTTGCCTCGTTTTCTTTTAAGAGATTAATCACTTTATCTTCATGTGTGCTATAGGTCATTGATTCCCTCGGAGCTGTGCTTGTATCCATTCTTTGGGGGAGAACAACTTTAAAAGCGTGATTGCTAACTTCAATAGTAGGTTTTAATGGATTTTCCATATAGGATTGCATTATTTTGGGGATTCCAGTTCCAAAAGCTTCTACATATCCTAAGCGATAGAAAATTTGTGCTAGCTTTTCGTTGCGTGCGACAGATACTCCCAATCGAATATCACTTTCGTTGATACCTTTAAGCAAGCCTCCAATCGAAATAAAAACCATGCGATCACTATATATATGAATGAGAATGCTTCCAGAAAAAGAATAATCTCTATGGATGATAGAATTGAGTAATGCTTCTCTAATGGCTTCCTCGGGATAAGCTCTTTTATCTATTCGATTGATACCTGAAAATGAAGAAAATTTTGGATTATACCGGTCAATAAATGCATATGAAGAGTGAAGCTGCGCAAACAGAGAACCACTAAAAATCTCTCTATCCCGATATGCTTTCATTTTCTGATCTTCAAAAACAGCAATCTTTATGGAATGGGGACACTGATCTGACAAAAGCAAACCAAGATTTGTAATTAATCCTTCTTCATTTACCAATCCCAGCGTTCTTTTTTGATTCATTCCAAAGGTAATATTTTTCTTCTCAAATTCTTTTTTAGCTTCATCAAAAGACAAATCCTGATTTACTGAGCGAATATCTTCATACCGATCGCCATCAGTATTTTTTATCATCTGGACAATGTAGGAATCACTTGCTGGAACAGAAGATGATCCTTGCCTCACAAAAACTCCCTCTGGACGTATGCCTTTTTGAGCTAAATAATAAGGCGAAGAGGTCCCTTTTTGGACGAATACTTTAAGTATAGTTTTTTCATTGATGTATTCAGTTTGATAATCAACAAACATGGTCAGATCAGGCTTAACAGCTTCTCGAATCGAGTTGGAAATTTGGCACATCAACTTGTCAATATCAGATATACCATGAATGCTTCCATCATTGTTAACTCCAATGTACAAAGTTCCACCCTGGCTATTAGCAAATGCGATAATTGTCTTTTTTACCTCTTCGGTATACTCTCTTTTCCATTCATTCTGTTGATCTTCTTTTTCAAGCATTTTAATCCCTTTTGCTATAAACTAATACTCATCTAATACTAACTAGTACTATTCTAATCTTATAAAGTAACAAGTCAATAATATTTTGTTGCTCATCTGCAAAAATTACGGGCATACCTACAAAAAGCTGCCTGGTATATCGAAAAACATAAATGTTGAAGCTAATTTTGGCATAGAATATCCATGTTAAACATAAAGTGCATTCCTGTTTATGCTTTATACGGGGGCATATAGCTATTATGTTGCAAATATACATCAATATACTTGTAAATAGTATATAATGTTGTAAAATAGCAACAAAAGATAGAGATGAACCTCGGAGGTTAAGGCAATGGATTTTAATTTACTTGGCAAGTCCGATCTAGAAATCGTGATGGAAATTTGCCAGGCGGTGAAACAGATGCGGATCAACAAAAACATCTCTCAACAAGAAATAGCTGAAAGATCCGGGCTTGATAGAACAACCATCAGCAGAATGGAATCTGGAAGGACAGTAAGTCTGCTTACTTTTGTGCAGGTCTTACGGGCTCTGAATATGCTGGAAGTTTTTAATATTTTCAAAGCATATCAGATAGAGAGTCCAATCAAACTTCTAAAAGAAGAAGAAAAAAAGAGAAAAAGGGCTGGGAAATCTAAAAAAACACAGGAAATGCAAAATAAAGAGGATGTTGAATGGTAGATATTGCGAGAGTAAATATATGGGGGCAATTTGCTGGAGCTATCTCATGGAATGAAAACTCCAAAAGTACAGCTTTTGAATATGACAAAAACTTCATCAAGCAAGCTTATGATATTGCTCCTTTACAAATGCCTTTGGATGAAGCAGATAATGGGTCTATTTTTACCTTTCCGACGTTAAACTTTGACACTTTTAAGGGACTTCCAGGGCTCCTTTCAGATTCACTTCCTGACAGATTCGGAAGTAAGCTTATGAATATCTGGCTAACAGCACTCGGTAAAACGTTTGAAAGCATAAACCCCATTGAACGACTTTGTTATATCGGCAAAAGAGGCATGGGAGCACTCGAATACGAGCCTGCCATCATGAGCGAAACTTCAAATCCTGTGAAGATTGAAGACCTGGTAATAATAGCTCAGGATATTTTAAACAACAAAAAAGACTTTACAGCCGACCTCAGCGATAAAGGAGTACATGAAATATTTAAGGTAGGAACTTCTGCTGGTGGTGCAAGAGCGAAAGCTGTCATTGCATACCATCCAGGAACTGGCGAAGTAAGATCTGGTCAGATCGATGGACTTGAAGGCTTTGAGTACTGGATTATTAAATTCGATGGCGTCTATAGCAATCAGTTTGGGGAATCACAAGCCCATGGAAACATCGAATATGCCTATTATCTCATGGCTCTTGACTGTGGGATTGAGATGTCAAAATGTTCCCTTTTACAAGAAAATGAAAGATTCCATTTTATGACTAAAAGATTTGACCGAAAAGGATCAGAAAAAGTTCATATGCAAACTTTGTGCGCAATTGCTCATTATGATTATAACGACCCCCTGTCCTATTCGTATGAGCAGATTTTTCAAATCATGAGACAACTTCGACTTCCCTACCATGATGCAGAGCAAATGTTCCGACGGATGGTTTTTAATGTAATTGCAGAAAACAGGGATGACCACACCAAAAACATTTCATTTCTACTCGAGAAAAATGGCAAATGGAAACTGGCCCCTGCATACGACATTACCTTTTCTTATAACCCTGCAAATAAATGGACTGGGGCACATCAACTCTCAGTAAATAATAAAAGAACAGACATAAGAGATGAAGATATGCTTGAAGTGGCTACAAAAATGAACATTAAAAAACCTTTGGAAATCATTGAGCAGGTTAGGGATACCGTTAGCAGGTGGAAGCAATTTGCATTTCTTGCTGGTGTAAGAAAAGAAACTATGGAAAGCATCCAGAAAGTTCTGGATTGAAGGGAAAAGACAAATGAAATACGTTCAGGCCTTTTATCCAAAGCTGCCCTGGAATACATTGCCAAATACGATTGATGACGTTATGTGAAATTCGCGTTTGTTGCCTCTATTGGACATAAACAATTTCCTTTAAAATAAAATATCTCCCGATATCATCTAATGAAGATTTATATGCTAAATCTACTGGAAAGTCTAAGTTTTGTTCCAGCTCATTCTTAATTTGATAGATTCTAAAATAAAAATCCCAGCCTTCATAACGATTTATAAACTCTTTTGTGAGGTCATATAAGATATCTAAATCACTTTCTATATTGCTTTCAAAACGTGAAAATGAGCCAAAAAATCCAAGAATGATGAAACCTTCAGAAGCATACTTTTGCTTTTCTTTCTCTAATTTTTCTAAAATTTCTTCTTTAATCATCATTCACCTAAAAAACTATTATTTGCTTATGAAATTATACAGTTTTCTTGCTCGAAGTGCTAAAAAAAGAATATTAATTGACTTCATTTTTTAGGAAATATAATGAATTTTTAAAAAACAACCAACAATATATGTATTCCATGTCCGTTAAGACCTCATTACAGACATGGAGAGTGAGTGGCAACCTGAAAAGAGTTACAAGTTTGATAACCTTAAGATTTCGTTTTTGATGTCCTCGACAATCTCGATGTTATGGATTTTTTTGTTTTTCCCTTCAGTGATAGAAATTATGTAAAAAACTTTCCCACCAAATTTTTTTGTAAACTTTTCATGAGTAAGCTTTTGCTGTTCTCGCTCATATATGATTTGAGGAATGTATTCATATCCCGATGGCTTTATTTGTAACCCAATATAGCTTTCACCAATGTTAATAAAATAATCAACATTAAATCCACGATCCCATTTATCTGGTGCTGGTTCAATTTTACACCCTAAAATATTTTCAAGTTGGCCATAAATTGTTTGTATTTCAGATTGGTAACCCTCATAGGTTCTATTAATGACTAAGTTATATATGAAGTTTATGCAATCATCTTCGGAAATACCCTCTATTTCAGCTTTAACAATATCTGATATGGTTCCTCGCTGTTTCATGTGGGTAGCCTTCCCAGAATATGTTGAAGATCAATC
>DAOSES010000034.1:0-13661 GCA_035363255.1 Caldisericia bacterium | reverse complement strand
TTTTTTAAAGGAAGAAATGAATTAGTTTCGTCCAGATTTTAGATGAGCCAATTCGGATCCTTGTTTTTTTCATAAACTTAATTTACAAGATGATGAATACCATTGCCAGTGCTTCAGAAAAAGAATATATCCATCGCATCAATGCTGTGTTGGACTACATTGACCAGCACCTTGATCAGGAGCTATCATTGGATGAGCTTGCCAATGTAGCCACTTTCTCAAAATACCATTTTCATCGAATTTTTTACGCCCTAATGGGTGAAACCCTTTTTCAATACCTTCGACGAATACGGCTCGAAAAAGCTTGTTATCTCTTGTGCCTGCCTTCTCAAGTGTCCATCACTGAAATTGCTTTTCAGACAGGTTTTTCAACGCTCTCAGGCTTTACTCGAAGCTTTACCGAAATCTATGGAATGTCTCCAAGACAATGGAAAAGCAAACATCAAAAAGATAGCAATTTAAATCAAGTTGATAGCAATCCATTTAAAGAAAAACCCTCTTTTAACAACTACACTAGATATCAATTATCTCAAAGGAGGAGTTTAATGAGTTTAAAAGAGCATGAAGTCGTAGTAAAGGATTGCCCCGAAAAGACCGTGGCCTATATCAGACACATCGGTCCCTACAAAGAAAATCCTGAGCTATTTGATTCCCTTTCTCAAAAATTATGCGCATGGGCAGGACCTCGAAATTTGCTCCAATTCCCAGAAACAGAATTTATCATCATTTACCATGACAACCCCGATATTACTGAAGAAGGCAAACTTCGAATCAGCGTTTGTATTACGGTTCCACCCCAAACCCCAGTAGAGGGCGAGATCGGAAAAATGACGGTGCCTGCAGGGAAGTATGCCTTTGCTCGTTTTCGATTGGGCAATACTGGCTATCAGGAAGCCTGGGATTGGGTCTTTGGACAATGGCTCCCCAGCAGTGGTTTCGCTCCCGATGACCGACTCTGCTACGAACAGTATTATGGAAGCCCCGAGGGTAGCCCTGACGGCAAAATGGATCTGGATATCGTCATTCCCGTCAAACCTCTATAATACCTGTTTAAGCGAATAGCTAAACCCTTGTGTAGAGTGCTTATCTCTGCGCAAGGGTTTTTTGTCGAAGCATTCCTTCCCCATATTTTAAGGAACTGCTAATCGCTCTGGGTCAGCAATAAAAGGCATATAGTTGTCCTGATGAATAACAGAGAAACCAGCATCAGAGTAAGCTTTAAGCCAGGAATCCCCTGAACGCGAAGCTTTGGGCTTCCATTTGAATTCATAAGCATGGAGCTTCCCCTCCCCCTCTTCAATGTAATCTATTTCAGCCCCAGTATATACTCGCCAAAAATAGGTATTTCTGTAGTGCTGGTGGTAGTGATTATACTTCATACGCTCGATGATCAAGAAGTTTTCCCATAAACTCCCCGCATCATTTCGCAAATGAAGAGCATTAAAATTGCCCATCAGACTGTTTCGAATACCAAGATCATAAAAATAGATCTTATCCATTTTACTGACTTCTTTTCGTAAGTTTCTGCTAAATCCACTCAACCGAAATATAACAAAAGACTTTTCGAGCAAATCGATGTAACGGTTTACGGTTTCTTTGCTTAGCTCCAAAGCATTGCCAAGTTCACTGAGAGAAACTTCATTTCCTACTTGATATGCAAGAAGCTGGAGCAGTTTGGTGATTTTGTTAGCGTGCTTAATTTCAGCAAATTCCAGAATATCTTTGTACAATGAAGCCTGCGAAATCTGATGAAGATAGGCAATTTTATCCTTCGTCAGGGTATAGGAGAGAAGCTCAGGATAGCTTCCATACAAGAGATAGTTTTCCAGATTTCGGTGGTATTCAAAAGCTGCATTTTGATTCAAGATCTCTTCACAACTAATGGGAAAGAGGTGAAAAGACCAAATGCGACCTGTGAGTGGTTCGGATATTTTGTTGGCTAAATCAAAGGAGGATGAGCCCGTAGCAAGAACCTTCATTTCAGGATGCTGATCAATGATGATCTTCAGGTTTATACCTATATTCTCGATACGTTGGGCTTCATCAATGAATAAAACGTCATAGCCATGAATAAGTTGATTGATTTTGTCCAGATCCCGACTGGACAGGACATCAGAGTAGATCTTTTCGTCTGCATTGATTCGGAGCGTTTTGAGTTTGAGTTGATCAAGGATATGGTGAGCCAGGGTGGTCTTTCCCACTTGCCTCGGTCCGTAAAGGATCACAGATTTTTTAGTATTAAGCAGGCGATCTATAATCTTTTTTTCCAATATTCTGACTATCATGAGCTAAGTATAAACTGAAATCCTATTCGCGCAAGTAGCGTTAATTCCGCGAGTCAACTCTCGCAAGTAGCGTTAATTCCGCGAATGAACATTTCACATTGATTTCTCAAATATGGAGCAGATCATCGTAAGTTTACTCCTTATTCGGCTCATCCAATCGGGCTCATTTTCAATTTCTTCGCTGAGGGTATCTTTCAATCTTGCATAGGTATAAAGCCGGGAAAAACGGGAAAAGGCATCCTTATGCAAAGATAGCTGTGGGTCGATGGGGTGGTGAGATTGATATCCCTCCAGGAAACATTGCTTTTTCTGCACCAGGTCTTCAGTAGCAAACGGCTCCTGCAAACTATCCCAGGCGTTTTCAATATCCATTTGGTACCAATGATACATGCAGTCATCAAAGTCAATCACCCAGATTTTATCCTTTTCAGCATCATAAAACGTATTGTCCATCTCGAAATCATAATGAATCAGACCATAATTCTGAACATTCCTGGAGAAGCCTGAAAAGAGGAGTTCAAGGTTCCTGCATTCTCGTTTGGCACTTTCAGCAACAGAAAGACGGTGAAATTGTTGGTCTATCCAGGCAAAAACCTGCTCATGGTTCCAACGCTTACTGCTATCAGGCATATACCCCGAGGACAAGTGATGAAGCCTACCCAGACAGGAACCGTATTGAAACAAAAGCTCATCCGTCAAAGAAACTTGAGACACTTGCTCTCCATCCACTTTTCTAAAAGCACTAGCCAGATATTCACCCCAGGAGCTTCTTTTGCACAGGACCCATTGCTTATCGGTGTTCAACAATGGTTCAAGGGCTGGGAAGCCTTTGGATCGTAAATAATGTATAAAGTGGATCTCAGCTTCCACACTTTCAAGGGATTTTTCCGACAAAGGGCAGTGTCTCAAAAAGCAAAGCTCATTCTTCCATTTAAAAGGGTAGATGGCATTGGATGAAATCCGGAAGCGTTTCAACAAGTTATGATCAATCGGATCATGCTCCCAATAAGCCAACAATTCTACTGCCAATGCTTCATTATTCGCTAAATATTTCAGCTTTAACATCTACTCCTCCTATCACTTTTCAGTTTCTTAATTCTATTATACTTGCTTGATAGGTGCATGGGAGAATTTGATTTACCCGCTTTTTATAATCCTCCCTGGTACACCATTAGCTTAACGGAAAAATGCTAGCAATTCTGTTATAATACAGACAAGATATAATTAGAAAAAGGAGCATACATAGTGGAATTAAACTACATCGTATGGAAAGAAGATTCGTATTATGTATCTCAATGCTTAAATGTAGAAGTCGCCTCCTTTGGAAGCACTATCCTGGACGCTATCCAAAATTTAACAGACGCTGTCGAGTTGTACAATGAAGAAAATGAGATATTTTAAAAAGCGAATTTCAGTTTCCCCAAAGCGACAAATCACCCTCCCTTTGGCTTTTGTAAATCAACTGGGCATAGAGCAAGAAGTCGATGGAGCTTTTGACGATCTCATTCTTGCTGAGTTAATATCCGAAGGTTACTCAGGGCAGGAGCTTTTATGTAAATTCAAAGAGCAACGAAGCAAAATAAGGCCTGCTGTGGAGATACTATTGGAAGAAGCCGATCGAGCAGCAACAGACCCTGGTTTAGCTTGTACTTATGAAGCTGTCTTTGAAACCAAAGAATAGCAAATGAACCTTCATATCGAAAGCAAGCGCTTAATCATCCGCAACTTCCAAAAAGACGACTGGGAGGATGTGGCCTCTTGGTGCACAGATGCCAAAACCATGCACTATATTCCCATTGGGGTCCTCACCCCTCAAGAAGTAAAAGAAATTGTGTCCGAAAGTCCAGACGAAGAAACAGAGTGCTATGCCATTTACGAAAAAAAACTAGCTCGAGTCATAGGACAAATCATATATCACCCCTGGTTCGCAGAAAGCACCTGGGAGCTGGGCTGGATAATTCATCCCCACTTTAAAAAGCAGGGATATGCCTCAGAAGCAGCTCAAGCAGTCCTGGCTTATGGATTTCAAAGCCAAAAACTCCATCGCATTATTGCTACCTGTCAACCCGACAACCGAGTATTTCTATGCCATCCTGGAAGAGGACCATACTTTCACCAGCGATGCTCCATACCCCGTGGGGATCAATCCATAGATTTCCAAGTTGTCATGTATAGCTGATTTTTTCTTCCATCAACTTACTCATCTCGTTGACCCGTCTTTATGAACTATGTAGATGTTGAAAACATGCCAAAATAAAATCACTTAAGATAGCTAAATGAAAATAAAATAAGCTAATAATCATTTAAGGCATTGAAATGCAAATAAAAAAATATTATAATCACTTTCACATCAAAAATGAGGAGCAATAGCATGCAAGATCGAGCTGGACATAAAATGAAAGTTGGAGCGGGAGACATAGCCTATTTTTGCTTTGTCCCAGCACCTCTTCCCCCGCAAAATCCTCCTCTTCAATATGATGAAGAAATGATTTTCCTGATATCCGAAGCCAGTCGATTTATAGGAAGACTGGATGAGGTAGTCGACACCTTGATTTCCCCTAATTTTTTTGTGTACATGTATGCCAAAAGCGAAGCCACACTTTCCTCTCAAATAGAGGGTACAAAAGCCACCTTTTCTGATTTGATCAAAGCAGAAGCCGGTATGAGCGACGAACTACCCAATGATGTCAAGGAGATTGAAAATTATGTCAAAGCAACCCGATACGGATTTGACCGCTTAAACAGCCTACCATTATCCTTACGATTGATCAGAGAAATCCATGGCATCCTCATGGAAGGAGTCAGAGGTCAGTTTAAAGATCCCGGGGAGTTTAGAAGGTCGCAAAACTGGATTGGGGGGTATTCCATCAAAACTGCCAGCTATATCCCACCCTCCATGGACTTTTTACCAAAGTGCCTTGATCAATTCGAACGTTTTCTGCACCAAAAAGACTCCCTGCCTCCTTTGGTAAAAACAGCTCTAATCCATAGCCAGTTTGAAATGATCCACCCCTTTTTAGATGGTAATGGAAGGATAGGAAGACTATTAATCGCCCTATACCTTGCTGAAAAAGGTATTTTGCACCAGCCAGTTCTTTACCTGTCCAAATTTATCAAGCAACACCAACAAGCTTATTACGAAGGACTCACCAAGATTCACACCCAGGGTGACTATGAAGCCTGGATCAAATTCTTTTTGACTGGAGTCATTGAAATGGCTCAGGAAGCAGTTCAAATAGCCCGAAATATCGTGATGCTTAGAGAGCAGGATTTAAAAAAGATAAATGCGCTGGGTCGCATCAGTGATAATGCTCTGACAATCTATGAAGGGCTTTTTGACAAACCCACTATCAACATAGAAGAAGCAGCCACCAAACTAAACATCAGCCCCACAACCAGCGGAAGACTACTCGAAAAACTTTGCAAAGAAGAAATATTAAGCAACCTGTCCCAGCGAAAGCGAAACAAAGTCCTGGTATATAAAAAGTACCTTGAGGCTTTCAGCTCTGAATAAGTAAAGCTATTTTATCAATCGTTTATTCTGCTATTTCCCAAAATGAAAAAATTCTTATTATTGGGAAATAGAATTAGATCTACCTTAAATTTTCCAAGTCTGCAATATCTTGCGAACGACCTGTTGATTGTTTATTGATCCTTAAATGATGCAAGTCAATAAAATCAACAGAGATTCCATCTATAGTTAAAGTTTTTTTTTGCGGGTAACAATCTTCAAAACAAAGTCCTTCCAAGGATGTCAGCAAATCAATCCTACAAGGAGGATAGCCAAGCTGAATCACATAACCAGGCTCAATAAAGTCATTGAGCTCAAGATTCAAATCGCTAAAACCAAATTCTTCAATAACAGCAAGCAGTTGCTGGATATTGCAGGGTGAGATGTCGATCCAAATATCAAGATCTTTAGTGTAACGAGGATAACCATGAACAGCTACCGCATATCCTCCGACTACAAGGTATTTAACCTTTTTTTGGTTTAACAATGCGACAAACTCGATGAAATCTTTGCTCAGCATTGCTGTATCTCCATGCATGATATTCGGATCTGATAGTTTCTAGCGCATCAATACGTTCCTGAAAGGATTTGTTTTTCCAATAGGAAAAATCATTAGGTTCCTGGTCAATTTTATACTTTCTTACCACACGCTCGATACTCATTCCTACTCCCTTGTTGTTTCTTGGTAATATTATACCTGCTTAATGAGCAATAGAAATACCATAAGGTCTTTTCATTCGCCCTGTTTTCCATATCCCCCATTAATGCTTCACCCCCCTGGGGATCAATCCATAGATTGTTAGTAAATTTCCCTTCGACTCAGATTTCCACGGATTTCCAGGTTTTCATGAATGGGTAAATCTCTCAAGAAGGTGGGAGATAGCTTTTTATAAATCAAAAAAATGCGAAATCTCACAAAAAAAGTTTTAAACATTCTGTTATTCGTAGAAAACCAACCAAGCTTTACTTTAAAAATATCTTCACCTTGTTCCCCAAAGAATTAAGTTAGTTCATCAATAAAAGGAATAGCTCCAAATCTCCCATTCAGATACCATCTTTCATACTTTTTAATGTCATCTTTCCTTGAAATATCAGAAAAGTGTTTCAGAGAAAACAACTGAGTGTCATTCTCCTTCTTTTCAGTAAACCAAACTTGATCTCTCCTCATCAGCTCCGAGCTCAATAGGCCAGGATAATGCGTAGTAAAGATCAACTGGGCAGAGGACTTCTGCTTATGAACAAACTTGATCAATTCATGTAAAATTTGAGGATGAATGCTGGTTTCCAATTCATCAACCACAAAAGTTGCATTGTTGCTTATAGCAAGAAGCAAAGGCCCTAAAAGATCAAACAGCCTGTTCGTACCCCTGGATTCTTCCAAAGGGTGGAAATGTACCAGATCTGAGCTGTTTTCCATTTGATGCACAAAAAAGTGTCGAATAGTATTTTTAAAAGGCTGATCTCTCAAGAGATATTGTACTTTTTTTTCACCTTCAAACATATCAGTTAGAAAAGTTTTAACAGCAGATTGAATTTTTGGGGAATCTTCACTCTCTTCAGTAATGACGTCAACAATATTTAAATCAAAACTACCCAGGATTTTCATAAGCATTTCTTTAAAGCTGGAATCGCGGTGACATAATTCGACAGTTGAAGAGGGATTTCGCTCATTCCAGAAGACTAAATCATGCTTAAACCAATCATAAACCTTTGATATATCAGTGAGAGCAGATTGTGCACCCATACTTTCCAGCTTATCCCTATTCATATATCCCAACAGCAGACTGCCATCAGGAACCAGCTTGACAAGCTCTTTATATCCCTGTGGAATCTTGATTTCATGATTAAAAACATTAGCATTCCAGGCTTTTCCTGAACGATGAAATATCTTTTTAGGTCGGTTTTTTGGAAACTCGTATAACCATTCTTCATGAACAGCTTTTTTATCTGCAACAAAGCCATATTTATAGAGCTTTTGGTCGATAAATATCTCATATTCCAGCTCTGAAGCTTGAATAGCTTTCTCGCTATCCAATTTATAAGGACTTGCCCCAGCAACTGCATCCTTATCACCCGAGACAGAATTGAGCACTAAACTTTTACCATACCCGAGAGCTTTAACCAGATTCGATTTCCCAGAAGCGTTAGCTCCATAAATTACCGCACTTTTAACCAGCTTTTCATTGCTATTAAAATCCAAAGCAATGAGATTGTCAGGGAAAAACTTATCCTTGTTTGCGATCATTTCAAAAATCTGCTTGCTTTTAAAGGACAGAAAATTTTCTACTGCAAAACTTCTTAACATCTTTTCATCCTTAATTATCTTAATAACCTATATATTAAGTCAAAATATGTAAAATATCAACATAAAAATAGAAATAAATACAATATTAATGAAAATATATCTCATACACCCTCCTGGTACACCATTAGCTTAACGGAAAGTCTCAGCCTTTCTGCTATAATACCAAAAAAAGCCCAAGCCATAGGAGCATAGGAGGAATAAATGATTTGTCCGTGTAAGTCAACGAGGCTGTTGCAGTTGGATGCTCTGGATTCTCCTCGCCCTATGTACATGACCCATGATAGTGTCAGGAAGTGTTTTTTTATTGAAGGTTCAAAACCTAATGTGCTATGTTACTGATTTTTGGTATAATTGAAATAAAGATATTGCTATGTGCTAAGGAGTGAATGGATGAAATCCATAAAATATACTTTTTGGAAAGACGATGAGTACTATATAGGTTTCATAAATGATTATCCAGATTACATGACTCAGGCTCTTACTAAAGAGGAACTAATCATTAGTCTTAAGTCCCTTCTTTGTGATATTGAATCGAACGAAATACCCTATATCAGGAAAGTAGAAGATTTGATTCTAGCTTAATGAAAAGATCCTTGCTAATAAAAAAGCTCAGAGAGAAAGGCTGTTGCCTTTCAAGACATGGTAGTTCCCATGACTGGTTCACAAACACAAAAACTAGACAGTCGCAACCAGTCCCAAGACATAATGAAATTAACGAGAATCTTGCAAGATTTATAATAAAAAAGCTGAGTTAAATTATTTTGGCAATACCCTGGTGCACTTGTTGGAAGATCATTATATCCTTGAGTTTTATGAGTAATTGAGTAAAAAAAGAGACGCCAAAGATAAACCCTGGCGTCGGTCCGAAGATGCTATCTTCGGAGAGGCTAACAAAGATATAACCAACATAGAGCAAATGTCAAAAAATAACCCCCCTGGGGATCAATCCATAGATTGTTAGTAAATTTCCCTTCGACTCAGATTTCCACGGATTTCCAGGTTTTCATGAATGGGTAAATCTCTCAAGAAGGTGGGAGATAGCTTTTTATAAATCAAAAAAATGCGAAATCTCACAAAAAAAGTTTTAAACATTCTGCTTTTCGAGCTGTCCATCAAGCATATTCTTTACAGCTTCCCTCATCATGCTTGACACTTCCTCAATTGAGTAGCCTTTTTTGCTATTCAATCTGCCTTCCTCAGCAGAAATCAGGCTTTCTCTAAGATGCAGCATACTTTCACGTCGGGCAGATGCTTCAATGTCCATCGCTGCCAGGTACTCTTCTGCGTTTTTTAAGTTATACATACCGCTTCTCCTATTTACTCCCCCCAACCTAACTACTCCAAAAACCTCATCTCAACTGAAAGATCCACGGGAAAACAAAGACCATAAATGCAGTCCAGAAAAGGTAAATCATCAGATACCAGCTAAGCCACTTAGCGCTGGCAAAACCTTCCCCTTTTTGCAACAAAAAGCGAAACTCGTGATACGCTATCCCAGCAATATTTACAAGCATCACAAGATTCAGACCAATCATCGCCATACGGTTGGGAGTAATCCCCTCCGTCCATTGACGAAAGATTACAGCAATCAAAGCATACAAACCAAGACCAAAGGTACCCACAAACATTGCAAACAATAAATAGTCCAAAACATTTCGAAGAGCCTTCTGGGGGCGATAAAGAATTACATAAGCTCCCATGGTCAATACTATCAGGATGGTAACATTGATCAGCACAAGAAATTCTCTATCTTCCAAAGGGTTTTGATAGCCAATCAAAGCTAAAATCAATATGGCCCAAATCAACACCAGCATAATAGGTGTAAAGATTTTGGCTAAAAGATGCAGCAAGGAGGCCTTCTTTTGCATATCAAGACTAAGAGAGGCTCCTCCTATGATCCCGCCAATGCCTGCAAGATAAAACAAATCCCCCAAAACATCGTAAAATTCAATTTGAAAGAAAGTTTGAAACAGAATCATAGAAATCCCAATCATGAAAATGCCCACTAAAAAAATCAAACCACTGTTGATCAGCAATTCCCCGTTAAATTTGATGAATTCAATTCGTTCTTCCAGGTTTCGATACGCCTTGCCCAGATATGCAAGAGCTCCCACAAACCAATAAAGCAAAACCATATGAATACAAGCAATCACCAGGGAGTCAGAAAAATCATTCAACTTACCTTTCATGACATAATTGGGCAAAAGATTGATGTATAAAGCAAATACTGCGATCAAAACCAATAGAAACAAGATAAACTTCCAATGGCGTTTAAATTCAAAAGCATACACCAGGGCTACAAAAGGCAAGAAAAACAGACCCATGTTGCGCAAAAAGTATAAATCGGTATTAAAATTTTTGAAAAGACGTTCCAGTCCAAGGGGAAGCTTGAATAAGCCATAACTCAAAGCAATGAAGATGAACACTTCGATGAGTCTTATAATATTTACTTGAAATTTTCTTTTCGTAATGGGGTTTTGAGCAGAGGCAAAATTCAATCGTTCTTTCCAACATTGCAGGGCAATTGCTTGGGGATATTCCTCCAGGAGCTCATCAAGAGCAAGCGTGAAACTATCAGCATCTTCGTGGTATAGTAGCTCCAGAGAAAGCGGATCATTGATTGCTAAAACCATTCTTTCCTTCATGGTCTTCTCCCTTATCATCATCTACTATCATATGAGTTATTTCCAATCAAGGGAATTATACTTTTTTAGAAATTGGAATCAATTATAATACTTCTATGGATAGCAAAAAAGTACATCATATCATTAGAGATTATGTAGAAAGTGATTTGGCTGTAATTTTGTCCAAACATAGAGAAATGTATGACCAGTTCTATCATTTTCGACCCGTCTTCATGAGCTATGTAGAAAAATACCTCATGGAATTTCATCACCATCATCACCCAGGAAAAGAAAATCTTTGGATAGCAGAAGACTTCCGACAGCAGTTTTTGGGCACTATAGCCATAGTTCAAGCAGGTGAAGATCTTGCTCAACTTCGCTGGTTTCTGGTAGATCCCCTTGCCCAGGGAAAAGGTGTTGGTCGTTCCTTGATGAAGCATGCGATAAAATTCTGCAAAGACCACCATTATCGTCACATCTTTTTATGGACTGCCCATCTGTTGCATACAGCGCGATACCTTTATGAATCTTTTTCCTTTGTATGCACTGAGCGCAAAGAAAACAGCGAATGGTCTGATGAGCTGATTCTTGAAGAACGCTATGATCTCGACCTCAAGATGCCTACCTTTCTGCTATAATATCAAGAAAAAGCCCAAGCCATACGAGCATACCCTTGCCCTTTGCCAAAACTGTGGCCACAAGTGGCGGGTTTGATACTAAATCCTATTCCACTTCCCGCTTCAATATCAAATTCATTCTCATGTATTCATACTTTTTCATGCTTATCCTCCAAGAAAATGCAAGCAAAATAAAAAACCAGCCACTCCTATTTTACAAAAAAAAGCAAAATACTTTACAAAGGGACGCTGTTTGGCACTATGCTTTGCTATAATGCTCAGAAATATTAAATCTGGAGGCATGAAATGCGTGAAGCAGTGTTGGTGATAGGCTTGATTTTACTCTTAGCCATAGGGCTTCAAAGTTGTTTCGTAGCCACGGGCGAAGCTCTCCTCGGTGGCTTGGGCGGAGGAGAAGCAGTCGGTGGTGGGGGAGCGATAGGCTTGCTTGTAGCCCTTCTGTTTGGGATAGCTGCTGCATTTGCACTAGGAAAGCCAGCAGTTTCCGTCGTAATATTTGTGTTGGCTTCCCTATTAGCTTTCATGGCAGGCTCCACAGGATTTTCAGATATGAAAGTATGGGGAGTGTTTGCTTTAGTGCTCGCTCTTCTTTCCTTTTTCAGCATCCCCAACGCTAAGAGCAAACTTAAAAATGTAGCCAGGAAATGGTGGTTTTGGCTGATAGTAGCTTTAGTGGTCTTGATATCGCTATCAACTTGTTTGGATAGCACCGACCAACCCACTCAAAAGAAAGAGCAAGCCCCAGTTTCAAGCAAAAAAACAGACTCAAAAACAGATCAGTTTGTGATACAAATTGGCTCAAATAATATCCAGGTAAACGACATGGAGCTCACCCTGGAGGCACCTGTAAGAGAAATCGACTGGCATTCCTACATACCTTTACGATTTTTCCTCGATTGGTTTGAAGCAGAAGAGGTAACATACGATAGAGCCACCGAAACCGTTACCTTTAAGCTCAACCGATGCAAAGAGATCAACCCAGCAGTAATTGAAAAATATCATGGGCAGAAAAAGCTTTCAGGAACCGATCCATCCAAAGAAGTTGAAGCTCAAACACCACCAAAAAACTCAAGAAAAAACCCAGCAAAACTCAATGAAGCTTTCATTGTAAGTATTGACGACTGGATGGATGGCAAAGTCAGGTATGAAATTGAAATGCTTGAATTGATTACTGGAGCAAAAGCCTGGGAAATGGTCAGTCAGGGCAATCAATTTAATGATGAACCCCCGGCAGGAAGAGAGTATGTCCTTGCCAAATTTCGAATAGCCATACTCGATACTCAGGAAGATAAGCCCTATTCCTTTCATAATGCTAAATTCACTGCAGTATCAGGTGCAGGGGTCGAATATACTGGGTTTTTAGTTGTTTCAGGATTAGCACCCGATCTGAGTGCAGACTTGTATGAAGGCGCAGAACACATTGGATGGACTTATTTTCTCGTTGACGTCAACGATCATCCTTTGGCTGTTCTGAACAGAAGCCAATCATCTGAAATATGGTTTGACCTACGAGCCAAATAATAATGAAGGTACGATATGAACTTCTCAAAATCCAATCCTTGCCATTGGCCAAAACTGTGGTCATAAGTGGCGGGTGTAAAATTCATGCTTGTATTAAAAAGTAAATCACTAATAATATGAACATGTTTATGCAAAATATTTTCAAATTAAAAATGAGCAATTTAATGGAACTACAAAGTAAAGAGAGATTTTTACTAACTGTTCAGATTCTGGCTATTGATTGCTTCCTTAATAATTCTATCAAAAGAATATTCTGTGCATGAAACCTCCTAATAAAGATAAACCTCACTTTCATGATCATAGGAAAAGGCTAAGAGATAGATTCCAAAAAAAAGGTATTGATAGTCTACAACCATATGAAATTATCGAACTATTTCTGACATTTGTCATTCCACAAAAAGATGTTAAGCCAATGGCCAAGGAAGCCATAATGAAATTTAAGACTATTCAAGGATTCTTTGATGCTGATGAAGTCGAATTAAGCAAACTACCTTATTTTAAAGATAAAGCTTGTACATTAGTTAAGTTTATCAAAGAGATATCCCTGCTTTACCAAAAACAGAAAATTGAGGATGCTCCTATTTCGCAAGCTAGACACGAATTGATAGAGTATTGCTCAAGAAAGATTGGTTTTAGCCAAAACGAGGAGTTCTGGGTCATACCCCTAGATAGCAAACTAGCCCTGATAAAAGATAAAGAAGAGCTTATATCCAAAGGGCTTATTATAATGCCCCCCAAAAACTGGAGTGAAATTTAAGGTGATAATTTTTTAAAAAA
>DAOSES010000033.1:0-16781 GCA_035363255.1 Caldisericia bacterium | reverse complement strand
TTTTAGCTGAATCATCGAAGACCGTTCGAATAGGTTTTTAAATGAAGCAACACGGGAAATACCTGTACAAAATGGCATAGCACTCCTGAAAGAATTCGAAGTTCCCTTTTGAACTGATTAACACTGATGCAGAGTGAGTCATTTAAGCTATGTACTCCTATGCTACTCATCAAACTATTTTTTAGTTTAGTATAATGTTATCACTTGTCAATTAGAAAAATAAGCCACTGTAAATATCAGCTATAAGACACTAGCAACATACAAGTCGCACGAAAACTTGTCTCCGTGCGACTTGTTGCAACAAAAAAGAACCGTCCCCGATTGTTGGGGGGTTAGCCGCTTCTTTTTAAGACTCCTTTTTGCTTTGCCCACCGTTCCATGCGGATGAATAATAGTATTCCGCTTGGTATCATGATGGCTCCGAAGATAAGCAAGGGGCCCACAAAAACCCATACTTCACCCCATCCTGCGCCATGCAAAATGCTTGCTCTCATGCCTCTTAAAGCGTAGGTGGCTGGTGAGAATCTGGCTACCCATTGCATCCATTGGGGCAGAATGTTGATTTCGTAGTATACTCCGGAAAACATCAGAAGCAGTGATTGGAAAATACTTACCACCTGCATCCCTTTTTCGGGTGAAACCAGGGGCAGGATGGCAGCGCACATTCCAAGCCCGATAAAAGACAAACTGGCTATGGCAAGAACATAGAGCGCACTACTGAAATTGGCTGTTCCCATATCGAGTTTGAAGAAAAAGGAAAGAACGAGGAGAATGATGGAGCTTCGAAGTATTCCATAAATGATGGCATACCCGCAAACGCTGAGTAAATGGGTGGCTCGATGCACTGGAGCCATAAAGGTATATTCGATGGTTTCTTCCCAACGCTCCCAACTCACCGTCTCGGATATAATCTCAAACAGGATCGACAAATAGCCCCATAAAATGGATCCAAGAAGCATATACAGCACATAATACTCGGTGTTGATGGAAGTGCCTGTGATGGATTCCACCCCTCTGCCAATAAAGCCTATTGTTACCGAATTGGCGATGGTATAGACCAAAAACACCAGCTCCCATTTCCAATACCTTTTGCTCAGATTTAGATTTCGATCCACAAAAGCTCTGGCTGCTCTCATTTCTGCCATGACTCTGTTTCTCATGATACTGCGACCTCCTCTTCTGTTTCCACCTGGGAAAAAGTCAGACCCGTGTAGGCCATGAACACATCTTCGAGAGTGGGATTTGGAGTTTTGCTTTCCTGTATCTGTATCAAATGACCCGGGGTACCGCTGACCACGATTTCTCCTTTATGGATGATCGCTACTCTGTTGCAGAGTCTTTCAGCTTCATCCATATCGTGGGTTGTCAGAAGTATGGTCATGCCATGCTTGGTGTTCATATCACTCACCAATTGCTGAACCTCGCGTTTTGCTCTCGGATCCAGGCCTGTTGTGGGCTCATCCAGGAGCATTAAAGGGGGATTGGTCAGAAAAGCTCGAGCAATAGCAACTTTTTGCTGCATTCCACGGGAGAAATCTTTGATACGATCGTGCATTCTTTTCCTTTCAAGGCCTATCAGATCGATGATTTCATAGATTCGCTGGATGGCAGTCTTTTTTGGCAATCCATATATGCCGGAAGAAAAGAGAAGGTTTTCCATGGGTGAAAGCATTCTAAAAAAACTTGCTTCCACTGATACTCGATTGATAAGCTCTTGAACTTGTTTGGCTTGCTTAACCACATCCAGACCAAAGACCGACATAGTCCCTTCGTCTGGAATCAGCAGGGTGGAAGCAATTCGAATAAAGGTTGATTTGCCTGATCCGTTGGGTCCCAACAGACCAAAAATCTCTCCTTGCTGTATTTGAAGATTCACTCGTTTTAAAGCCCAGGCTGTTTCGTTTTTTTTCTGAAAATACTTTACTATTTGGTTTGATTCCAGTGCTATCATGTTTACACCTCCAAGGATAGTTACTTACACCAAAATGGATAGGATGATTTTTTTGTTATCAACATAGATTACGACTTCAATACGGTGCATCTTACAGCTCCTTTTCTTTTTTTTAACCAGGTATCAACAATTACGACTGCAGAACATCTTTTGCATTCTCCACCTCCGGGGTATAAATGACAAAAGGCCGCGACTCTCGTCACGGCCCCTTGGTTGTTGCTATATTTGACTAGCTCCTAAAAAAACCTTGCATCCAGAGGAACAGTGACGCGGATATGCCTCTAAATAGAGGTACCCATTGAACGAGCACACGATTTTTCATCTTATTCACCTTCCTCCTTTCTGCTAAATCTTGTACGATTTTAACAAGTTATAAAATATTGTCAATATATTTTTAAATAATATTTATCTACATAAAAACATTATATAAATTTGTTTCCTGGATTTGCTCAAGATTTAATATGGTATTTTCCACTCAATAGGGTATTATATATATTTGAAATGTAGCAAAGGAGCGTTTTTAGAATGAATCAAGCTTGGAAAAAAGAAATGGTTGAATGGCTCAAAACTATCATATTTGCTCTTCTGATAGCTTTCCTGGTTCGCAATTATCTCTTTCAGCCCTACCGAGTCCAAATGGGTTCCATGCAACCAACCTTACATAACAACGACCTGATCATGGTCAATAAAATCGTTTACCGTATCAATCCTCCCAAAAGAGGTGATATTGTGGTCTTCAATCCCCCTGGCAATACCTCCAATATTCACTATATCAAGCGAGTAATTGGTCTCCCGGGAGAATCCATCGAAGTAAAAAATGGCAAAGTGTTTATCAACCAAACCGAGTTGATCGAACCCTATCTTTCCCAAATTGACACTCCAGGGATGGTGGGTCCTGTAGTCCTTGGAGAAAATGAATTCTTCGTTTTGGGCGATCACCGCAACAACAGCATGGATAGCAGAGACTTTGGAGCCATCACCAAAGATCATATTCATGGAAAAACCATGTTTGTGCTTTGGCCCATGAAAGATTTTCAAGTTTTTGGCCAGGTTAAATACGAAATACACGAAACTCCAAAAGAGACTACCGAGGAAACAAAAACTCAGGAAAGTAGTCCTCCAGAAAAATAAACTCATGCCTGATGCTTCTTTTTTTCAGCAGGTTTATGAAATCGTCAAAGAAATTCCCCCTGGCTATGTGGTGAGTTACGGTCAAATTGCCTTACTCCTCGGGCACCCCAGAGGCTCCAGACTGGTGGGATGGGCTATGCATACCTGCCCTGCTTCCCTCCCCTGGCATCGAGTGGTGAAAAAAACAGGAGAAATTCCTCTCGCCAATCCATTTCAACCTGAGAAAGATCAACGCAAGCTTTTGATAAAAGAAGGTATCAGCTTTTTACCCTCAGGAGCAGTAGATATGAAAAAACATCAATATCATGGAGAAATCAACCCCTTTATGGGATCCAGTGAATGGTAATCTCCTGAATATCCGCTTTCCATTCGACTCTAGCGCCAAATTCATCTGAAATAAATCGAATGGGTATCATGGTGGTGCCCTGATTCAAGTAGGGATATACATCCAGTTGTTTTTGCACTGGAGGTTTTGAAGAATCCAGCAAATCCTCGATAAGCACACGAGTTTGATTCAACCAAAGGGTAATAAATTTTTCACGATAGGTAATTTGTATTTCCTGGCGGGAAGCCAACCATTGGACTTTTGCGCCAAAGGCTTCAGCTAAAAAACGAAGAGGCACCATAGTGCGTCCGCGGAAAATCTGTGGCGCCACTGGAAGAAGCGTTTCTCGGTCTCCTATCCTAGCTGTTTTGCTTCCGATTCGTAATTTAATGACAAGCTCTTTGATGAGTTCTTTTCGCAATATCTGACGTTTGACTTCGCTGATGTTGCCCTGAGCGTCTTCGGCTCGAAGGGTAAGCTCCTGATTTCCCAGACTGAGTTTGACCTGGGCTTCAAATTTTCCTTCGCTGTTCCAAGGGAGGGTTTGCTCCTGTGTTTGCCCCTGGGCGGGTTTAAGCAGAAGGGTGAGGGTTTTGACTCCTGAGCCTTCATCACGAACCGTACCCTGGACCAGGATGCTTTCCTCTTCGGTTTCAAAACCTTCGGGAGGATGCTGAAGTATAAGAGTGGGAGGATCCTTGTCGATGAAAGGTTCTTTTCGCAATATCTGACGTTTGACTTCGCTGATGTTGCCCTGAGCGTCTTCGGCTCGAAGGGTAAGCTCCTGATTTCCCAGACTGAGTTTGACCTGGGCTTCAAATTTTCCTTCGCTGTTCCAAGGGAGGGTTTGCTCCTGTGTTTGCCCCTGGGCGGGTTTAAGCAGAAGGGTGAGGGTTTTGACTCCTGAGCCTTCATCACGAACCGTACCCTGGACCAGGATGCTTTCCTCTTCGGTTTCAAAACCTTCGGGAGGATGCTGAAGTATAAGAGTGGGAGGATCCTTGTCGATGAAAGGTTCTTTTCGCAATATCTGACGTTTGACTTCGCTGATGTTGCCCTGAGCGTCTTCGGCTCGAAGGGTAAGCTCCTGATTTCCCAGACTGAGTTTGACCTGGGCTTCAAATTTTCCTTCGCTGTTCCAAGGGAGGGTTTGCTCCTGTGTTTGCCCCTGGGCGGGTTTAAGCAGAAGGGTGAGGGTTTTGACTCCTGAGCCTTCATCACGAACCGTACCCTGGACCAGGATGCTTTCCTCTTCGGTTTCAAAACCTTCGGGAGGATGCTGGAGGAGTATTTCTGGTAAATCATCCACCACAATCCGTTTGACTTCTGAAAAAGCTGAATATAAGGGTTTTTCCTGGCTATCAAAGGCTCGAAGAGAGTAAAACCAAAGCTCTCCCCACCTTACATTTTTATCTATCCATGTTCTGCTGTTCTTGTCAAGACGAACTTGTTCCTCCCAATGATAGGGATTAGCGTCTTTGGAGCGATAGACAGCGTAGCCAGCCACAGGATGGGTTCCTTGTTGGCTTGTTTCCCAGGAAAGCTGGACCTGTTCTTTTCCAATGGAGTAAGACCACGTGGGAGCCTGGGGAGGAAAAGCACTAACAAATTTGTATATCCCGGATCCTACTGTCCCTGCAAGAAGTGAAAAGCTACCAAACGACCAGCTCATCATGGATTGAATTCGTGTATTGCCCAAGCCCTGATTCATTTCATTCCAGGCACTGCCTTGATCGAGAGTTACAAATACACCTTCTCTATCAGAAGCTGTGTACCAAATATTGGAATGCTCAGGATGAAAAGCTATGGCTTTGATATTAGCTTGAGAGAGTGGGCTGGTGTTGATAGAAACAGTTTGCCAGCTTTTACCCAAATCCCGGGACAAAACCAGTCCTTTGCCATCAGTACCTGCAAGAAGTAGTTGATGTGTCTGGTCGAATTCAATGCAGGTAAACTGTTTGGTCCTTAAAGCGGGATCAGCGTGTTGTTTCCAGGTGAGACCCGTATCTTCAGTAAATATAATTCCTTTGTCGCTTGCAAGAAAAATACGATCTTCGCCAATCATGGCAATATCTTGAATATTACATTCTTTGAGAAGAGTGTTTTTGTCATCCACTGTCAGATCCGCCCAACGTTCTGAGCCGATTTTCACCCGAAACAAACCCTCATAATTGGTGCCAGCGTAAAGGTATTCATTTCCCGCCTTGAGTGCAAGGATACTACGAGCAGGAAGGTTGGTGCTATATCTTATCCAATTGCCTGTGGCTGGAAGATACTTGACCACTCCGTTTCTTCGTGTGCCCCCAAAGACTTGCAGGCCACTTTGATCCACCGCGAGACATTGAACTTCTGGATGTTGGAGCCCCTTGCTAGCATCTATCCAGCTCATTGCCTCATCGTTGGAAACATAGGCTCCTGCATCTGAAGCAATGATCAGCGCTTCATGTTGAGCTCCAAAAGAAGCAATATCATGTACCAGCAAATGCTCGGGAAGCATATGATTGACAGAAATCCATCCTGCGTCAAGCTTGGTTTGAGATTGAGTTTGCCTGGGTAGAACACCAAACGATATTGCATAGACAAGAACAAGAACACAAAGTTTAGATAAAAAAGAATTTTTCCTGTTCATTGGGCACTCTCCATGGTCCACCCTCTCGGATGTTTACCTGCAGTAGAGGCAAGTAAGTTGATATTATAAGTTCTGGGACTTGGATTTTGATTGTCTTCGATGGTAATGACCTGTTGATACTCACTAAAGCCTGGCTTGGAAATAGTGAGAGTCCAGGTGCCAGGTTTAAGCTCCAACACATGGGGCGTCAGAGCGATATACTGTCCATTGATATAGATTTTCGCATCTGCAGGTTGGGATCGAATTTCAACCGGATACACTATCATTCGCATATTGAGAGCAAAGCTTTGTCTTGCGGAGTTTCCGCTGATGATCAGTGTTTCGGTTTTTTCTCCATATAGGGGTTTGGAATATAGCACTTTATGTGAACCAGTGGGAAGCTCAATCTGAAAAGGCGTAGTGCCCTGATAGCTTCCGTTGATATACACCTTGACTCCAGCGGGTTGAGAAGAAAAACTCACTGTGGCTTTCTGAAACTTGACAGGAGCTGGGCTTGGTGGGGGTTTGGGAGCTGGGACAGAAGGGGGCGAGGAAGGAGTGGGAGGAGAAGGGGGTGCAGGTGGGGGTGGGGGTGGGGGAGGCGCAGGTTCCTCTTTGGGAGGAGTTGGAGCATCCTCGGGGAGGGGAGGAGGAGCTTCTTCCTGGGGAGGGGGGTTTGCTTCTTCTGTAGGAGGAGGAGTATGTTCCTCTTGGGGAGGCAGTTCTTCTGGTAAGGGTGGTATGATTGAGCTTGCAAACTCATTGTTTGTGGTTGTCTGCTTAAAGCCTTGAGAGAGCGTTTTGAGGTATGGCAGACCAAAAACAACAAAAAGGTATGCAAGTAAAGCTAGCAAAAGTGCTATAAGCCATGGTTTGATATTGATCTTTCGGGGGGAGGCAGAACTCTTGCTGGTTTTTAAGGTTTTACCAGATTCAGCAATGAGTGCACTCAGATTATCCTCTGACTGGGAAAGATTGGTGAGGTTGAATAATTTCTCAAGCAAGGGTTTTTTGTGGAACCTACTGAAAAACTCTTTGAATTCTTTATCGTTGATCCATTGATCAAAGCCGTCGGAAATAAGACACATACGCTCAAGTGCTTTTTCGATCGGGTGCAGATTAAACACAGGATCCTGAGTATCCTGGATGGGTGGGCTATCGGAGGAAAAAAGTCGCACTTCGGGTTCTTGCCGGAGAAGATTGGTTGCAACAGCAATTCTCCCTCCTCCTGCATTAAGTATGAGAGCTTTGTTTTGCAAAGAAAGAACAAGTGTCAGACCGATAGCAAGCTTGGGAGTATTCCATTCTTCTGTTTTGCGTTTCAGTTGCTTGTGGGCTTCAATGATGGATGTTTTAAGAGCTTGCTCAGGATTCTGATGAGAAGCGTTAGAATAATAGGCATTTGCCAGGAAAAAAACAAATTCCTTGCAAGCAAGATTACTGTTGATGTTTCCACCAATTCCATCCGCTAAAATATACAAGATGCCATGATCAGGATTAAAAGTATCTATTTCGGAAGAAGCTACAAAAATAAAGTCCTCGTTACGCCTCTTTATTTGTCCTTTTTCAGTTTTGTAAAACACATTCATTTTTGCCTGTTCCATGATTTGACCCCATCTCCTCATTGCTAAGGTTTTATTATTGTATCATAGCCCTTGGCAGCCACCAACCTTTTCGTGGAAAAATAAGAAAAACTCCCTTACTTTAATTGAAAAAGACCGAGCTTGGATTTATAATCTCATGCAATGATTAGAATGGGATCATTTTTTTAATTTGTGATATACGGAAGCAATAAATAATTTTTCAAGGAGTCCTATCCATGCAAACAGTGAATAAATGTATTCAGGTGATACTTGTATCTTTGTGTCTTGTTTTTACCATTTTCAGCGTTAGCTCCTGTGGTAAGAAACAAAGCAGTAATGGTACGCTTGACTTTATGTCTGCAAAAGATAATGCAATTGTCTTTTCGATAAAAGACAAAAAAGTAAGTAAAAAAGAGATCATGGACGAAGTCGAAAAGCTAAAACCCCCCACCTTTGTGGAAGACACCAAATCCATGAAACCAGAAGAAGTCCAAAACATCATAAGTGAATTTGTGATTCAAGCCTATAAAACCTACAAAGCCAATCTACTTTTTACAGTATATGCCGAAGAAAACAAAATCACCCTTACTGAAGAAGAAATCAAAGTAGTGGTAGATAGATTCAAGGCAATGATCGAAGAAAACTGGAAGGGCGCTGAACTGTCTTTCGAAGAAGTGTTAAAACAACACAATATCAGCTACGATGTCTTCCTTAACGACATGAAGAAGCAAGCTATGCAAGAAAAAATCATGCAATCCACTTATGATCAAATCACCATCAGTGATGAGGAATTGAAAGCTTTTTATGAAGAACGCTTTGCACGCTACAACCAAGAAGAAGGAGCTCATCTTCATATCATAAATACTCCCACCAAAGCAGAAGCCGAACAAGTGCTCAACGAAATCAAAACTGGAGCAGATTTTCATGAAGTAGCTCGAAGATTTATCCCTGCTGAAGAGATCAAAGAAGATAAAGCACCTCCCGGAGACGCCGGCCCCATCCAAGCCTCCAAAATTCCTCCCCAATTGGCAGAACAGATTTTCAAAAAGGATCGTCCTATTATGACCCCCTTTATTGCCACCCTCACCGACAATCAGGAGCTCTATTTTGTTATCCGCGTGAAAGAGTTTATTCCTGCCACTAATAATGCCCTCGAAACCATCCGAGACATCGTATTTAAAGATCTCATGGAAGAGAAAAAGTTTAAAAGTGTCGAGACCTTTACTGCTAATCTTGAGAAGATCTACAGCGTCAAAGAGCTTATCCCTCCTCCTCCCTCTGCTTATTCTCAGATGCAGCAGCAAATGCCCCCTATGCCATAAAATTATAAGGAGGATAGCATATGCCTGATTTTGGACATCCCTTTTCTGGTTTGGCTCATGGCAAAAAACTGAGTCATGAAGAATTGATTCGAGCCATCCGTTTTATGATTTCTGCAGAATATGAAGCTATTCAGCTCTATCTTCAACTGGCTGAATCCTGTGAGCATCCCCTGGCGATTGAAGTCTTAAAAGATATTGCGGACGAAGAAAAGGTTCATGCTGGCGAATTTATGAAACTGCTTTTTGAGCTGGACCCCAAAGAAAAAGAGTTTTATAAAGAAGGCTACGAAGAAGTCGAAGAGCTGGCTGAAAAACTCAAAAAACACTGATCAATGCATATTTTAGTGATCGAGGACGACGAGAAAATCGCGTCCTTGATCCAATTGTATTTAGAAAAAGAGCACTACCGGGTTAGCATCGCTCCTAACGGTGCTGAGGGTATCCAGCAGTTTCGCTCGATACACCCTGATCTGGTAGTGCTTGATCTTATGTTGCCAGAAGTGGACGGTTGGTCTGTTCTGAAAACTATTCGACAGCAAAGTGACACCCCTCTCATTCTCTTAACGGCAAAATCTGACGAGTTTGATAAAGTAATGGGATTGGAATCTGGAGCAGACGACTACTTAAGCAAACCCTTCAGTCCAAGGGAGCTTTTAGCCAGGATTAAAGCGATTCTCAGAAGAAGTTCTCCCCACAATGAATTTAATCGAAGCAGTAGCCTGAAAATCAAGGATCTATCCATCGATCCACGCAAAATGGAAGTGTATCAAAATAAGCAAATACTTAAATTCTCAGCTTTGGAGTTTAAATTGCTCTATTTTCTTGCCCAACATCCAGGTTATGTGTTTTCACGGATGCAACTCATGGATGAAATATACGCTGACCAGGATGTCTTGGTGGAAGAACGTACCATCGATGTTCATATCAAAAACATTAGAAAAAAATTGGGTGATTCTTCAAAACAGCCCCAATACATTGAATCAGTGTTTAGTGTGGGATACCGTTTTCTTGAACCATGAAACAGAGTCTTCAAGTTAAACTGCTCCTGGCTATGGTATTGCTCAGCCTGTTTAGCATCGTGCTGACTTCCTGGATTATACGATATCGAGTTCAGTTTCATTTTCATCAATATGCCCAGCAAATGGATAAAAATCCAGCGATGGACAGGATGCCCTTAGCCCCTATGAGACCCATGCGATATGGATGGAATCGTAATCAACAGATCTTTTTAAATGAAGTCTCACGATCCCTTTATTTGGGAGGATTTTTTGCAATCCTAACTGCCTTGATCCTGGGATGGTTTTTTGCGCGATACATGAGTCAACCTATGAAAACCATGCTTCAAGCCACCCAACACCTTGCAAAGGGAGATTATCAACATCGAATACCTGAAAGCACAGATGATGAGTGGAAAGAACTCGGAAAAGCATTTAATCATATGGCCGAAGGTCTGGAGCAGACCGAACAACTCAGAAAAGAGCTTATATCCAATCTTTCCCACGAGCTTGCCACTCCCTTGACCAATTTGATAGGATATCTGCAAGCGATCGAGGATGGCCTGATTGAAGGGGATCAAAACCTTAAAAACACTACTGGACTATTGCTTGAAGAGTCCTACCGAATGAAAGATATGCTGGAGGATTTGCGTGATTTGTCGATGGTTGAATCTGACAGATTCCACTTGGATTACCAATGGATCAAACTTGAAGATCATTTCCAAAAAATCATTTCCCTGGTTGAAATTCAAGCAAAAGAAAAACAAATATCCATACATCTCATTATGGAAAAGCCCGAGCTTATGCTTTATGCTGATCCAATGCGTCTTCAACAACTTATGGTGAACTTGCTTCAAAATTCAGTGCAATACAGCAAAGAAAACACAAGCATCACCCTAACATGCAAAAAAATATCTCAAGACACCCTGGAAATCATCGTTCAAGATCAGGGAGTCGGCATACCCGAACAAGACCTTCCCCATATCTTTGAGCGCTTTTACCGAGCTGACCACTCTCGTTGCAGAAGCTCGGGGGGCACTGGCATAGGGTTGGCGATTGTCAAGAAACTGGTGGAAGCCCATGGCGGAAAGATAGAAGCAAGCAGCGAGGCAGGACAAGGTACTCGCATGACCCTGCGACTACCCTTAAAACCTGGTGCTCAGGGAACCACTTTTTCTGCATAAAACTCAGCTGAAGAGTCAGACATTCCGATCGCTACTCCATCAAAGTCAACTGCAAAGTTATTAATATATTGCATCATCGCATTTTTGGCATCTTCCAGAGAGCCATTCTTCTCAGTTACATAATGTTTGTAATAGGCTTTGCCGAGATCTACCATAATTGCTTCAAAAAAATCCACTTTTTCGGGCATGGATTTATCTTCTGCAAAATATGCTTGTACCTGCTCAAAAAAAGCCGCCTCTGCTTTTGCTCTTAATTGTGCGATTTCTCCATTTTCAGCAGGAGGGGGCTCTTTCTGTACTGCTTCTGTTTTTGGAGTTTCCTGGGGGTCTTGTTTGTCTGCCCAGCTAATCTTGATCCAACCCTGTTGAAAGACCAGCAAGAAAACCAGGGACAAGCATACCACGATGCTGATGCAAGCCATAAGAAATTTTGGCAGCTTTTTTCTTTTGGGTCGTTTGGTAAATTCAGCAAAATCCTGGTTTGATTGTTCGGTTTGTTCAGAAATATCATTCATCTTGCTTCTCCTTTTTATAAAGCTTTTCGATAAATTTCCATACGTTTACTGAAGATATCTCCCGAAGTGGGAGGAGTATAAGTGATGGCATTTGCACCAGCTTCGACTGTCTTTTGGATAGATTCTTCGCTGGGACCTCCTGTAGCTATGATGGGAAACTCGGGATATTTAGCTCTGATGGCATGAACAATCTCAGGAGTGTTTTCTGCTCCTGAAACGTTGAAAATAGTAGCACCTGCCTGAATACGAGAATCAAAGTCAGTTTTAACTGAGACTACAGTGACAACAATTGGTATGTCAATAGTGACACTAAGCTGTTGAATCACTTCATTGGCGGTCGGAGCATTGACTACTACCCCAATTGCACCCTGAAACTCGGCATCAAGTGCGAGATTGATCACTCGTTGACCCTTGGTGACTCCGCCTCCCACTCCGCAAAAGACAGGCACATCAGCAGCCATCATGATGGAATGGGTGATTGCTGGCTGAGGAGTAAAGGGATAAACTGCAATGACTGCATCTGCATTGGAGTTGCGTATGATAGCTACATCTGTGGAAAAAAGGAGCGACTTGATGCGTTTTCCAAAAATACGAATACCACTGCAATCGCTAATGTTCTTGGGTACTTCAATCAGATGTCTTCGTAGATTTCCATATATCTCAGGGACAAACTTCCTATCCATACACCCCTCCTTTCAATGAAATGATATCGTTCAATCTTTTGCTTTTCGTACTTATTATACTATTTTTTTGCTATACTGAACAATGAAGAAAAAAGGAGGAACACGAATTGATACATGAGTATTGGATTCCTTTTGTATTGACACTTTTTGCAGGCTTATCCACCGGAGTGGGGAGTCTGATAGCTCTCCTCGCCAAAAAAACCAATCGTGTCTTCCTTTCCTGGTCTTTAGGTTTTTCTGCAGGGGTGATGATCTATGTTTCCATGATCGAAATCTTCCCTAAGGCTCAGGAAAGCCTGGTGGCAGAGCTGGGGAAAACTTCTGGTATGTGGCTCACGACATTTGCCTTTTTTGCTGGCTTTGTTTTAATTGCTGTGATCGACAAGCTGATTCCCTCGTTTGAAAACCCCCATGAATTAAAAAAAGTGGAAGACCTTGACCATGTCCCAAGTGATAAGTCCAAACTCCACCGTTTGGGTATTTTTACTGCACTTGCGATCGCTATTCACAACTTCCCCGAAGGCCTTGCCACCTTTGTTGCTGCAGTAAAAGATCCGAGTCTGGGTATCGCAATTGCTGTAGCTGTAGCTATCCACAACATCCCCGAAGGAATCGCTGTATCAGTGCCGATCTATTACGCCACTGGGAGCAGAAAGCAGGCTTTTAAGTTTTCTTTTCTTTCAGGACTGGCAGAACCCCTGGGTGCAGTGGTGGGCTTCCTGCTTTTGTATCCCTTCATGTCGGATACGCTTTTTGGCATCTTATTCGCAGGGGTAGCTGGTATCATGGTGTTCATATCCCTGGATGAATTGCTCCCTACCTCCCGTGAATATGGTTTCCATCATAGCTCCATCTACGGCTTGTTTTTCGGTATGGTCGTTATGGCTCTTAGCCTCCTCCTCATGTCCTAAATGTCGCATAGGGAGGTAGCACTTGCGACATTTTACAACAAATGGGGTACGTCCCCGATTGTTGCTAAGGGAAAATGTGACAAAATGTAGGGCTTGACTCCAAGCTCTTCGGCCCATTTCAAACAATCCAGCCACTTGTTTTGCTGAATTCCCTGCTGGGTTTTGACTGCACGTATCAGTAAATTTTTAGGGCTATGTCGTGAATCGACAAACTCAAGGATCTGAACCCTGTAGCCCATCGCTTCCAAAAACTGAGCTCTAAAAGCGTCAGTAAGCAAGGAGGATAACTTTTCCTTCAAGATACCATGTTTCCATAAGGGCTTGAGCAGAGGGGTTTTTACCTGAGAGTAAAGCTCATGCTGACAGCACGGAGCAACCAATATCCATTTACACCCGCTTTTTACCCCCTGCAAGATAGCATCATCAGTAGCTATATCGCAAGCATGAAGGCAAAGCGCCATATCCAGGTACTGCTCATTAAACAAACTTATCTCGCCATGAACAAATTTCATCCCCTTTAAATCAAGCTGTTCGGCAAGTGCTTGATTTGCTTGAGTGAGTTCCTGATTATGATCCACCCCTATCAAAACCAGCTCCATTGGTTTAGTCTTGCTTAACCATTCATAAAGTGCGAAGCTCAGATATGCCTTGCCACAACCAAAGTCTGCTATATGAAGTTGTGAAAGTGAATCCAGGGGTAACACGTCGCGAATCATTTCCTAAAAACGATTCACCTGGGTAAATTTGTCTCGAGCTGAAGATATCACCAAACCTTTTTCATCCATCACCCCAAGGGCATGAAGTACGGGTGAAAAAACTCCCTCGGGAAAAATATACTCTTTTGCCCGATTGTGAGTCCCTGGAGGGGAACCACAATCAAGGATATTTGAACTAAGTATGAATCCAGCTTTTTTTCTAACTGCCACCCATTGTTCATGTGAGCGTTGAATAGTAACTTGAGTAAAAGAGAGGGAGAGAGCTTCACTCAGTATTTTTTCCATCTCAGAGGGTAAATGGTTGAAATGAAGGACTTTTTGTTGGATATAATGCGTACTCTGATAGGCTGTTTTGCTTTTCCACAAGAAGGGTTGGATTTTTATTTTTTGGGGGTCCGACTCCCCACTCGACTTACTTTTTTGACTAAAGATGATATATCTGAGTTCTTTTTTTTGTATAAAACGCAATATCATATCAAGAAGCTCCTGGGGGGACTTAATATTCATTGCTCATCTTACTCCAAACAAACAGCTTGATTTTCAGCTTCCTGGGCTTTTTTAATCTCATCATGCTACGATTATACTGGGTCGAGACTAAATTGCATATGCTAAAAAAGGAAATTTCGTGTCTGGCACATTACATATAGTTTACATATAATTATCTCTATAACACCTATAGAGCAGGGAAATGGATGTGCTGAAAACAAAGGAGAAGAAATGAAACAGTGGTACGAAAACTTGTTTGAAAACTATGCGGAAAAATATGAAAAAGAGTGTTTTGTGAAAGGTACCCTCGGCGAATGCGATTTCATTGAAAAAGAAACACAATCCAACAAAAAACTTAAAATCCTCGACCTGGGATGCGGCACAGGCAGACATACTATCGAGCTGAGTAAACGCGGATATCATGTAACGGGAGCCGACCTTTCCAGAAATATGCTTGATAAAGCTCGAAGCAAGGCCCAGTCCCTCGGTTTGGAAATTGACTTTCAAGAGCATGATGCCCGAAAACTCCCCTTTGTGCATCAGTTTGACCTGGTGATGATGCTTTGCGAGGGGGCTTTTCCCTTGATGGAAACCGATGAAATGAACTTTGAAATCCTGCTCGGAGCCACTCGAGCCCTTAAAGACCAGGGAAAACTGATCTTCACCACCCTCAATGGTTTGTTTCCTTTATACCATTCGGTAGAAGAATTTTGTGCTTCAGAGAATGAGCCTGGAAATGCTACCTATCGAAGCAATACCTTCGATCTGATGACTTTTCGGGACCACAACATTACTCGAGTTGAAGATGATAGCGGAAAAGTGCTTGAACTGGACTGCAACGAGCGTTATTACGTCCCAAGCGAAATCACCTGGCTGCTCAAAACATTGGGATATAGCAAAATAGACATCTTTGGAGCCAAACTGGGGGCTTTTTCACGAGAAGACAAACTCACTACCGAAGATTTTGAGATGCTGGTAATTGCGGAGAAATAGATGGATATTAAACCAAACCTCGCAGGAGGAAGAGCTTGCATCAGACGCTGAGGTTGATTGTATATAAAGGTAATAAATGATGATGCTGAGAAAAACAAGGGATGATTTGAGATTCATGTTCAGATTCTGGAAAGGACCAATGGATTGACATTGCACAGCAAAGTATTTAGGTTTCTTCATTTAAGTATAGGGGTGTTTAGCTGGTTAGTAGTAGCTCTTCTTCAGATATATTTCGCCTTAAATATACATCTTTCGCTCTTGAATCTTTCATCACTCTTGCAACAATTTATTTACATCTTGCTTGCTTTTGCGTTTATAGCTTATATGGTCTATCTGAATGACAAGGTTATTTTTTATGTAGTCAGGAAAACAGCATTATTACTGCATGATACTCCCGATGGAAAATTCATTACAACGAACATCGTTAGGGAAATCACTGAAGAAGGCAGATTGGGAAACATTAATTGGTTTTATAAAAAAGCCCTGTACCATAAAGTGGTTGAAGATGAACAAGTTCTTTTTTCGATAAAAGAAACTAGCAAAGAGATAAGCACTAAAAAAGCTAAACATTTTGCCAAATGGTCAGTTGCTTTTTTTTATTTGTTGATAATATTGCGGGTTTTTTGGACACCATCGATAGGTCTTCCTTTAACATTACGAATTATTATGAGTCTCTTACCATTAACTATTGTTTCATTTAGAGCTTTCACCTTCTACGACTATCCCTTCCGCATCCAAGCGAAGTATGCAAAAAAATACAACATTAAAGACTGGAACTAGGTAATCTAAACTTTTTTTACCCTCAACTTGCTGATCAATCTTAAAGGCTTTTCTTCCACTTTTTTGCTTGACAAGCTCAGTTTTTTACTGCTAATATATAGTCATACGCTTGCAGGAGGGAGAATTTGCATCAGGTGCTGAAGTTGATTTTGTGCTTTCCCCTGCTTGTTTCTTTCGTTTTCAGTTGGGTGCTATGTTATAAATTTTCTCAAGCATTGAAACTCAGGAAGAACGAAGCTTCGGTTTTGCACAAAACTAGCGATAGTGTTATATATCAAGTGCTTTTTTTCATCATTACCCTTTTCTTCAATGTGTTTTTAATATTGAGCATTTTTCATTTGTTTAATCCAGACAGCTTTACGCTTCGAGTATGGTTTCTTGCAAGCATGGGTGGAGCACTAAGTCTTTTTGGACTCTTGGAGTTTGTGTATCTAGGTTTAAGCAAATTAAAGCTTTCTACTTTCTTCATGCATGTAAACCTCTGGGCTTTGCTATTTTTTTTCCTCTTCCAGTTGCTTTGGGAGAAGCTTAATCTTCCTATGTTTATAATGCCCCCCAAAAACTGGAGTGAAATTTAAGGTGATAATTTTTTAAAAAA
>DAOSES010000032.1:0-19402 GCA_035363255.1 Caldisericia bacterium | reverse complement strand
CTCTCTCTCTCTCGAAAAGGAAGGAACAACGTTTGAATGTAAAACAAACTTCATCAAAAGACCTCCTTATACAAATTTTAATAGTAGATTCCGAAATTGAAAGGAAATACCTGTACAAAATGGCATAGCACTCTTGAA
Organism: Caldisericia bacterium; assembly: GCA_035363255.1. Classification (GTDB taxonomy): domain Bacteria; phylum Caldisericota; class Caldisericia; order UBA6126; family UBA6126; genus T3SED10-260. Next base: position 19,264 of record DAOSES010000032.1, on the reverse strand, counting down.
AGATTTCGAAGTTCTCTTTTGAACCGATTAACACTGATGCAGAGTGAGACATAACAGCTATACACTCCTATGCTATTTCATCAATTTGTTTTTTTATTTTAGTAAATAATTATCACTTGTCAAGTTAAATGATAAGAGTCTAAATATCAGTCAAGGCATAGAACAGGATATTAGAAAAGCTTTATGTAGCAACAATCGGTATCTTCTTCAGGGTAAAAAAGTGAGTCAACACCCCCGTCCTGGTGACTCAAAGGATAGTTTTTAGCTGACCAAAGGAATTGAAACTAATAATGTACTAATCGTTGCAGACCTTTCATAACAAGTTGAGTGTATTGTGAACCAGCGCGATGAAAAGAAATAATCGGACTGTGCGTAGTTTCACAAGTTATAAGAATAATTCAATTTCAATTCTTAAGTCTTGATTACTCGCAAGTATTAACTATATTAATTATATTCTTATGTTTTTAAAGGAGAAAATTTGGATTTTATTGCAGATGCTATCGTTGAAAAGAAGGAATTCTTAAGCAAAGGACTTCTTGAGTCTATACGGAACAAACTTGACGAAAGTAGTATGAATAGTTTTAGTCTTTTTCAGAATCTATCAGGATATTTTTCCACTTTTATTGATGATTTATGGATATATATTGAGTATCCATATGTAGACAAGCTTTACAGAAGCTCTTATTATATGTACTACTCTTCGAAACATAAATCATACAACAGGAATTGTTTCAGGTTATCTTTTTTTAATCATCAGATAATTGATAATGATTTTTTTTATGAAGAGGGTCGTATTAGATTGCAAGAAGCATTCTTGGGTTTTATGGTGTTGAGACCGACAGCTCCGCAATTAATTGGGCGAAACATTCTTTCCCCACTTGTATTCAAGAATCGAGATTTTGAGTGTTGTTTGACAAAAGATGAAGTGACAATTCGAGGAGTCAAGTTGACAGTTCATGGTTTTCCTCATGAATCGCAAGACGGTGAGTTTTCAACTTGCGCTGAAACATCTATTTGGTCTTTAGTGGAGTATTTTAGCCATAAGTATCCAGAATATAAAACCATCCTTTTATCAGATATTGCAAAAACTCTTAATGATGATGCTATAGAAAGAGTGACACCATCTCAAGGATTATCACCTATTCAGATTTCCTGGATTTTAAAAAAATTTGGATTTGATCCAAAAACCTATTTTGCTACAGAAATGAATCATGGTAACAATATTGACGATACCCTAAAAAAAGTTCTATTTACCTATATAGATTCAGGCATACCAGTAATATGTGGCTTGCGACTTCTAGGCAGAGATAGCATTGGTCATGCTATTGTTGTTATTGGCAGATCGGTCTTGGATTTTGAAAAAGTAAAAGAAAAAGTGGCATCACTCCCTGTAAAATATTACAACCTTTACGATTTAATGGAAGAATGTTCAATAGTTACAATTGATGACAACATGCCCCCTTACAATATTGTCTCTTTTGCAAATCCAACTATGAATTACTCAACAAAATTACCATCAATGATAACCAGCATCGTTGCACCGCTTTATCCAAAAATGAATTTGGAAGCCTCACAAGCAATGCAGGTAACTGATTATTTTTTAAACAACACATTTCAAAGTTTACTTTCAGATGTATTCCATGAAGATAGTTTGAAGCAGTCAGCCATTTACAAGTTGCTACTCTCTTCTTCACGATCCTTTAAATCCTTCGTTGCTAAGCTAGAAAACCTTGAAAACAACTTAAAGTCACTTATTGTAAGTATTTCTATGCCCAAGTTTGTTTGGATAGTTGAGGTTAGCAATCTTGATTTAATGGAGAAAGATAAAATCAATGGTTTTATTATTATTGATGCTACTGCGAGCAACATACAAGTTATGTGCATTATTTTAAATGGAAAACTAACCCTAAATTATGGCAAAGAATGGACAGACTGCTCAGGATGTGATATATTACCAGCCTATAAGAACAATTTAAAAGGAATGTGGAACCAATGGAAGATGTGATGATAAAAAGAGGAGAGAAGATTCTAAATCAACTCAAGAAAAATAGAGTTTATTTAGTTCCCAGTGAGTTATCCGATAGGTTGTCCACTGAGCTTAAGAACGTTTCCATAAAAGCACATAAAGATTTTATACATCAACAACATGTTGCAGATAAAGCACTGAAGGATATAAAACTACTCTAAGCGTTTATTGCATACTCAATTCTCTAATACTGCAAAAATCCATTCATCGGGTCTTTTCTTGATTAAACTAAAAAGGGTATAGTATAACCAGGGAAACATTTTTCTGGGTAAATCGGTAAATAATCGGAACTTTGAGCAGCTCAGTATTTGTCATTCATAGGGGTCTGCTGTGAATATTACTAATAAGCCTTTGCAGAGACAAGGGGATGTACCAACATCCCCTTGTCTCTGCCTCGTATTTGAATTGGTTTGCTTGAATTCAGATTCACCACAGCGTTAATTGCTAAAAACAATAATCCGTAGCATAGAGAGAAAAAAGTCTTTTGCGACGGGATCAATTTTGGTTTGTGGAAAAAGATAAATATGGGAGGAGCAGCTTATTTAGTTTGGGAAGCTTCCCAGCTGTGCGAAAGGATGACTTTTGGGACAATGATACTTTAATGGTCGATATGGTGGAGTGCCAATCATTGCAGACCTTTCTCAAGAAATTGAGTACATTGTGAACCAGCTTCATGAAGAGAAATAAGAAAAGAGAAGTAAATCCTTAGGTGCAAGCTATTCCTCTCGAATATAATATACCAGAGCTTCAGAAGTGGTATGGAAACAGGAGTCATTCAAACGAAAGGTAATACAGATTTTGCTAGGATCTGAAGGCATGCGGATATTTTTATCTCCCCAGAAGCTATAGGAATAGACTTTCCCTGCCTGGGTATGTTTTGCTTTTTCCCTGATAAAAACCATGTAGTTTCGCAGATATTTCTCCATGTGGTGAAGGGGTATCCCATTGAGCTGTGGCAAGGTTTTAGGATTGTTGAAATCAAAAGCATTGGAAGCATAGCATTCTTCGGGAAGAGCGATCGTAATTTTTTGAAGGTCAATTGACCCTTCTTCTGGGGGGTGATAGTATTCCATAATGAAACAAAAAAGACCTTTATAATAATATACTCGAAGGGGAATTTTGTCTGCGGAAATGACGACATCTTCTGATTTGATCCAATGATCATTGCTTCCTATCCAGAAATGTGTTTTTCCAGGAAAAGCATTTAGCAACATTGAATTTTGCTGAATCGTCAGAGTATACCTTTGGGAAGCATCCAAGGAGTCGGGCCAGGCTATCTTGAGCGTTTTGTTGGGTTCCAGTCTGGATTGAAGGCTTTGCTCATTTAAACGGACGCAATCCTTGGGTAAATCCAGAAGCGGAGGTTTCAAGCCTTGTTCGGAGATAGCCAGGACACTATAGAAAGCTGGATAGGCCAGAGTGATAAACGAAGATCCTTGCCATTGCTCGATCTGCTCTGGCTTCAATTGGATCGTAATATCACTTGGCATGTGGTAATTGCTTTCAGAGCAGGTAAGAGAAAAGGTTTCTGTTAAGTCAGACGGAGCTTCCAGAGTAAATGTGGCAATCACCTGCCAGTCCTTCTCTCTAAAACTTTTCCATTCGACTTGATAATTTCCTGGATCCTTGGGAAGGGTCAAGCCAAATTCTTTCCAAAAGGAAAAAGAATACACGGTGTTTTCTTGAAATCTTTGAGGGACACTAATGGTAAGGGTGCTGGCATCCTCAAACATAATAGCCATGCAGGAAGGACAATAAACCGAAGGGTGGAAATAGCAATAAGCTAAACGTTGGTAGATTTCTTCTGATGGGGGCTTGTCGTTGATAAATGGAAAAGCATCTTTCCAGGAAAAACGAAACTTCATCCAGTCGTGGGTTTCGATTGTTTTTTTTACTTCAAAAAAGAAAGTGGCTGCGACTACTTCTCCTGCCACCAAGGGTGCGATGAGGGGAGGGGGAAGCTCGAAAGAGGGGACTTTGTTTTGCCTAGCGTAGGAAGCATGGCCCTGAAATACAGCATTCAGGCACAGTAGGCAAAGAAAGCATATAAGGATCTTGTTGCTCAACTTTGTAAACATAGCATCCCTGGAGAATTTGATTTTACCTTGGTTGACCTTATATTCGCACTATTTAACGATACGTTTATCAAAGACTGCTCCTAGTTTAGAATATTGACAACAAGGTATAGTGTAAAACCATATGAGCAAGCGTCAAGGAAATAAATAAAAAAAAGAGGGAGCCGGGAAGGCTCCCTCGGTGAAGAAACTTTAGATGATTCACCAAGGATAAGGAGGATAAAGGTCAGGGGTAATCCAGTTTTCTCGAATATAGTACTGGTTTTCTTTATCAAATTGGGGTAAAGTCCATTTTTTACTTTCTGAAGGAGCAATAAAATACTGAGTAAAAAAGATCTTTTCGCTTGGATTCAGAATTATTTTATGAGAAACACTTGAGTTGGGATTTACAGTTTGGAGCATATTAGCTTGCTTAACTTTATTGAAAGGCATTTTGATTAAGAGCATTCCATCAAGAGTAGTGTCTGGATTGTTTAACCATAAGGAAAATACAGGCAAGTTAAGATTTGTATTCGAAGGATCCTTTTGATTGCAATACATGGGTTTATCAATGGGAAGAATTAGCTCAATATCATCTCCAAGCCATCTTTTACTCCATTCTTCTTTGGCTTGTTCAGGATTGGATACTATCCATAATACTTCTGGTGGATAGCTTTGTTTTTCAAATGCAAAAGCACCTAGCCATAGGGGTTCCTCAAAGTTGGGAAAAAATGAGTCATTACGAGAGATCAAATGATATGAATCTGTATAAATAGCATAGCTGTATCCAAAATAGTGAGTTACATCAGCTTTCTTTCGGTTCACCTGAAAATGTTTAAGGTCAATTTCATTTGGTTTTGAACCAATATTTGTGATTTCAATAACACTAAGGACTAATTTATGATTTATTGAGTTATCTGCAATACAATAAGAGGAAGAAACCTGTATAGCATCATTTACTTGAACAGGATTTTCATCGAGATGGATGAGGTTCTTTGCTAGACCTGAACAGGAAGAAAAACATAATGATAGCAACAACCAACACATAATCATTTTGAATCGTTTCATCATAATGACTCCAATTCTAGTGCAATGTATTTATGATTCATCATTATAGCGTTTTTACGATACTGATACAAGGTGACGTACAGATACGCAGGGACGGGGGTGTTGACTCAAAAATACCAATGACGTTAAATTCTCTTGAATACTGCATAAAGAACAAATCATAAGATACTCGCAATCACCCAAAAAACTAATATTTTCTGTCAACCAACTTCCAAGCATTAGCGAAAAAAGCTTCATGAATAAAGAAGATATACGTGATATGACTATTTTTGTAAAAATACGAAAAAGTAAAAACTAATAAAAAGTACCATAAAACCTTTTAATGACTTATTCTATGGTGTACTGTAAAAGCAATTACAGTTTGCTGTTATTTGATGCTGGATAAAATAAAAAGCCTTACTATGGCTATATTAGATTGAGTAAATATTGAGTCAACACCCCCGTCCCTCTGACTCAAAGTAAAAAGAGGGAGCCGGGAAGGCTCCCTCGGAGGGTGAAACTTACTTACTTGAGACGATCAGTAGGATTTAGGGATTGGGTTTTTGACCCTGTCCTCCGCGTCCACCTCTGCCACCGCGTCCAGATCCGTCACGAGGAGGATTGCCATCGCAATTTCTTCCGCCTCTGCAGTTTTCCATGTATTTGACTTTCTGTGCATCGGTGAGTTCGTTGTAGATGGAATCTTGTGAAGATTGACGAATGGCTTGCATTTCTTCGCGAGTTTTCTGCATCTGCTCAATCAGAGCCTGGGCTTTTTCATCGCTATAGTCTTTGGACCATTCCAATGCTCTGAGGGAGCCCATGGTTTCATGCATGGCCTGCATTTTCGCAGTAGCTTCCTGATTGCTGCTTTTTATAGTAGCTTGAATCTTGCTAATCTGGGCATCAGTCAGTTCCAGCAATGTTGCCCATCCTACGGTTTTACGGTTGGAAGCTCCGGGGCCACCTTTGGCATAAGTCAGAGAAGCGGTAGCTATTAGTACTACGAGGGCCAGACTTGCGAACATTATCCATTTTTTCATTTTAAAAACCTCCTTAAATGTCTTTACCCTTAATACGCCCAAAAAGTAAAAGAAATGTAAAACAAATGTGAAGAGATTGTGATTTGATTTAAATTTATTTTTCGTGTAAAATGATTAATTGACTTTTGACAACTTATTGAGTGCGGAGGAGCGATGTATGCGTATGCGGTATATGCCTGAGGAGGCCTTGATACCGTAAAGGGGTAGATCGCCGAAGGAAGTGTTTTCCTCAAAACACTTGCCTGGGGATGCATGGGATACATGCATCACTGTCATGAAGCAATGTTTGCTTCCTGAAGAGCCGACTAAGTATGCATGAAACCTTTTTCTTGCTTAGGCCAGCGTTTCTTCAGGAAACGCTTTTTTTATTGGCTTTGAAGGAGGTTTTATGAGATTAGGAATTGTTGGCGCTACAGGGTTGACGGGCAAAACCCTGCTGGATATTTTAGCGCATGCCCCTGAGTCTGTTGATTTAGTTTATCTTACTGCATCCGAAACTTCGGTAGATCAGCATATAAGTTTTCGCAAGCAGGATTTGAAAATTTCTGCAACAAGCATGGATTCACTCAAAGAATCAGTTGATTTGGTCTTTTTTGCTACTTCCACCGATCTGTCTTTGCAGTGGATTCCTCTGGTGAAAGAAAGAGCTCGATGGATTATTGATCTATCCAGTGCCTATCGTATGAATGCAGAAGTGCCTTTGTTGGTACCTGGAATAAATGAGCACGAGCTGAATCAAAATGAAGGCTTGATCGCTAATCCCAATTGCAGTACCATACAACTTCTTCGGGCTTTGCATCCTATCCATCAAGCTTATACTATCAAAAAGATCGTCGTGGCTACCTACCAATCCGTTTCAGGTATGGGTCAGGGCGGTTTGGATCGTATGCAAAAGGAAGAAGAGGGTCTTTTGTTTCCTTCTGAAATTCCTTTACATCGCAATGTCATCCCCTGGATTGGACCTCGCACCAAGGATGAGTTGTGTGATGAAGAACAGAAAATGATTGAGGAAAGTCGCAAGATTTTTTCCTACTCCTCGCTCGAAGTTTACCCCACTACGGTTCGGGTTCCGGTGGCTATCAGTCATGGGGAAGCTGTGTATGTGGAGACCGCTCAAGAGATGCAAGCCAGCGAAGTGATAGATCGATGGAAACAAACCCCCGACTTGCGCTATACCGAAGACTTTACCTGCCCGATTGACTCCAGCGGGAGTAACATGGTTTGGCTGAGTCGTCTGCGTCTTCCTAGTCCTCGGGTGATGCAATTTTGGTGCACTGCAGACAATCTGAGAGTGGGATCTGCCTGGAATGCCTACCGAATTATGAAAGTGTTGAATGATCGGGGCTTGATATGATTCATGCGGATGCAGTAGGCAATACTTTTTTAATAGTGGAGGAAAGGCTTCCTCTAAAAGATCGTTCTGCTTGGATACTTGCTCATCATGTGCAAGAAGATGGGGTGATTTGGGTGGATGAGGATGCAAGTGGTTTTTTCATGGATTATTACAATCGTGATGGATCCCGGGCAAGCCTTTGTGGCAATGGAAGTCGAAGCGTGATCTGCTATCTCTTGCACCAGGGCAGGATCAAAGCTTGCGAGTGGGTGGAGCTCCATACTAACGCTGGAACTCTGCTGGGAATGGCTATTTCCAAGGGTGAAGCCATGGTATCCATGCCTGCCGTGGAATATATTTCTTCGGTTAAATGCCTGGGCTACTCGGGGCATTTGCTGAAGGTGGGAGTACCTCACGCAGTATTTGAAGTTTCGCGGTCTGATATGGAGAGTGCCCCTCTGGAAGCATGTTTTAAGAGCTTGTCCACTCATCCTGCCTTGCCGCAAGGGGCGAATATAAACTTCTTTTCTGTGGAAGATGACAAGGTTTACAATCGAACCTTTGAACGAGGGGTATCGGCAGAAACGCTATCCTGCGGAACCGGGAGCGTTGCGGTGGCCTGGGTGCTTCATTCTCAATCCCAGGAACAGTCGAAGAATTATATGATACAGACGAAAGGGGGGCTCCTGGAAGTCTTAGTGAATGATCGACAATTTTTTTTAAAAGGAAAGGTGGAATTACATGAATTGGTTTAAAGGAACGGGCACGGCTTTGGCTACGCCCTTTATGGAAGATTTTTCAATAGATTTGAGTAGTTTTGATCGCTTGCTTCAAGAACAAAAGAAAGCTCAGATGGATGCGCTCGTTTTGATGGGCACGACGGGGGAGTCTCCGGTGATAAGCTTCGAAGAACGTGCTCAATTGATTCGACGGGCAAAAGAGGTTTTAGGAAATTCGATGCCTCTGATCGTAGGCACAGGCAGTAATAATCCTACAGTGGTGATGGAAAACAATCGTCAAGCCGAAGAGCTGGGTGCAGATGCTATTTTATTGGTCAACCCCTATTACAACAAAAGTACCCAGGAGGGTTTGATTGATTTTTATTCCTATATTGCTGGGCAGACCAAACTTCCGGTGATGTTGTATAATGTGCCTTCCCGCACTGGGATGAACATATTGCCTGAAACGATGGTGCGAATTCATCAGCAGTCCCCCAATGTCTCTGCCATCAAGGAAGCCAGCGGGGATATATCTCAGATTGCTCGTTTGATGTCGCTCAAGCCGTCTTCGCTGGAAGTTTTTTCGGGAAATGACGACCAAACCCTGCCTATTATCGCTCTGGGGGGGCAAGGAGTGGTTTCGGTGGCATCCGATCTGGCACCAGTAGAAATGAAGGCGATGAATGATGAACTCTTGAACGGCGACTGGGCCAAAGGAAGGGCGCAGTTTTTAAGATTCTTTCCTTTGATGAAGGATCTCTTTGTAGAAACCAGCCCCTCTCCCTTAAAGTATGCGCTTTCATGCCGTGGCTGGTGCAGAAATGTCTTGCGCAGACCCTTGGTCAAAGCTTCTGAAAAAACGGAAAAGCTGCTCCGTGCAGATCTGGAAAGTCTGGGTCTCTTATGAACTTTGGTATTATAGGATCGCAGGGGCGTATGGGCAAGGAGCTTCAAGCTTGGTTTGAGGCTCAGGGCCATCAGATAAGCTATCGAAAGGATCTTGAAGAAGAGATCTTGAAGGCAAACCCTGAGTGTCTGATTGATTTTTCCAAGGCAAGCGCTTTGGAAGAGACTCTAATATTGGCGCATCGCTTTTCCTGCCCTCTGGTCTTGGGTACTACCGCTTTGCAAGAAGAGCATTGGGATCTGATACGCCAAGCTTCAAAGGAGTTAGCTATCTTTTATAGTGCTAATTATTCTATGGGGATCCAGCTATTTCATCGGATGCTTCGAGCTATTAAAGATCATATCCAGACCTGGAGTGTGGAGATGCTTGAGATTCATCATTGCCAGAAAAAAGATAAACCCTCGGGGACTGCCCTGGCTTTACAGGAGAGTCTCGGACAAAAGCTGGATATTCATTCGCTCAGAATGGAAGGAGTTCCTGGAGAGCATAGCCTTATCCTGACTCAGGCGGGGGAAGTTTTACGCATCGAGCATCAAGCCTTGTCTCGCACGGTGTTTGCTCAGGGAGCTTTGCTGTGTGCCCTATGGTTGATGAAGCAAAAGCCAGGTTTGTACTCGATGGATGATTATCTGAGCCAGCAAAAAGGAGTATAACCATGGATACTGAAACTATCATTCGCACCATTGCTCAAGCAGTTAAGACGACCCCGGTAAAAGCTTATCTGAAAGGAAGCTTTTCTGAGGAAGATTTGAGTGGCTTTGAGTATTATCGAGGAATGGATTATTGTTTGATATTTGCAGATTGGAAGGAGCTCAAGCCCTGGCTGGAAAAGCAAAGGGACAAGATTTTGCACCAGCGCATTGAATGGGATCGAAAAAATTCAGCCATCCCCATGAAGAATATCCTGGAATGTCACGCGAGAATTGAACCTGGAGCCATTATTCGAGATATGGTGGAGATTGGTGAGAATGCGGTGATTTTGATGGGAGCTATTGTCAATATTGGCGCTGTGATTGGTGCTGAAACCATGCTGGATATGAATGTCGTTGTGGGAGGCAGAGCACAAATTGGGAAGAAATGTCATATTGGTGCAGGATCGGTAATTGCTGGGGTGGTGGAGCCTGCCAGCGCTGTTCCTGTGATTATTGAAGATGAAGTGATGATTGGTGCAAATGCTGTAATTTTGGAAGGCGTGAGAGTTGGAAAAGGCGCGGTGGTAGCTGCGGGAGCAGTGGTCATTCGGGATGTCCCACCTTATACCGTGGTGGCAGGAGTTCCTGCTCGGGAGATCAAGACGGTGGATGCGAAAACTAAGGACAAGACTGCCATTCAATCTGCGCTAAGGAGTTTGGAGTAGCATGGAAACGGTGGTGCAAAAGTATGGAGGTAGCTCTCTGCAGGATAGAGAGCGCTTGGAAAAAGTGGCGGAGAAGATTCTCCGACCCCTGCGAGAGGGAAAAAAAGTTCTCACCGTGGTGTCTGCGATGGGCAAAACTACCCAGCAACTGATTGATTTGTCGCGGTCTGTGACTAATCATCCCCCTCCCAGAGAGCTGGACATGCTACTGACTACTGGCGAGCAGGTATCAGCATCGCTATTATGTATGGTGCTGGCTGAAAAAGGGGTAAAATGCCGATCTTTGAATGCTTTTCAGGCAGGAATTATCACTGACAATGTTCACAACCGCGCAAGGATTAAAACTATTGATAATGAACGATTATTGCGCTGGATCACGGAATATGAGGTGTTGGTGATCACAGGCTTTCAAGGCATTACTGATCAAGGGGATTTGACGACTTTGGGACGAGGAGGATCGGATACTACAGCAGTGGCTCTTGCGGCCTCCCTTGGGAGTTCATGTGAGATTTATAGTGACGTTCCCGGGGTGTTTACCGTGGATCCCAAGCGCTATCCTTCTGCTCGAAAGCTGACGTACATTAGCTATGATGAGATGCTGGAGATGGCAAGGACGGGTTCCAAAGTGCTACATGATCGCTCGGTGGAAATTGCAAAAAAGTTCAAGGTGCTTTTAACTTGTGCTTCGAGTTTTAGTGAGGAGGAGGGGAGTCGCGTGATTGAAGATATTGCTTTGGAAAATTCTTCGCCTGTAACTGGATTGAGCATTTTGGATCATCAGTGGCTGGTGAAAGTGACGACGCAAAGTGCTTCTGCGATTCAAGATATACGCTTGCTTTTTGAGCGGATGGATCTCAATATTGATATGATTGCCTTGTTTCAGAATAAAGGGGAATTTATCGTTTCGTTTACGGTATGGGAAGAGGATTGGGAAAAAGCAGGAGAGAAGTTGAACGCTATTCAGGGGTCTTTGAATATGGCTTCGATGAATATCAAAAACCAGTATAGTAAAATAACCCTGGTGGGTTCACATATGCGCACTTCTGTGGGAGTTGCTTCGACTATTTTCAGTGTGATTCCCCCGGATCGTGTTTTCCTGATTACTACTTCAGAGATCAGCATTTCTCTGCTGGTTCGGACCGAGGAAAGCAACGAGATGATTCACGCCCTGGCAAAGGAGTTTGATCTATGACAGAACTTGTGGAGTGGTATCCCTATTTTCCTATGCGTATTTTACGTACCAAAGGGATATATATGCTTGCGGAGGATGGGAAGCGCTATATGGACACCTTCTCTGGGCTGGGAGTTCAGCTCCTGGGGCATGAGTATGAGCCTGTGATGAGGAAAATGCATCGTAAAATGAGGAGATATACCCATGTGTCCAATTTTTTTAAGGATGAAGACCTGGAGCCATGCGTGGAGGGTTTGATGGAAGCTTCGGGCTTAAGGGGGGGTGTTTTTTTTACCAACTCCGGCACTGAAGCTTGCGAGTGTGCGATGAAGATCGTTAAAAAGCATGCAGTAGCTTCCCGCAGGAAGGTGCTTCATTTTAAGCAGGCTTTTCATGGACGAACCCTGGGAGCCTTATCTATCAATGGTTTTGAGGGATTGACCCGAGCTTTCCAGCCCTTGCTTCCTGATACGGTCGAATTGCCATGGAACGATCCTTTGGCTTTTAATGAATATATGGGCAAATTTGGAGAACAGGTGGTGGCAGTTTTTGTAGAAGTTGTGCAGGGAGCAGGCGGGGTAAGGGTGATGAGCAGGGAGATGATCCAGGCTTTGCAGGAGTGGCGAGAAAAGACAGGTTTTTGGCTGGTGTGTGATGAAATTCAGTCGGGTCTGGGTCGCACGGGAACCATGTTTTCGTATCAGCATGATGCTATGATTCCCGATATGGTGCTTTTGGGCAAAGGACTTGGCGGAGGTTTGCCTCTTGGAGGGGTGATTCTGCATGAAAACCTGAAAGGATGTTTGTTGCCCGGAGACCATGGCTCTACTTTTGCTCCCAATCCTGTGGCTTTAGCTGGATGCAGGGTGCTTATGAACCTACTGCCTGCCTTTCTGCCTTTGGTGCAGGAAAGGAGCGTTGAGGTTCTTCGTTTGATTCAGGAAGAGCTGGGGGCATATATCACAGAGATTCGCGGCAGGGGCTATATGATAGGGATTGAGCTCAACGAAGCTATGCCTTCTTTGCGTATGCATGCCATGAAAGAACAACAGCTCTTGCTAAATGTTTTGCAAGACCGGTTGATACGTTTGCTTCCTCCGCTCAATATTTCGATGGCTCAATGGAAGAAAATGATTCAAGGACTGGCCTTATCGCTTGAGGAGGTTTCAAGGTGTTAGCTCAGGTGGAAGCGCTGGCTTTAAAAGTGGCTACCCCTTTTTATTGCTATGATGAAAGTAAGATTGCTACTCACCTGGCAAAGATGAAGGCTTTTTTTGAAGGCTTGGATGCTTTTCCGGGTTTTGCTATGAAAGCCAACGCTAATCCACATTTGATGAAGCTTTTCCTCGCACAGGGTCTTGGCATGGATGTGATTTCAAAAGGAGAGTTTCTTTCTGCCCGTTGCGCTGGAGCTGATCCAGCTAAAATCATCTGGAATGGAAATATCAAGAGTTTGGACGAGATGAGGTGGATGTGTCGGCAGGGTCTGGGATGGGTGAATGTGGACTCTTTTCAAGAGCTGAGACGATGGAAGAACCTGATGGATGAGGGGAGTGATCGTTTGCCAGGTCTTTTTATTCGTGTTAATCCCGAAATCTCTGCAGACACTCATCCTTCCATAGCCACTGGCTTGGGAGTGCACAAGTTTGGCATTGGTCTGCACGAATTGGCGGAAGTAGTGGCTTTTGCTTGTTTGCATACCTTGCCTTTAAAGGGTTTGCATGTGCATATTGGCTCGCAGATTAGCGATTTCAAGACGCTGGAGAAGGCCTATGCCGTGGTATGCGAGGAGGCAGGAAAGTATGGATTGACGCATGTTAATCTTGGTGGCGGTTGGGGAATACCCTATGCAGAAGGCAGGGAGCTGGATTTGTTGGAATTGCGTCGTGCGGTAGGAGATTTTTTGAAGCCTTTTACTGTCTTTTGTGAGTTGGGCCGCTTTTTAATAGGAGAAGCAGGTTGGTATGTGGTGAGAGTCAGGGAAGTTCGGAAATCTGCAGGGACTTCTTTGGTGATTACTGATGGGGGGATGCATCATTTACTGCGTCCTTCTTTGTATCAGGCAGAGCATGGCTTTTCTGTCTTTGGTCCTGAGAGTGGTGAAAAAAGAAGGATCAAGGTGATGGGAAGGCTATGCGAAAGCGGAGACCTTCTCATCCCTGAAACGATGGCTTGTTTGCCTCAGGAGGATTCGCTGATAGCGATTCACCAGGCGGGGGCTTACGGGTTTTCTATGGCAAGTCATTATAACGGTTTCCCCTTGCCTTCCGAATGGCTTCTTAGGTGCAATGGGGAGTGGCAATGCATTCGTGAGGAGGAGGAAGCAGGCGCTTTTTTGCATGCGGTACCCGGGGGGCTTGAGTGTTAAGCCCTGTGGAGCTTCGTCACTGGATGCAGGCGCACCCTGAGCTGGCTTTTCATGAGCGGGGGGTTACAGACCTGTTGTGCAGGGAGTTGTCTTTTTTGAAAGGCTTGAGTCTGCTCCGACCTTTGGAAACTGGCTTGGTGGCGGTTTACGAGAAGCTTCCAGGAAAACCTTTTACCCTTTTTCGTGCTGATCTGGATGCTCTCCCTGTGAGGGATGAGATAAGTGGAGAGCTTGTGGCAAAGCATGTTTGTGGGCACGATCTTCACACAGCTATCTTGTATGGTTTGATCTTGCGAACCTTGGAGGAAGCTTTTCGGGGCAACATCCTCTTTGTTTTTCAACCCGCAGAAGAGGCTGGGGGAGGGGCTAAAAAACTGCTCGATTCGGGGGTTTTTGATAGTTTCTCTGTGGATTCGGCCTATGCGATGCATGTGTCGGATGCCTTTCCTTTGGGAGTGGTCGCCAGTGCCAGGCCTACGCTTTTTTCTTCTTCGCAGGAGCTGGATTTGCATTGGAGGGGTTGTCAGAGTCATATCACCCAGCCTGAAAAAGGGCGGGATGTTTGGAAAGCTTGTGTGGCTTTGGAGCAGTGGAAGACTTGCTGCTTGGAGGGCAAGGAAGATGGCTTTTTTCTGGGGATTGGACAGGTGGAAGCGGGGACGGTGCGCAATTGCGTTCCTGAGAAAGCAGTGATGCGGATGACTGCCCGAGGGAAAACTACTGAGATTTTACGCAGGGGTCTTGAAAAAGTACAGCAAGCAGTGCGGGAGATTGAGCTTGAGCATGGGGTGGAGGCTACTTTGAGCTATGGCACCTTTTACCCGGCAGTGGAGCAAAATGAGAGCCTGGCTAGGCATTGGATGAAGGAATTTGGCAAGCAAGGGAAAGCAGTAGTTTGCGACCCCGTTTGGGCAGCAGAGGATTTTGGCTACTTTGCACAACGTTTCCCCGCTTGGATGTTTTGGCTGGGCACCCGACTACCCGAGGAGCCAGAGCTGGGCTTGCACCATCGTTCCTTTTGCCCTTCCGACGTCATCATCCCCCTCGGCATCCACCTCCTCTCCCACCTGAGTCAGAGGGACGGGGGTGTTGACTCACTTTCCTCTTCCTGTTAGAATACTACTGTTCATCAAGTTAAACGTGGTATTGAGGTGATGATATGCCAAGAGGGGCAAGGAAGCTTAGTGCAAGTGGGATCTATCATGTGATGGTTCGGGGAATCAATCGACAAGATGTTTTTCTCGATACTGAAGATGTCAAACATTATCTTCACGCTCTTGAAAAAATAAAAAAAGATACGAACTTTTCACTTTATGCCTATTGTTTTATGAGCAATCATGTTCATTTATTGATAAAAGAAGGCGCTATCCCGTTGAGTTTGCTGATGCGACGTCTTGGGAGCAGCTATGTTTTTTGGTACAACCGTAAATATGATCGTATAGGCTACTTGTTCCAGGATCGCTACAAAAGCGAGGGAGTGGAAGACGATTCCTATTTTCTCACTGTGTTGCGCTATATTCATCAAAACCCCATAAAAGCTCGATTAACAAAGAGGATTGAAGCTTATCCATGGAGTAGCTATCCTGGCTATTTGTCAGGGAAGGACTTTACGGATCGCGAAGTGTCATTGGCTATGTTTAACTCTGATCGCAAGAAAGCGAAAAAGGAATTTATCGATTACCATCGACTCATCAATGATGATCACTGTCTGGAAGTAGATGAGAAGCAGCTTCTATCCGACCAGGAAGCTGAGAAAATCATTACTAAGTTGTGTCATATCAAACAATGTTCAGATTTACCAAATTTGAGTAAAGTGCTTGTAATTGAGTATTTAAGACGCTTAAAGGAGATAAACCATCTTTCTGTACGTCAAATAGGACGCTTGACTGGAATTGATAGAAATACCATACAGAGAGCTTAAACGGCTTATCAATTTTAGTCAACACCCCCGTCCCTCTGACTCAAAGCTAGGAGGAGGGTTTTGTTGAAATATTGGTAGACTAGCGAGATGAGCAGTAGGAATACGCCAAAAGCAAAGTAGGAAATGATTTTCCAAAAGGGTTCGAGCCCTGCTAAGTCGAGAAAAACTAGCTTGCCAATTGCTAGAATGGTCAAAGCCAGGCTATACTTTCGGAGAAGGGCATAGGACTTGCTGAACCCATAGATGATCATCAATAAGGCAGTAAGAAGATAGACCAGACTGATGGAAAAATTTTCAAAACCAATATTAAACTGACTAATCAGCGCTTGGGTGAATAGAAGTAAAAAATAGGCACTGAGGACCAGCGGAAGAACTTCAAGTTTGAAATTGCGTTTGGCAATCAAGCTGTTAACGATTTCTTTAAGAGCAAGCAAAGACAGGATACTTACTAACACTAGAATTAAGATTCCCGTCAAATAAGCTATCCTGGGCAAGGATTCCCTGTAAAAGGGCACTGGTTGGTAATACATGTTCAGCCCGAAAAGCCAGATGATTCCAAAGCAGTGCAAGCAAGTTGAAATGACATTTATGAAAGGATCTGAAAGTCTTCGAATACGTTGGAGGATATAGGCAATAATGAAGGTAAGCACAATGCTGATCGAGGCAATAAGGTAGCTTGGATTGTAGAGACTTTGAGAGGACGCCTTGACGAGAAGATTTCCCCATTCCACTCGCACAAAGTAAAGCATAAAAAACCAAGCATTAATGGCGGTGAGATAGGCAAATACTTTTACAGCTAGGGGGTAAAAATTTAAATGCTTTTTGATGCATAGTGAGGTGACTATTGAGATACTGCCAAGGGTGATGGCGAAGTACTTAAAGGTAAAAAGCTTGATTTGAGGATTGTAGTAAAGGTAGGGAAACAGATAAGCAGAAAGGTCAAATAGGACAAAACTGCCCAAACAAAGGAGATAGGCAATACTACCAAACCATGTAAAGTTCTTTTTTTCTTTCAAAATGCCGTAATTTGCCAGCACCACCCCTTCCACCAGCCACCCAAGGGATAGCCAGGTTTTATCGTATTGATAAGGGATGAAGAGTAAGACAAAGGAAAAACAGGTGAGATAAAAAAGTTCTCGCATTAGCTTTTCCTGGGGCATTTTTTGTTTCAGCAGATAGGCAAGCGCAAAGTAGATCAAGGCGAAACAAATGGCCATCATCCCGTTGTAAGCTGTGAGATTCAATCTGAAGAAAGTTATGTTGAGCAATATGGTGCTTAGAAGGGTGTTGCTTGCAATGAGGATCAGATCGTGAGTCGAGCATAGCACCTTTTTTCTGTAGCTGGTGGCAAGCGGGATGAGGGTGTAGAGCATGAATACTGAAAAAAGGTATGCGAGAAGGATAAAATCAGTCATGCTAAAGGCTTGGAGATAGCTTCTCCCTGAAAGGATCAGTCCCATCAGGTAGATATTGGCTAAAAAGTTGAACATGAAGCCTACATAGTTGCTTGCATGCCATTTTCGATGAGTTGAGATGGAGAGCAGGAATAAATGAAGGAAAAAGAAATAGATCATCAGCAGGAAGGGTGGCATTCTTGGATCACTAATGGTGACGATAGGAAGATACCCTCCTATCAAAGCAAAAATTGCAATGGTTTGAGCCTGGTACCTGATCGAAAGAATAAAGGCAAGTATCGTAATGAGGACGCATAGATAGAGGGCGGTTTCAATAGGAAGAATTTTTAAACTCAGATAGCTCATGGAAGTGGCTACATATAGGATAGCAACTCCTCCTCCGGTAAGCGCTATGGAAAAAATGGTTGAAGTTTTGCGATTGAGCCATTCTCCGACAAAAAGAAGGAAGCAGGCGATGGCATAGATGATTACTCCTTTGGCAATAGGACCCAGCATGATGTAGCCATGGCGAGACAGAGCAATGACTGCAATTATTAGAAAGAGAATTCCTAGTTTGCTCATAAGATTCAAGCCAATCAGCGATTCCAGATTATTTTTTTTCAGGCTGGCAGTGAGTTCAGCTTCACTGAGTTTTTCTTGTTTTAACTTAGAATATTCATCTTCCTGTTGTTTTGAGAATTGTGAGGATTGTCTTAAAAAATCTTCTTGTGCTTGACCAACAAGGGTTTTGACTTTAATTCTAAGCGATTCCAAGTCCTTGAAAATCTTAGTTTCAGAAGATACTTTGTTTTTTTTCAGCTGATCGCATAGCTCATTAATCTTGATTTCACTTCTTTTTTCAAATGCTTTTAAGCGATTCAATTCGCCCTGACTTTGCGAGGTAAAATAGAGATCAGAGCGTTTCTTGACAGCAGAGAGCAAGGTCATTTTTTCGTTGTAGATTTGTTCGTATAAGGCGTTTTTTAGTTTTTGATTTTCGTCTGCAAGGATTTCCTTGCTGCTTTTTTCTAGTTCAAGGGCTGTTCTGGTTTGGTCTAAATCCTCTTTTATCCTTTTATTTTCGTTTACCAGGTCATGTGTTTCCAGTGCCTGGACTTCGGTTTCCAGGTCGGATACCAGCTTTTTCTGATGCCTTAAAATGCTTTTTATTGGATCAGTCAATGACATAAAAAACACCTCCAAGAGGCTCCATTAATTTAGATAAACAAATATATGGTAATACAAAGTAAAAAAAAATCCAGCAATAGTTTTAGGATTTTGATCAATCTCCCAAGCCATGGCTGCTATGGTACAATGATAAAAATATATTGGGGGAGGAAATGGATGAGTAAATTTCATATGGCCAAACAGGAGCGTGAGATTACGGATGATGCTTTAAAGCTGGAGATACTGAAAAAAGGGAAGTATATGGTGCTGGCGCTTTGCAAGGAAAATCAGCCCTATGCGGTAAGTTTGAGCTATGGTTATGACGCTCTTCGCCATGCTGTCTATTTCCATTGTGCCGAGAAGGGGATGAAAATGGACTATATCCTGGGCAATCCTCAGGTATGTGCGACGGTGGTTGAAGATCATGGCTATGTCTTGGATGACTGCACTCAAAATTATCGCTCTCTGATCCTTTGGGGTAAAATCTGCAAGGTTGAAGAAAGCGAAGAGAAGAAACAAGCTTTTAAGGTGATGTTTAGACATTTGGAAGGTGAAAATGAGGCTATGAGTGCCCGAATGTTGAATGAGGAGGATGCTGTGCTTGGAGTAGGGGTGCTAAGATTAGACATAGAGCAGATTGATGCTAAAGCGAATGTTTAGTATGATATACATCAAATCTTGTATTGATGAGTGTTTAAGGCTG
The DNA here is from genome assembly GCA_035363255.1 of Caldisericia bacterium. Lineage (GTDB taxonomy): Bacteria > Caldisericota > Caldisericia > UBA6126 > UBA6126 > T3SED10-260. The sequence continues at coordinate 54 of DAOSES010000032.1, read as the reverse complement.
TGAGTCAACACCCCCGTCCCTCTCGTACAATAGCTACCAAAAGCTATGGGCTTT
>DAOSES010000031.1:0-19750 GCA_035363255.1 Caldisericia bacterium | reverse complement strand
TTTTTAGGAGAAGCATCGAATTAATTTCGAGTAGATTTTAGGTGAAGCAATTCGATGGCTTTGACTTTATATAGCATTAGTTTATAATAAAAAAATGTGTAAGGACTTATGGAAAAGTAAGTTGGAACGTATTGTTCTGCCCTGTATCGCTAAATTTTTATCTGTTTTATAGGCATAAACAACGGAGTGGGCGATGGAAAACAATGTAGCGATTGAAGGATACGTAATCCTTGAAGAAATCGGTCAGGGAAGCTTGTCCCAGGTCTTAAAAGCACAAAATTCATCCGAAAAAAAAACCTTTGCCCTTAAACTTTTTTCGCCCACACTCTCCTCCCTTTCTGAATTCATTAGCATCTTCCACCAAGATGTTCGAAAGCTAAACTCGATCAAGCACCCCCAAATTTCCCAACCACTTCATTATGGAGTCCATCAAGACCAACTATACTATACAAGCGATTTCCTTCCCTATCCAAACCTTCAAAACTACCTCAGCAAAAACGCACCTCTTCCTATAGATAAAGCCCTTCAACTCACCAAAGAGCTTGCAGAAATCCTGAGCTTTGCCCACGAACACAAAATCCTGCACGGCGACTTAAAACCTGGAAACATCTTTCTAAACTTCCAGGGCTCCGATCCAAAGCCCATCATCAATGACTTTGCTTTCCCAAAAAACATCAACCTTTCAAGCATTCTCGGTGGAGTTTATCCCAGCAATATGCTCCTTCAAGACATATCCTTTATGGCTCCCGAACAACTCTATTCCCAGATGGGCAAAGTGCAGGAAAGCACCGATATATACTCTCTTGGGATCATCTTTTTCCATATGTTGAGTGCTCAATCACCCTACCCCGAAGTCAAAACCTCCATCGAAGCAGCTCATATGCACATCACCCATCCATGCAAAAGCATCCGGGACTTTGTCAGCGATATCAATCCCAAACTTGAAGCCTGCCTGCAAAAAATGCTCGAAAAAAATCCACTCGATCGCTTTCAAAGCGCAAATGAGCTTCTAAAGGAACTGGAACCAGAAAAAAAAGCTACTCCTTCAGTCATCGAAATTCTCACTAAAGACCAATCTTTTGTCAAAAGCATTCAGGAATTCAAGCAAAGTTTTTTGCCCAAAGCACCCAGAGGGAATACCGAAGAAAACCTCACTGATACCAAACCTTTGGAAGGAAAAGTGCTCAAACAACGCTACCGTATTGAAAAGCTCATTTCCAAACCCGTTTTAAGCAATCTCTTTCTTGGCTACGATCTTGAAAAAAAACAACATATCAGCATCCAAATCCCAACAGATTCTCATGAAGCCTTCCGCAGTAAACTCAAAGAAGAGTTTGATACAATCAAAAATCTCGACCATCCTGGTCTGATAAAAATCACCGACCTGGTAGAACAAGGAAAGCGCATCTATGTCATCCGCGAATTTACCCTGGGTCGTCCCATCAAGAATATGCTCCAAAACGGTAAAGTCAGTATCGAAAAATCCCTTAAAATCATTCTTAGTCTTTTAGATACCCTCTGCTATCTACACGCACTGGGAATGGTTCAACGAGACATCAACTCCGACATCATCTCAGTCAATCCACAGTTGGAAGTTAAAATATACAATCTCCTCATCAGCAGAGCCAAAGAAGCCTCCTCAGTCTCCAGCGTTGGCTACATGGGGCTTGTACAATACGCTCCCCCCGAAAAAATTGCACAATCCCGCTACGACTATCGATCAGATTTATATTCGGTAGGCGTACTGCTTTTCGAGCTTCTCACTTCAAAACCACCTTTTGATTCCACTAATCCAGCCAAAATCATCGAAATGCATCTACATCAAAACCCCCAGTTTTTACCAGAAGATAAAGCTCTTCTGCCCTCTCCAGTTCAAAACTTAGTGCTCAAGGCTCTTGCCAAAAAACCCAGTGAACGCTTTCAAACCGCAAGAGAGTTTTACAACGAAGTCGAGATCTTATATGAAAACTACACCCAAACCATGCGCGAATTAGACCAGAACCAAAAAAGTAAAAAAAACCTTTCACAAATTCTCGAAAAAAAAGTGCAGGAAAGTAAAAAGAAAGATAAGACCAACGAAATCCAAAACAACAAAGCAAAAGACAAACTTAGCCGATACTACAAGCTCCCTCCACTTCCAAAAGAAGTCGATTTACACCGCTTCACCCAGGAGCACCCTTCCCCCGAGTACATCCAATGGCTCCTTTACATGCTTGATTTTCGCGACCCCTTAGACTCTGTTTCCCTTAGCAAATCCTCCTCGTTTCAATTTAAGATAGTGAAAAGCCCCGAACACCTTGACGAACTTCTCCTGGAACAAATCGATCGAGGATTTTCTGCTCGAATGTGTGCAGGGATGTGTTGGCCCTGGAGCATCAAGCTGGAAAACAAAAATACTTTGCCCATGGATATCACTATCGGTTCCTTTAATAAGGCATGGAATCCACACCCAGGGATCAATCAACTTCCCAAAAACGTTCCCAGCGCATCCTACTGGGCAATCGTACCCCAGGGAATCAATCAAATCGGCAATGTTTATACCGTCCAGGATCTGAGCTTCGACTACATCGGAGTCATTTTTGGAAAAGATCTTGTGATCAACCCTGAAGAAGCCACTTGGATAAGTCAGGCGAGTGAATGTAGCGACGAAATCCTTCTTTCGTCAAGGAAATCCTTATTACCTCATCTCCTAAACCATTATCGCATCCTTTTAAGTCGAGGAATCAAAGGGGTTTATGTTCACTTTATGGATCAGAGCACAGAAAACTACTTCCGCAATCATATGGAAAAGTAAGATCAATCGAGGTTGTCATGGAAAACAATGATAAAATTGGACCCTACCAGATCATAAAAGAAATCGCTCAAGCAGATTTATCCCGCCTTTACCAGGTTAAACATACTGATAGAGAAGATTTGGAAGCCTTGAAACTTTTTTCAGATCCTCTCACCGAAAAAAACACCTTTGCACTCACTTTTCGCCATGATTGCCCCTTGCTTCAAAAACTCAAGCACCCCAACATCGTATCCCTTAGCGATTTTGGCTCAGAACAAGAAAAATTATACCTTGTTATGAAGTTGGTAGAAGGCAACACCATCAAGCAAATAATACAAAAATCAGGACCCTTTAGTCTTGACCTGGCAATAAACATCCTCAGCGACCTGGCTACAGCGCTTACTCATGCCTCTCAAGAAGGTATTCTTCATTTAAACATCAAAAGCTCCAATGTCTTTATCGATTCGGGGGGGAAAGCACTACTCAGTGATTTTGGGCTTAGCAAAGGCATCAATCTGAGTAGCATCCTCGACAAATCGATACCCATCCATGATACCGCTTCCAGCCTAAGCTACTTCGCTCCTGAACAGCTCTACTCCACTATGGGAGAAGTAGGTCCGGCAAGTGATGTTTATGCCCTGGGTATATTGCTCTACGAAATGCTCTGTGGCAAACCCCCTTTTGTTGATAAAGTCCCTATTCTTTTGGCTCATATGCATATTTCGGTCAGCCCGGAACCTATGTTTTACTACCGAAAAGACCTTCCAGCATGGGTCCAGGGCCTATTAGACTCTATGCTTGCCAAAGACCCGCTTCAACGTTTTCCATCCGCTTCCGAGTTTTTATCAGCTCTTCAAGGGTCTTCAAATCAACACACTCCCGCCACTGAAGCTTGTGAGATTTCCCTCAAAGGCACTATCATCCACCACCGTTATCGTATCGATACCCTCATTTCAAAGCCACGCCATAGCATGCTTTATCTGGGTTTCGACCTTCATACCGAACAAAGCATAAGCATTGAAGTTCCCACTGGAAGCAGTCATTTTGTAAAAATGCAACACCAACGAGAACTTGAAACTCTTCGACAAATCGACCATCCTGGTTTCGTCAAGATCATAGATATAGTGGATGTAAATGAATTTCAATATATCATTCGCGAATATGCCCAAGGTCAAAAACTAAGCCAGATACTTCAAAATGAGCCAATGAATGTCGAAAACTCCCTCCTGGTCATGTTAAGCATTCTTGACGGCATAAACTATCTCCATCAACGTGGGTTGCTTCAACGAGAAATCACCTCAGATATGGTTACCATCACACCCGATTTCCAGGTTAAAATTACCAGTTTTGTGCTGAGTAAAGTGGGAGATGCCTCCTCCCTTTCCAGTGGAAGCTTTCAAGAAGACCTGGAATACACACCTCCCGAAAAAATCACACAATCCATCTATGATTATCGGTCCGAAGTTTATTCACTTGGCATTCTTTTCTTTGAGCTCTTGTGTGGAAAAGCACCCTTCACCTCAGGAATTCCCGTCGATATCATCCACATGCACCTCAACAAAAAAGCAGTTTTCCCTCCAAAGTTCAAAGATAGCATTCCAATCTCCCTTCAAGAGATTGTTTTAAAGGCCCTCGAAAAAGATCCTGAGAAACGCTTCCAAAGCGTTAAAGAAATGCACGACATGGTGCAGGACTACCTCCTGTGCCCCCCAAAATAATTTCTTACACCCGCCATACTTCCTAAGTATTACCCTTTATTTTTAAATAACTCTACCTATAATACTATAGCATATAGCAGATACATGAGGTGATGGCTTATTTTATACAATACTATAGGAAATTATGAGCTTAATGAGATCGTTGGCAAGGGAGGATCTGCTGTAGTATATCGTTCTCATGATCCAAAGCTCAAAAAAGCTGTTGCAGTTAAAGTTATCAACTCCAAAATAAGCAAAAATGAACACTTTTTCAAGCAATACCACAAGCAGGTTGAAACACAGAAAACCCTCAAGCACCCTCATATCGTCCCCGTGCATGAGCTGGCATACGACAAAGGCTCATTTTACCTCGTCTCCAACTTTATCCAAAGCCAGAATATTCGGCAAATCATCCAACAGCATGGAGTCTTTTCTCTCTCGCAAAGCCTGGATATTCTTCATCAAGTCAGCCTGGCGCTATCCTATGCCCATCAAAAAGGCCTGATGCACTTCAACCTCAAATCCTCCAATATTTTGCTGGATTCATACGGCAAAGCCTACCTCACCGATTTTGCTTACACTCAAAACATATCACTCAAAACCATCCTCGAAGACAAGGTCGAAACTGATGATATCTTCGGCACCTTCGGCTACCTTGCCCCCGAGCTTCTATATCCCTCTCTCGGACCACCCTGCGAAACAAGCGACATCTACTCACTGGGAGTGATCCTATTTGAAATGCTGAGTGGGCGACTACCCTTTTGCGAGCAAAGAACCCCCATCACTCTCGCCCACATGCATATCGCTATCAATCCGCCCCGACTTGCCAAGCTCCAACCCAAGCTCCTCCCTCAGGTAGATCAAATGGTGATGAAAATGCTCAACAAAGATCCCATGCAAAGATTTTTATCCATCAAAGAGCTTCAACGCTACCAAGAAACCATCAAAACCGTGCTCAAACAGTTTGAAGTACCTGCAAATCAAACACAAACTCCCATGATCGAAATCATTGCCCAAGACCATTCTTTCTCGCAAAGCTATTCCGACTTCAGCAAATCGTTTCATCGAAACTCCACCAACATGCTAGCCCGACCCAGCTTAGATCCGGAGCAAAACTTCGAAAATCACACCATTCAAGAACGATATCGGGTCGATAAGCTTATACATCGCTTTATTCTTAGCAACTTTTATCTGGGCTACGACCTGAAAGAAGACCTTCCAGTAAGTATTCAGATCGCCAACTTTTCAAGTCCTGCCTTTAATCTGCGCATACAAAAAGAATACGAAAAAATGAAAAACATCCAACATCCTGCTTTCCTTCAATTATTAGACCTGATAAAAGAAGAAGAGCGAATTTGCATTATCAGAGAAAGCACTTCAGGTCGCCCCTTCACTCTGATAGCACAAAGCAAAAAACTCAAGCTGGACCAAGTGGTCAGAGTCTCCATTAACCTTTTGGAAGTTTTGGCCCATTTGCATCAGCAAGGAATACTCCATCGCGACCTCAACTCAAAAGTAATATATATTTGCAAAGATTATCATATTCAACTGGTCAACCTGGTCATCAGCAGAAGTGAAGATGAATCATCTGTTTCCAGTGGAGCCTTCATGGGCATGGTACAATACGCTGCCCCCGAGCAGGTGGCATATTCTCATTACGACATCCGTTCAGACCTTTACTCAGTTGGAGTCTTGATGTTTGAACTGCTGACTGGAAAGCCCCCCTTTGATTCCGACCAACCCATTGAAGTAATGGACATGCTCATCAAAAAAAGCCCCCGTTTTACTGAAACCTGTCAAAAAGATATCCCTATCAGCCTTCAGTCGATAGTTCTAAAGACCCTGTCAAAGAATCCCGATCACCGCTACCAAAGCGCAAACAGCCTTATAGAAGATTTGAAAGATTTTCTCATAAGCTACACCAACGCCTGCCAATTTCCCTGCCCTCAAGCTTCACCCTACCTCAAACCCCCACCGCTTCCCGCTAAACCCAAAAAAAGTCGCAGAGGTACCTAGACTTCGCGACATTAAACATACGTTTTGTTGTCTGAGTTATAGTTCCTGTCGTCGGAAAAATATCAAGGTCAGCACGAGTGCCAGCCCAATTAAACCCAAAACTATCGCACCTGGCCATAAAGCTTTCCCTGCCCCAGCCACTCCCATCACGAGCTCCATACCAAGGCTATTAAAATAACCTGGAAGAAGGGCCCCCACGCGAGGTAGGGTGCCCGTGAGTGCTATAAGCGTAAAAACGACAAAGCTTCCCACCGCAGAAACAGTATGGGATCTAGCCAAAGCACTGCAAAGCAGGGTTAATGCTATCATCAGCACGCCATACAGCCAAAACAATAGAAAGGCTATCGGTGCTCCAGGGTTTATAAACTCAGGAAAAAGCAAGTAGGTGTAGTATAAGCAAGCTCCCACAGCCAAGAGATAAGTCAGCGAAAAAACAAGCAATGCAGAAAAAAACTTACCCAGGATAAAAGCAGTTCGAGATAAGCCCTTGGTCAGAGTCATCTGGACGGTGCCCTTCACTTTTTCGTCCACTACCAAACCCATAAAAGTCATCACCACGATCAAGATATTCAAGCTATACATATTCTTAAAAAATTGAACATAAGCGTCAAGATAAGTAGGGTCAGGAAGTTTAAGATCCAAGTTCCCAACCCCTGCAATAATCTCATTGATATACTTCGCACTGAGTGGGCTCAGCAAACCAAAGAGCAAAAAAGAAAAACACAGAATGAGCAATTTGGTCGTTTTGACATACTCCATCAGCTCTTTTCCAAAAAAGGCTCCCACACTTCTGCTATTCATTTCCCTCACGACTCCTTCACCGCGTTTAGAAAGATATCCTCCAGCGAAGTTTCGAGTAGTACAAACTTTCTCAAGCCAAGCTCCATCTGGCTCAAAATTGCAGGAACCTCATATTGGGCTTTTTCCAGATCGCGTGCTCCAAGGAGTATCTCTTCTCCCCTCTCTTGTACCTGCTCCACCCAGTCCAAAGCGCTGAGGTATTGCACAAACTCAGCTTTTCGTTCCGTGCTTTCGAGTTCCATCTGGATAGACCTGGACCCGGCAAGACGTTTTAACTCAGGCATAGTACCCTCAATCAGTTTTTTCCCTTTGTGCAATATCACTACCCGATCGCACACACGCTCCACATCAGCCAAAATATGACTTGAGAAAAAAACAGTCGTTTTTCCAGCCAGTGAAGCGACAATCTGCAAAACCTCTTTTCTGCCGATAGGATCCAGCGCAGAACTTGGTTCGTCCAATAGCAAGACTCCAGGATCATGAATCATCGCCTGGGCTATACCGAGACGCTGTTTCATTCCACGAGAATAGCTCCCAATTCTCTTTTTTACTCCCGACAGATCCACCAAAGCCAAAAGCTCTCTAATGCGAGTTTTCAAGCTTGCTGAATCGATGCCAAAGAGCTTGCCAGAAAAACACAAAAACTCCTCTGCATTCATCCAGTCGTAAAAACTGGGTACATCAGGCAAAAAACCGATATGTTGACGGTGAGAGATGCTTGCAAAGCGCACTTCTTTCCCGCAAATCCGAATTTGTCCCCCATCGGGTCGAGAAAGCCCGGTTAGCATCCTGATTGTGGTCGTTTTCCCAGCACCATTAGGGCCCAAAAAGCCATAAACCGAGCCAGCAGGAACAGCCAAATCCAAGTCATTCACTGCTTTAATTCCGTTAAAACTCTTATGCAATTTGAAGGTTTCTATTGCTAATTGAGCTTCATCTGTGCTTAGTCTCATCTAATACTCATCTCCTCGGAACAATAGATAAATGATAGGACCCAGAATCCCTCCCAAGAGGATAATCAAACCCCAAAGAAGCTTATTGTTGAATCGGACTTTTTCTCTCTGCACCAGTTGAATGAGGCAATAAACCTGCAAGCCAAACTGGAGCGCAAACACTGGCCACAAATAGGGCAAGATTTTTACAAACTCATCCATAGCCACCTCCAATAATGTCGCAGAGGGACCTTGCACTTGCGACATTTTATAACAAAAAAGAACCGTCCCAGTTGTTGTAGTCCTTCGACTTACCCCTATAGCATACCGCAAAACACCCCACTTCGTCAATTGTTCATCGCTTCAACTTAGCCCCTCGTCACTCTCGCAAGGAAAAAAAAGCTCTGTATAATGAAAGATAGAAAAGGGGGTAAGAGCATGGATTTACTTAGATCAAAAAAGGGTTTCATCTGTGACATGGACGGCGTAATCTACCAGGGAGACCACCTCATTCCTGGAGTCAAAGAGTTTGTTGACTGGCTGTATCGTGAAAAAAAAGAGTTCCTTTTCCTCACTAATGGGAGCGGAAAAACCCCCAAAGAACTCCAAAAAAAGTTAGAGCGTATGGGCCTCGAAATCAATGAAAGCCACATCTATACCAGTGCATTAGCTACCGCTAAATTTCTAAGCCGTCAAAATCCTGGTTGCACTGCTTATGTCATAGGTGATCCTGGTCTTCACAATGCACTCCACGACGTCAGCATCACCTTAAACGATATCAACCCCGAATATGTAGTCATTGGTGAAACCATCAACTATACCTACGACAAAATCTGTCGAGCCATACATCATGTATTCAAAGGAGCCAAGCTGATTGGTACCAATTCTGACATCACTGGCATCACCGAACATGGCATTATCCCAGCATGTCGCGCCTTACTCGCCCCCATCGAGGCAAGCACAGGGAAAAAAGCATACTACGTAGGAAAACCCAACCCCTTAATGATGCGAACCGGCCTCAAAATTCTTGGCATACATTCCGCCGAAACCGCAATGATTGGAGACCGCATGGACACCGACATCATCGCAGGCATCGAAAGCGGTCTGGACACCGTTCTGGTGCTTAGTGGAGTCACCACCCGTGAAGCAGTGGAAAAATATCCCTACCGACCTCGTTTGGTCCTCAACAGCGTGGGTGAGATCCCTAGCGAATAGGGCAAAGCAGAAAATTCCAATGCCATATTCAGGGCTTAGATTTCAGTTATTTAGACATATTTTACATTTTAGATTCCAATATGTATATAGACCTTGACCATATAGCCATCCTAAAACAAGATATGTCGCAAAGGGACCTTGCACTTGCGACATTTTTCCTTAGGCTAGACTAGTGAGTCAATACCCCCGTCCCTCCGACTCAAGCCCATTGTTTCAAAGTTTTTTTCCACTTACAACAAAAAAGAACCGTCCCCATTTGTTAGATCTAACAAATGGGGACGGTTCTTTTTTGTTCTTAAACGAAAGGAGCTGAAAAGTATGAATAGCTTTTTAACTTTAGAAGACAAGCTTGCCCTTCCCTTTATTTCGCAAAAACGCATGGGAGAGCTTCAAGCACGAATACCCCAGGTGCACCAAGCGCTTCATGAGGGCACCGGTCCTGGAAATGAATACCTGGGCTGGCTTGATCTGCCCGAAAACACCAGCGAAAGTCTCCTTCAGGAAATTCTTAACCATGCCAAAAAAGTTCGTGAGCAATGCGATCATTTTATCCTCCTTGGCATCGGCGGTTCCTACCTTGGAGCTCGATCTGCCATTGAAATTCAACAAGGGCTTTTCATGCCAAACAGCCATTCGCTGCCCCAAATTGACTACGCAGGGCATCATCTCAGCGCTCCAGCTCTCAGCCAAGTCCTGAGCCAACTGGATAAGCACTCCATTGTCCTCAACGTCGTCTCCAAATCAGGCACTACCCTCGAAACCAGCATCGCCTTCCAGCTCTTGCACGACTACATGAAAAAACGCTACAGCCCCAAGGAACTCCAGCAACGCATCATCGTCACCACTGATCCCGTGAAGGGTAGTCTGCGCCAACTCGCAAAATCCTCCAATTACACCACTTATCCCGTTCCTGCCAACATAGGAGGTCGCTACTCGGTGCTTTCCCCCGTTGGGCTCTTCCCCATGGCAGTAATGGGTTTCGACATTCACAACTTACTCGAAGGAGCCCGTCAAGCCCAGAAGGATTTCAGCACCCCGGATAATCTCGCTTCCCGTTACGCTCTCCTGCGAAATGCTCTGGACTCCAGCGTCATCCGCATAGAAGCCTTATCCACTTTTGAACCCAGCCTACACTACCTTGCTGAATGGTGGAAACAGCTTTTTGGTGAAAGCGAAGGAAAAGAACACAAAGGTTTCTTCCCTGTCAGCCTTGCTTATACCACCGACCTGCATTCTCTCGGGCAATACCTGCAAGATGGTCAGCGTCAAATCCTGGAGACCTTTCTGAGTATTCAACAGCTTTCCCCACCCTACGCCCAACTCACCCATCCACAAAACGGACAAAGCATCGAAGCTCTCAATCACATCGCTCTCCAAAGTACTCTACAAGCCCACAGCGAGGGTCAAATCCCTTGCTTGCATCTGAAGCTGAGTGAAATCAACCCTTTCACCCTCGGATACCTTTACTACTTTTTCCAAAAAGCTTGTGCCTACAGTGCATATCTGCTGGGCGTCAATCCCTTCGATCAACCTGGCGTCGAGTGCTACAAAAAATACATGTCACGCTAATGTCATACTAAAACACCCATTTTAATCACGCAGAGGGACCTTGCACTTGCGACATTTTGTCCCCGCTTGTTGCGTAAATTGTTATGCTATAATATAGTTATGGAAAAAGCGTGGATGGATGGGATCAGACAATGGTGGGAGGCTTTGGTGCATCGACATGATTCCGAGGACCCAACCACGAAACACAACCTATCCCTCAAGTATCATCACTCCCTACGCACCCAGGAAAACACCCAAAAGCTAGCCCAGTCCCTTGCCCTCTCAGAGCACGAGCAAGACCTAGCCAGCCTCATTGGCCTTCTTCACGACAGCGGTAGATTTCCCCAGTTCTACCACTATAAAACCTTCCGCGACCGCGCCAGCAGAAATCATGCCCTTTGGAGCGTCCAGCTCCTGGAAGAAGAGAAGGTGCTTCACAAGCTCAAAGAAACAGAAAAACAATGGATCCTGAGCGCCATCACCAATCATAATCGCTTTCAACTCGAGGCGGGGCTTGACGAAAAAAGCACCCTCTTCTGCCACTTGATTCGAGACAGCGACAAACTCGACATTTTCCGCGTCATGTGCGAAAACCAGTTCATTCTCGACTTTGAGCCCACCGACCACATTTCCCCCAAAATCCTCCAAGCAATACAAAACCACCAGTGCGCCCTAAACCAGGATGTCCGCCACGAAGCAGATTTCAAGCTCCTTCAGTTATCCTGGGTATTCGACATCCACTACCCCTGGACTCTCCAGCAATTGCACCAAAGCGGACTGCTCCAGCGTTTTTACCAAACCATCGCCCCCTCACCCGAAGCCGATTTAGCCTGGGAAATCGTGAAAGACTATAAGATAAAGGATTCGGGAGGAGCCAATGAAACAAGCTAAACTGCTATCTTTTTTACTCAGCGCTATACTGACCTTCACTTGTTTCTCCTCCTATTCCCTTGCCTATCCCATGCCAGTCCTGGAACCCTATCTCCAGGTGGCTCAAAAATCCAGCGGAATCTCAGCCTATGAATATGTCAAAGCTCTAACCACCGAGGAAATGGGAGGCAGACAGTCCGGCACCAGGGAAGCAGATATAGCCGCTGAATACATCGCCCAGCAGTTTAAAGACATCGGTCTCCGCCCCTACTCCGCTTCCTCCTATTTTCAAGAAGTCGAGGTGGACTACTTCGAGTTGCTTCCACCAATCCATTTTGCCTGTCAAAACCGCAGCAATACCCTACAAGGAAGATACCGAACAGACTACATGGTTTTCCATTACAGCGGAAAAGGGAAAGTTGACACCAAAGCTGTTTTCGTAGGATATGGCATTCAAGCTCCGGAGTTGAAGTATGATGAATATAAAAATATCTCGGTCAATAAGAAAACGGTCTTTATGTTGCTCGATCTGCCTTCCTTTATTTCAGAAAAAGATAAGCGATTCACTTACTATCAGCGAATAGTCACAGCCTTTTACGAGGGAGCCCAGGCAGTAGTTTTGCTTCTTAAAGACAAGCAGAGCCCTCCCTTTGGATTTGATATGAAAATGTCTCTGGGTTGGGATGCCAAAATTCCTGTCCTCATCGCAAGCAGTGACTACTCCAAAACCTTGCTCAAAGCTGAGAATATCGACCTGGAGAAAACTATAAGCACCATCGAGCAAACAAGGATGCCCCAAACTAAAGCGTTAGATCTGAAAGTCCAAATCGAAGTCAACTTCCTTTCAGAAAAAAGAAAATCTCAAAACGTGATAGGCTACATCCCCTCTATTGATCCAAAAAATACCGAATCCCTCCTGATCACCGCTCATTACGATCACCTGGGTAGGGATCAAATCCTCAACACAATTTATCACGGAGCCAACGATAACGCATCGTCCACAGGTTGTGTAATCGAAATCGCACGAAACCTGATGCAAAACAACTGTCTTCCTTCGATCAATCTGGTGTTTATTGCTTTCACAGGCGAGGAAGTAGGGCTTCTGGGCTCCTATGCCTACGTCGAGAGCCCTCTTTTTCCGCTCAGGAAAATTAAAGCGGTGCTCAACATGGAAGAAGTGGGTACCTTTGTAGGTGATAATATCGCGGGAACGAGCTCTCAAATCTATCCCGAATTGGGCACCATGATCAGAAAAAGCTCCAATTTGTTAAACAGCAAGATAAATATCATTCCAGAGCTTCTTTATCCTGGCTCCGACCATTGGCCCTTTCATGAGTTGGAAATTCCTACCGTCTGCTTTGCCAAGCTTCCTTTGCCCAATGGCTACCCTGAATACCATAAAACCAGCGATACCATTGAAATAATTAGTCCAGAAAGCCTGGAGATCTTCTGCCATTTAGTTAGCTTGATGGCCTTATCCTACAGCAAGGCAAGCTTTTTTGATTTCTCCAGTCTGCCCTTAAGCAACACCTCCGGTCACCCTTTTATACTTACGCGGGTCCCTTTTTATGCTCCAAACGAAGATCTCAGCATAGAGATCAACAAGCAGAGCTATGCGATCTCTACCGAAGAGCACCGCAACAAAGAGTTAAGCCTCTTTATCCCGTTAAAAAGAGGCACCACTGCTGTTCTAATTGAAATCAAATTCAAACAAAAAAAGCTTTCAGAAATGGACTTCACCATCCGTGGAAACACTCAGGAAAAACTTAGGGCAGACTTCAACCAGGATCTTCAAATGAACCTACTTGACCTGCAAGCCTTCAGCAGAAAATGGGAGAGCCCAGCTCCACCCTACTCCAATTCCTCTCTCTACGACCTAAACCAGGATCAAGTCATCAACATGGAAGATTTTCACCTCTTGCAAGGCTATTTGTCCCCGCTTGTTAGGTTTTTTTAAGCCTTGGGGTGACGGGTGAAAAAATCCCAGATCACTCGAGTAGCGTCCAGCGCGTCCATGTTCTTGGTGCTTCCAGCCAGAATCTCGGGAAGTTGCGTCTTGCCCCCTGGCCAGTGGTGTCCAAGCCCTTTGATATAATAAACTTCCATGCCTTGCGATGCATTCACTGGAAAAAAAGAATAGTGCTTAACTTTATCATCATCGCGGTGAACCTTGGCATCCTCCGCACATTTCAGCATCGTTTTCCATTTTTTGAGCATCTCTTCCACCGGAGGCTTGGTTCCATAATACTTCCCTGCTATTCGGGTGACTCCACCTTCCATAGGATTCAGCGGGTCTTTCGTGCCTGTAAAATAAATCAAAGACACAGGAGAAGAAAATATAGGCTCTTCCAACCAATCGGTCGATGCCACAGGAGCAATCCCAGCTATCAGCCCCGAAAGTTCTCTTCCCACGCGGAAAGACATCGAACCCCCATTGCTGAATCCACTGGCATATATTCGTTTGGAATCGATGTTAAACTGGCTCTGAAGATACTCGATCATAGCCTTTACGAAATGAACATCGTCCACCCCTTTTATCACCGCGGTTAAATGAGTTCTTTTAGACCCATCGTTCCAGGATTGCCCATTAGTGCGAAAATCAGCAGGAACATCCGGTTTGGCTCTCGTGCCTTCGGGATACACAAGGATAAAAGCTTCTTTGACAGCCAGCTCAGTCCAGCTTGTTTCCCAGGCAACACCCTCTGCGGTACCTCCTCCTCCATGAAAAACAAACACGAGAGGATAAGCCCTTGCCTTATCCAGGGGTGAGGGGAGATAGGCAAAAAAAATCCTCTCTCTGCCATCCACTTCCAAGCGATACTCCTGCAACTTAACTTCATTCGATTCCTTGCCAGCTTCTTTTCCCGTCAACAAGAGGGAAAGAAACTTTGCATCATTAAACTCGCTTCCTTGTTCCAGAGCTTCATTGATTCCACCCGCCTGACGCACTACCACCCATTCCGCGCTCTTGCTGATATATAGGCGTTGCCCACCGGCACCCGCAGCCCTGACCAAATCCTTGGGAATAGCGGGATTGTCCCAGAAATAGTTGCGTTCAATCATGGGGTTTTTATCCCTAATCTCTTTAGAAATCTCGCGGTTGAGCCACCAGGTCAAGCCATAGCCAGGATTGGCAGTAGATCCTACAAAGCACTCTGCAAGCAAAAGCGGATCGAGTAAAAGCTTGCCCTTCCACTGCCCTTCGTTGCGTACAAATTCCCCAAACTTCGCCCAGTCACCTGCGGTAAGATAAGCCCCGGAAGGCAGATGCGGGTTGCCATCCTGGTCCCTTCGCCAATAACGATAGGATATCCCCAGGGGTTTAAACAGCTTTGCGTTGAGATAAGCCAGGGGATCCGTCCCCAAAGGCTCAAGCTTTCTGCGCATGATCTCTCCAAAAATCTGAAAAGGAGCCGAATCATACATGAAGACTAATCCAGGCTTGTATAGGGCGGGAGCTTTCAAAGCCTCTTTATAGGAAGGCACATCGCCTGCCTTGTATTTTCCATTAATTCCACTGTTCAGAGAAAGTATCTGTCGAAGCGTGATGGTGGACTTGATGGGATCAGCTTTCCATTCTGGCAAGGTATCCACTGCCAACTCGTCCCACTGCATCAAGCCATCCTGCACTGCAAAAGCGGCCATAACTCCTGAAAAACTTTTCGTCCCGCTGGCAAGCTCATGAGGTTTACGTGCAAAGCCTCCATTTGCATAGGATTCATAAAGCTTTTTGCCCTGATGATATATCATAAAGGAAATCCCTTTTTGTTCTTCGTGATACGTTTGGGCAAGGGAAATATTTTTAGGCAGGAAAGTTGGCTTTTCTTCCCCCTGCACAACATCCGCTCCAGGTATCGCAAACACCACTGCAGTAAGCACCAGAGCCAGCACCAGGCACAAACTTCGCCTTCTCATACTTCCCTCCCAAAAAAATCCGTTTGCATCCTATACTCCCCAAAGTCCCTAAAAATTACACTAAACAATTGTCGCACGGAAACTTATGTCGCAGAGAGAAATGCACCTTGAGCCGTTTTGTGTGATACAAAAAAGTGAGTCAACACCCCCGTCCCTCTGACTCAAGCTCATCAATTCAAAGTTTATGCCAGTTGTTAACAATCGGGGACGTACCCCATTTGTTAGCTACTTTACTTTTTTTGGCACCAGAATACAATGCAAGTATGGAAAAATGGCTACATATTACAAGCGGTGATATATCGGGAGAGTTGATTCGATCGTCAGAGCTTCCTGGAGAGGTTTTGGTGATTCACGACATTCTGTACGAAGAGGTGCGCACTCCTGGCTTTCCCAACGAGGCTGACCTGCAAAAACGTGCCCGTTTCCTCGAAAAGCACACCGACGGAGGCATCCCCTACGAGCAACTGCTTTCCATGCTCCACACTCAGTATGCCAAAATCCTAAGCTCAAAAGACTTTGACCAAACCATCCTTTGGTTTGACGCCTGCCTTTTCGATCAAGCCATGCTTGCCCATATCCTCGCCTGTTTCAAGGAAAACACTCCGCCCTCGCTTTCGCTCATTTGCATTAATGCTTTTCCTGGCATAGAGCCCTTTGACGGCCTGGGTCAACTCAGCCCGGAACAAATCCGCAGTCTGATCGATCTCAAGGCCCCCGTTACCCCCCAGCAAATGCAATATGCAGTGGAAGTAGATCGCGCCTTTGCCCAGCAAGACCCACAAGCCTTAAGAGAGCTGGCTCAAACCTCCGTTGCGCCCCTGCCCTTTATGCCCTCTGCCATCCAACGCTGGCTGGAAGAGCAAGCCACAGAGCATCAGCCCCTGGGTAAGCTGGATCGCCTCATCCTGCAAGCTATCGACCGGGGATACCATCGCCCCATGGACATTTTCCACGAAATCCGCCGTAACGAAAGCCATCCCATCTACTGGGGAGACTCCATGCTATGGGAAAAAATCAACGATCTACAAGATCGCAACCCCCCGCTCTTAAAAATCCAGGGACCCACTCAACGGCTACCTCAATGGGGACCAAAAGAAGCCCTGGTCAACTACCTCGTCACCCGAGCCTAACAATCGGGGACGGTTCTTTTTTGTGCTTGAAACGTTTGTATATATCGCTATCAAGTCCCCGATGATCCCCCAGCTCTAGCTTTCCAGTTCTATTTCCAGCGATACTTATCGTCGTCACGCGCAGACCAGTGGAAGGTTTCTCCAAGCTGTTCTGCCTCCATATCAACTTTCATCAAATAAGGGCTATCAAGGGTTAGTATTTCTTCGTAGTCATCTTCAGTCGCAACCATGTTTTTGATTTCCTGATACTCATATCCATTAAACTGCATAAGGGTTAAGTACCTATCAACGCTACCCCCTCGCCAGGTAAAGATAAGATCATGAAAACCATGGGTCTTCTCATGCAATACATGCAAAGTTCTGAAGTGCATCTCCCCCACAAAAAGATAACCATCAGGTTCGATTTGATAGACCAAATAACTCGACCCACCAGTTCCCCCATAAGTCATAATAAAAAGCTCAGGGACTCCCTCTCCTGTGATATCCAAATAAAAGCGAGATAAATAATGGTAACCCATCTCTTTGTATTCTTCTTTAAGTTTTTGGTAGGGGTCACGTTCGAAGGGTCTGTCTTTTCCTATGGACTGCTTGGATATTTCCTTTTCGGGTCTTATCCATAAATATTTTCGCTCAATGCTAACTCCCTGGTTTTTTAAGGACTCAAACTGTTTCTGTGATGTCCTCACTGTCAAAAAGTCCTTACCTTTCGAGGAGCGTTCCTTTCCCAAGGTAATCCCAAATCCCTCGGTCTGGAGAATCTCCTCAATGGTTGAGTCTTGATAGTCAAAAATCTGACTCAAAAAAGTTCCATCCTTCACGTCCAGTGCAGGCTCATAATCATGATTGGAAAGATCTTCCTCCTCTTCTTCAGCGACTACTTTTTCAACTTCACTGATCTTGGCAGGCTCGGTCTCAACTAAAGGTATGTCTTCCTTCTTCTCATCAAGTACTGAGTTTTCCATGATGCTTTCAGAGGCTAAAGGAGCTTTTTGCTTCGGAGCACAGGAAGATAAAGCCCCATTAACAAAGCAAAACATAGCAAGACACAATGCAAACATAGCAACTTGTTTTCTATGCATCATTGCCCTCCTGTAAACTTAACCACATTTCCAAACCCATTTCTTTTATCTTCATCATATTATCAAATGCCTGTCGATGTAAATTGCTCCCGTCATGATAAAACCTGAGCAGTTCAGGGCATGGAAAATCATCACAAACTCCACAATGGATTAAACCTTTTTCCATAGCACAATATCTAGTGGGGCAATCTATCAATAGCTTATCATCCAGCCTGCATCCACTGCAGTTTAAGTTTGCCATAAAATTCTTGCAGGACCCGCAGTAAATTCCACAGAAAGACATCTTTTGAAGGTTTTTCATTAGTTTCCCTCTTTCTTTGTGATCCCCCAGCTCTAGCTTTCCAGTTCTTCGATCGTGGTATCAAAATAAAGCAGGTTGCCATCCAAATCGCGTATAAAAAAACTTCCGCTTCCATCAGGGTTAACAGCCTCTAACTCATCAATGGCAACCCTTTTAACCTCAAACTCCTTAAGAAGCTCCCCGATATGCCCTCCGCGAAAATTCAGTAAATTTTCCTTAATATGCCCCTGAAACAAACCAAGATAAAAAGCTCTATGCTTTAATATCACCCATCCTTGCACCAAATGATCTTCCACAAGTTCAAACCCTAACTCAAGATAAAACGTACATGCTTTCTTAATATCTTTCACATTCAAACACAAAGACGCATTTCCAATGTTCATCCTTGCCTCCTTAGCTCCAGGTCTTCTGGCATAACATCATTATATAACTTTACCCCAAAACCCATGACATTCTCTCCTTTTTTTTGAGCTTTTTTGATTTACAATGGCAGTATAGAGTTAAAATTTTTTACTATCGAGGAAGCTATGGATCAAAAAAAAGTAGGCAAGTGCGGCTTATACTGCGGAGCGTGCCCCTTTTATCTCGCCACCGCAAGTCCGGAAGTAAAAGAGTACCTGACAGAAAAATGGGGGGAATGGGAAGAAGCCTGGTACTGCAAAGGCTGTGGGGATTTGGATGAAAAATCCTGGTGCTTTGGGTGTAAAATGCTATCCTGCCTTGAAGAAAAGGGCTTAACACACTGCTCCGAATGCGTCGAGGAGCACTGCGAAGAAGTCGAGGAATTTGACAACGATGACTGTCTCCATCACAAAACAGCTCGAAGCAACCGAGAACGAGTCAAAAATATGGGATGCCAAGCCTGGCTGGAGGAAGAGATTAAACACTGGACCTGCTCCAACTGCGGAAGTCCTTTTATGTGGTACTCTGAAAATTGCTACAAATGCGGAAACAAAGTGGAGGGACTAAAAAAATGAACCGAGTCGTGCATTTTGAAATCAGTGCGGATAATGTAACGCGAGCTGTCGAGTTTTACAGCAAAGTGTTTGACTGGAAGATTGAACAATGGGAAAGCTCTGAAGAATACTGGCTGACTATCCCTCCCACAAAAAACGCTCGAGGGATCGACGGGGCCATCAAAAACCGAACACTCCCAGCGGGTTCAGGCACCGTCATCACCATTTCGGTGGATAGCATCAACCAGCGACTCGAAAAACTCATCCAGGCAGGCGGAAAGCAAGTGACGGAAGTGGAAGAAATCCCCACCATCGGGCTGTTTTGCTACTGCGAAGACACGGAAGGCAACCATATCGGCCTATTGGAAATTTCCAACTACAACACCGAAGGCTGTTAATCCCCTAACAATCGGGGACGGTTCTTTTTTGTTCGAAGCAAACCCGCAAACCACCTACCGATGGGCTTGAGTCAGATACTATGGTTCATGTCAAGCCTAAAAAGGATTAAGTTAAAACC
>DAOSES010000030.1:0-19975 GCA_035363255.1 Caldisericia bacterium | reverse complement strand
ATCATATACTTTGCGATGGCTTTTAGCGCTCATCTCTCTATCCCCCTGTAAGTAAACATCTGTTCTTTATTCTTCATTATAAATTTTTTTTAAAAAATATCACCTTAAATTCCACTCCAGTTTTTGGGGGGCATTATAGTCTGCCGGTGATTTATTCGACGCATCCTCGCTCGAAGAAGTGGATTGAGGCGCGTGGCTTTGAGTTTCATCCCCTGGTGCGTAGCTTGGCTCCTTTTGGCTATTCGGATTATAATGCCTTGCAGAAGCAGGCTTTTTGTGTGCTTTCGGACAGTGGGACGCTTTCGGAGGAGTCGGCCATGCTGGGCTTTCCGGGGGTCTTGATTCGCACTTCGACGGAGCGACCGGAGGCTGTGGATAAGGGCACGGTGGTGATTGGTGGCGTGACGGAGGAGGATATTGTGGGGGCTGTGGATCTTGCGCGAGGGAGTTTTCGCGGGGTTTGCAGTGGCTTTGGTGCGATGGGAGCTTGCTGTGGTTGCGACGCTGTGGATGTCTGCGACGTAGCAGGCTTGCATGATGCCCTGGGTGCTTGCGTTTCGGGCGAATGCAGTGATGACTTACCTGGCGTTGAAGCTCATGACACCTCGTTTTGCGACCAAAATGTCGCAGAGGGACCTTGCACTTGCGACATTTCTTCCGTTAACCCTGGTAGATCCATGCGTTTTACGCTGTTTGACAACCCTGAAGCCTTACCCATAGATTACCGCGATATCCATGTTTCCGACAAGGTTGTCCGCATCATTCAGAGCTATACCAAGATCGTAAATGAAATGATCTGGCGGAAATAGCTTTTGCTTATCCTGCAAATGAGGCTGTTGTTACTGAAATGTAACAAGCCTACCTTTTCCAGAAAACCGAAATCACGAAGACTAATGATTTCTACATTTTCTGGAAAACGGCTTGAAAGTGCGTTAAATCGTAGTGTTATTCACGGGCACGCAGCAATCCATGCTTGTTAAACAAAAGTCTTAAGCACGCAGAGGGACGTACACTTGGGACATATTTCGATAGAGTTTCTAAAAATACCCATTTTTAGAAACTCTGATGGGATGCGCATGAAATGATGGTAGCCCACCGGGCGGAGAGAAATGAAAACTTATTCAAAAGTAGCGATTGGATTTTCTAGAACAAATACGAAGGAATCAAATTGATATATTATAATTCTTCGCCTTCTTTTGTCATTGTTGCAGGACCAAATGGTTCAGGTAAATCAACTTATATTGCTAAGTTTTTATCGACTACAAATAACCAACATCAAACACTGAATTATGATGAAATTGTTAAAGCACGTAAAATTACAGATCCAATATCTATTTCTGCTGGGAAAGAATTGTATAAACGTTTTAACACATACCAGCAGAATTTAACATCATTTATTTATGAGACCACTCTTTCTGACTCTTCGAACTTCTTATTAAATAAAATCATTGAGATGCAAAGTGCTAATTGGGATGTGAGTTTGATTTATTTATGGATATCCAGCTATAAGGTTTCTATTAGAAGAGTGAAACAAAGAGTTTCAATGGGCGGGCACAGTGTTGATGAAAGCTTTTTAAAGCAAAGATATAAAAGAAGTATACGAAATATCATTTCAAATTATCTTCCAGTTTGCATAAATGTTATGTGTTTGAATAATGAAACCAAAGAAGTAAGTACAATATTTAGCAAAGAGGATGGAAAATTAACAATACACGACGAATCGTTGTATAATGTTATGTCTGGATAGACGAAAGAGGAGATGTGTTGTATGAAGCTAAGTAATTTTGAAAGGCAATCTTTAAATTGTCTTAAAGAAGCAGTAGAAGAAGTATATAGAGAGGCTATGAGGGATAATCGAAAACTGGTTGTTGGCGATTACAAAGGAAATCCAAGGTTAATTGATCCATCAGAAGCTTTTAAAAAAGTATCTACAAGAAGCAAAATTTTGAAAAAATTGAGATCCAATGGTGCTAAAATGGAGAAATCTCCTGAACCTGCAAAGAAGAGTACAAGAAGACCTATGCATCGAACTTCTAGGCAAAAGACTTTTTCAAGTATTTCTTAAAAAAGCATCAAAGACGTTTCGAAGTGTGCTTGCAAAGGAGCTTAGCTCTTGCGACAATTTTTAGAAACACTGATGGGATGAGGATAAAATGAGAATACCTTACTGGGCAGATACCATTTATTATTATGGAAAGGTAGTTGAAGCATGATTGAGTTTATTTATCATCCAAGTGAAGAATTACCTCATAAAGCCATAGATCCTATTACCTTGTTATCGGAAGAATCTCTCAAAGAAGTGTGGGATAATCCATCTGACGATTGTTATAATGATTTGTAAGCTGGAGTTTGATCTATAAAGCAAAAAAAAGGGGGGCGAAGAACCA
Organism: Caldisericia bacterium; assembly: GCA_035363255.1. Taxonomy (GTDB): domain Bacteria; phylum Caldisericota; class Caldisericia; order UBA6126; family UBA6126; genus T3SED10-260. The sequence continues at coordinate 17,588 of DAOSES010000030.1, read as the reverse complement.
TAACGGTTCTTCGCCCCCCTTTTTGAATTTCCTGCCCCTTATTTAATCTCGGAGCAGTCTTTCCAAAGTCTGGGACAGCGATCGGATGGAAGGATAAATGGTTTCGGAAAAGCAATTCGCGAGATTGTAACCGCACAAATATTGTATTTTAACCGACTGTAACCGCACAACTTTGTATAATTATCTCATGAATCAATCAAGGAGAAATTCCAAAAATCATAGTTCTTCTCGGTCAAGAACGGATTTTATCGATTGTCGGACCACGGAGAAGTGGAAAGTCTGTTTTATTGACAGGCACGAGTTTGATTATAAGCAATATAAGCATGCAAATGGTCTTGTGATTACGAAGGATACGTTTGGGCCAAAGGAGAATCTATGCTTGATTCCTTACTGGCTTTTATAATTCAGCCAAAATTTTGGACTCGGGCGGTGAGATGAAACGGAATAAGCACTTGGGGAATTTTGTAGTACAATAATTAATATAAATTTTATTAATAAAAAGGTATCAATATGGTAGAAGCTGATTTGTTGGATTTGATTAATAAAGGAGAAGATTCCAAGCACCAATTCAAGGTGCAGGCGTCACATTCCTTATTTGCAGATGAACTGGAGACCGCAGCTACCTTCGATAGTTTTAATGTCCCTGCTTTTTCTGAATATTATTTAAGGAGCTACCAGGAAAAAATATCGGATATTGGGATACCTCTCCAGACATTTTTGTCGAACAAGAAACTGATGATCAATGATCACCTTACCATAGCTGGTTTGATGCTATTTGGAATAGAACCAGAAAATATCTATCCCCAATTTGCTATCAAATGTACTTCTTTCCCTGGCAATGTTTTAACAACCAATGATTATAAAGACAGCGAGACTGTTCGGGGAACATTGCTAAAACAATATCAAGCGGGACTTTATTTTATCAATCGAAACCTTCATAAAATTCCAACCGAAAAAGATTTTAATGCTACCTCCAAGTGGGAGATACCCGAAATTGCAATTCGAGAAGCTTTATCCAATGCTATTGTCCACCGGGATTACTTTATCAACTCTTCTATCCAGATCAACTTGTTTAACAATCGACTGGAAATCATAAGTCCAGGTAAACTACCTAATACCCTGACAGAAGAAAATATAAGATCGGGTATCCACATTGAGAGGAACCCAATTATCCTGATTACCCTCGAGAAGGACCCCTTGTTTAAATATAGTGGCAAAGGTTCTGGTATTCCCCGAATATTACAGCTATGCAGGGAGGAAGATATTCAAGTTGATTTGGTGAATGATGTCACCAACAATCAATTCAAAGTGGTTTTCTGGAGGAAAAGATAAAGGGGAACAAGGATGGTGTTATATAAAGGCTAAGATGAAAATGAAAAATGCGAAGCAAAACATACAACTGGTAACCATTAAAAAGTCATTATTGCCTTTTGTAGAAGAATACGGAATAGTAAAAGCTTATTTATTTGGTTCGTATGCAAGAAATGTAGAGAGCAATCAAAGCGATATTGATATCTTGATTGAATTCAATAAAGATTTTGACTTGATTAAGTTTAACCATCTAATCAATTCTTTGGAAGAATCGCTAGCAAAAAAAGTTGATATTGTAGAATTTTGTACAATAAACCCATTGTTTAGAGAGAGTGTTTTAAAAGATACAATCCTTCTATATGAATCGAGATAAGGTTCTATGTATAAAGTCAATAGAAACATGACTCACGGGATTCACAGTAAGTTGACCCACCCCCAGGATTTTAAAAAATGAGCGCTGAAGAACATAACATTCATGATTTTGATGTGGCAATGATTTGTGAGTATTTTTCCAGTATGGATCGTCAGGGTCCAGGAAGTCAGGATGCAACATTAAAAGCATTGAGTTTTATTGACAACTTACGCGAAAATTCAAAAATTGTTGATCTTGGTTGTGGTACTGGTTCTCAAGCAATAGTTTTGGCACAAAACACACCAGGGATTATTACCGCCATTGATTTATTCCCTGGTTTTGTCGATAAGCTAAATGAAAATGCAACAAAATTGAATCTTCAAAGTAGAGTTAAAGGCCTTGTTGGCTCTATGGATCAACTTGATTTTCAATTAAATGAATTAGACCTTATTTGGAGTGAAGGAGCAATATATAATATTGGCTTCGAAAAGGGCATGAATTATTGGGGTAAGTTTTTAAAAAAAGGCGCTTATGTAGCTGTTACTGAAGCATCATGGCTTACAGAAGAACACCCAAAAGAGATATTTGATTTTTGGAACAAAGCCTATCCTGAAATTGATACCATTCCAAACAAGATTGCTCAGATGCAAAAAGCAGGCTATGTTGTAGTGGCGTCATTTATATTGCCTGAGGTTTGCTGGACTGAAAATTTCTTTAAACCAGCAATAACGGCACAAAAAGCTTTTTTAGAAAAATACAAAGGTAACAAATCAGCGGAAGAATTTATAAAATACGAGAAGCATCATGCCATGCTATATGATAAATACAAGGATTTCTATGGATATGTTTTTTATATTGGGAAAAAAATATAATAGCTTAATCAATGCTCGTGCTGACGACCAAGGTATTTTGAACTTGATGTATAAAGTATAAAAAAGGGGGGCGAAGAACCACATCGATTCTTCGCCCCCCTTTTTGAATATTTGAGCTCTTTGCTACAGGCTTTCCAAAGTTACCAAAACTCATGTATGTGTTGTTTTTTTTCTGATAAACATTTATCATGATACTGAAATGAGTTACAAGCTAAGGAGATAGGAAACATGAAAGAGTTTATCTGTTGGTTGAGTGAAGAGTTACATGATAAAGCCATAGATCCTATTACCTTATTATCGGAAGAGTCTCTCAAAGAAGTATGGGATAATCCATCTGACGATTGTTATAATGATTTGTAAGCCAGGGGATATTGCCTTAGTTCCTTTTCCTTTTTCTATACTGATCTTGAAAGTGAAGTGGTTTTAGCGGTAGTGGCAGCATGGGAATGAAATGGCAGTTGACTACGGGTGGATGCAAGTCATTTTTGGAGCGATCGTTGAAGGAGGGTATGATTGATATCGAAGCTTGAGTTTTTGGCTAAATACGGTTTAGATAATAAATTTCTTGAATCTGGCTATGATTGGAGCGAGATTGAAGAAATCGTTGAAGATTATGAAAAACGAACTTCTTCTATTGAAGAGAATCGTGATGACTTAGCACTAAAATTTTCAAAAATGAATCTTTCCATCTATATCAAGAAGCGTACCAAGGATGCGGAGCATTTGGCGGAGAAAGTGATTCGAAAAGCTCTGGAAGAGATCAATCCTGATAAACCTAGAATTTCAGTAAAAGATTACTTAAGCAGAATTACCGATTTAATCGGTATTCGGATTATTCACACTTTCAAAGAGAATTGGCGGGAAATACACCTTGCCTTTTTGGAGCTCTTTGATTCTTTTGTGGAAAAGCCCAAAGTGTATTATCGAGAAGGGGACGATGTTTCGCTGTATAATGAGTTTCAGGGTACGATTGTTATCGAGCCTTCAAAGAGGAACTATCGCTCTGCTCATTATTTGGTAAGGCAAAATGGGTATGTTGCTGAAATTCAAACGAGAACTATTTTCGAAGAAGCTTGGGGAGAAGTGGATCATTCCCTGGTGTATCCCTTGCGAAAAGACGATGAACTTTTAACCCACTACAGCAAGATTTTGAATCGGATATCTGGGGCGGGGGATGAGATAAGCTCTATGATGAAAGCATTTGCTACTGCTTACGATAAGAGCAAGGAAAGACAGGAAAGCCTTGATTCCAATATTACTGCTTTGCATTTTCTAATAAATAGTTTAGAAATTGATCGGGCATCTATGGAAAAAATTCAACAATTGTTGAGCCAGATTAAAACTGAGAAGGCTGAAATGATTAAATTTAAGGATATTTGTAAGGATATTTGGTAAAAAGTGAAAGATTTGCCATATGTGCTCTTGCATAAACAGTAAATTCTTATTACATTACTGTTAATTGCAGATAGGGGGAGGTTGTGAAATGGCTAAGAAATGTGAAACTTCAAGTAAATCCAAAGAGGCTGCAAAAAAATTTATTATAGCTGTAAAAAGCGGTAAAATTAAAAAAGATACTTTACCTAGCAACGCAAAATGTTTTCATGGAGTAGAGGAAAGAGTCGATTTTGAGCACTTTTGTGAATTTGCAGAGAGCGATTTTTACAAAGAGCTTTTAGATCAATAACTACTTTTGAAAGGAACTTCAAAGATAATGTCTGATAGTAGTGTACGAGGAGATAGGAAGCATGAATGAACTTATTTATCTCCCGAATGATGAGTTAGCGGAAAAAGCCATAGATCCTATTACCTTATTATCGGAAGAGTCTCTCAAAGAAGTATGGGATAATCTATCTGACGATTGTTATAATGATTTGTAAGCTGGAGTTTGCGACATTTCTCCCCTCACCAGGTGGAAAGAAAATGGTAGAGTGGTAATTTTAATGAACCAACACGTTGCCAAATCATAACTCGGAGCTGAGCAAAAAATCCGCTATATGCATTGTCTTGATTCCTTTGTAATTACCACCGGCGAAATCATCCGTCATCAACACATACTTGGGATAATTATCGTCAATTTCAAGCAGACGGTCATACTCGCGCTGTTCAGTTTCTTCAGATTTCATTTCCTTTGTAACCTGAACATACAGTTTTTCAGCTTGCCTTGAGGCTATAAAATCGATTTCGCCATCGGGCGTCTTGCCGATACACACGCTGTAACCGCGGCGAAGCAGTTCCAGATAGACAACATTTTCGAGCATGGCGGGAACGGATGTTTTTGTATAACCGAGAATGCTGTACCGGAAAGCAGTATCCGCAAGGTAGAATTTCTCCTGTGTTTTCAGTAATTGCTTTCCTTGTATATCAAATCGGGAGCAGCGGTGCAGGATGTACGCTCCCTCTAGCTTTTCAAGATAGCTGTAAACCGTTTCATTGTCGATGGTCCTATGTTCGGATTTCAGATAGTCAGAGACAGACTTTGCCGAAAAAGTTCTTCCCACATTGTCAAACGCAAATTTAACGATTCGCTCGAGCTGATCGACCTTGCGTACCTGATTCCGCTTGACTATATCCGAGAATATAGTTGAGTTGTAAATATCTCTGACAATGGTGTAAACTTCATCGTCCGAGTACTTTTGCAGATGCGTAGCGGGAAAGCCACCGAAGCGGATGTAGTCGACAAGCTCGTTCTTCGGATCACCTACCTTTGCATATTCCTTTTTGAAATTCAGGTATTCGGCAAAGGAAAGCGTAAAGATACGGAAAGCAATGTATCGCCCCGTCAGATAGGTCGATATTTCAGAGGACATCATTCTGGAGTTTGAGCCTGTCACATAAATATCGACGTCATAATCGGACGCAAGCGAGTTGACTGCTTTTTCCCAATGATTAATCTCCTGTACTTCATCAAGAAACAAATAGGTTTTTCTCTTAGGCGACAGCTTTCCCTTCAGTTCTGAAAACATTTCCTTTGCTGTCATATCCTCGTATTCCATTGAATCAAAACGATAGCTGACAATACGGTCTTCCGCAACACCTCTTTTTTTCAGTTCCTTGATAATCATTTTCAGAATGGTTGATTTCCCGCATCGACGTACGCCGGTCAGAATTTTGACAAAGGGGGTATCTACATAAGCCGTAATTCTATCAACATACATTGGTCTGTTGATCATTGTGATCACCTCCATTTATGCCTATTATATCGCAACACATTGGAATATTCAAGATGTTTTGCGGATACAACCAGAAAAACATTTCGAAAAAGTTATGAGTTGCGGATTCTGATGTATAAAGTAAAAAAAAGGGGGGCGAAGAACCACAACGGTTCTTCGCCCCCCTTTTTGAATTTCTTGCCCCTTAGTTAATCTCGGAGCGGTCTTTCCAAAGCCTGGGACAGCGATCGGATGGATTCGGTGAGTTTATCCATTTTACCTTCCATGCGTATCAGGAGATAGATGGTGGTGACAATGGGGAATCCGAAGTTTCCGATGGCGGTGAGTAGCTCTTCCATGGTGTTCAGCCTCGTTTCTGTTTCTTTTCGGGATAGACTTCGCAGGCATAACCGAGGATCTCTTCGCAGAGCACCTGGCTCATTTCCTTGCGACAACGACGGGAAGCATCGGTGAGGAGTTCTTGCCATTCGAGGTAGGAGAGGCTGTCGATGCGGGATCGGATTTTGGATTCGTCCAGGCTATCGGAAAACAACTCGCTGTGGTGATAGATAAAGGCATCTAAATTCATTGGGACCTACTTTCTATCTTATTCTATGAGGTCGGTGAAGCTGTTTTCGACGATGCCTCCGTCAGCGATGGAGACGAGGTCGCCTCCGGTGCTGGTGAAGATGTTTTTATCGAGGATCAGGTCCATTGCGGTTTCCAGCTCCAGAGTAGTAAGGTCGGTCTTGGGATAGCGCAACTGGATGTTGGCAGTCTTTCCGCTGGCGTTGATGAAGCTCATTTTTACGTAGTCTCTAAAAGTATCAGCCATAAGTGTTCACTCCTTTCAGTGATGGTTTGGGCTTATTCGGTCATTTCAGCGCGCTGAACGCGGAGGCTGGATTCGAGGGGATAAGCCAGCAAATCTGCGACGGCGGTGGCTACGGCATAGACGTCGGCGTCTACGGCAGTAGGCTTTACGTTGTTGAGTCTTACGCTCAACGTGGTGTCGTTAGGTCCACTAAGTGTCATGGTGACATAACCGGTCTTGTTTACTATGGTCATGTGGCACCTCCTTTCACTCAACAAAGAGTGATTTTGGATTTCCCTTGGGCACGAAATGGGCTTTGAGCTTGGCTAGGCCGTCTTGTTTCAGGTTTCGTATGCGACGACGGGACACCTGGAGGCGATCCCCCAGGCTTTCTTCGGTGTGGTTGAGGGTGAAGAGCCCATGGAGCACCAGGCGCTCTTTGGTGGATAGGTTTTGCATGGCGTGTTGCAGGTCAATTTTTAGTATAACGGAGTGCATGCTTCCAGCCTCACTTCCTTGGAACGTTGACGTTGACGGGTTTTGAGAAAGCGAAAGAGGGCATGCTGGAGAGAACGGTAGCTGTAGGCTTCGATGGAGCGCATCTCTTCCTGGTGCTGGTAGAGTTGGTAGAGGGTTTCCCAGAAGACAGGCTCGATCTCGGGCATCTCGCAAGGGCTCACCCCACTGTGCCGACATACTTTTTCAAAAATAGGCCAGGTTTTAGTAACTAAAGCTTCACAATTCATTGATGTACACTCTCCTTGTTTATATGGTAAGAATTGCAATAAAGAATATATGCAATATTGAAATTAATGCAAGGGGGGTGTTTTCGTTTTTATACTACCAAATTTTTTCGAAGCTTTCGGGGGGATAGCTTTTGTTTACCTCGATAAAGTTGCTTTCATAGCGATTATGAAGCCTTAGGGGGTCTTTGTGAAAGATACGGTAGAGGAGCGAAATGGGAAAGAGGATTAGAAAAAAAACCAGGCTAAAGAGGATATTGGGCATGATATAGCTTAATACTCTGGAAAGTTGCATCCAGAGCCAGGATACTTTTTGGCTTAAAAAGGGTGAAAAAATACCGATCAAACCAACGGTCAGGGCTACATATACTGCCCAGCTCCAATGGAATATTAGGTACAGGGCGAGGAAGCCTATGGATATTACCAGGAGGTTGTTTTTTGGCGTAGGGGTGTTTTTCATGGAAGGTTTCCTTTCAATAGCTTGAGGCTGTTAAAAAAGAGTGTAGATAAACGGGGCGATGGCACTGCCTGAGCTTAATACCACAAGTATGCCAAGCACCAGGAGCACGATAATGACTGGCATGAGCCAGAATTTTTTGCGTTCTTTTAGAAAGCCCCATAAATCTTTGATAAAGTCCATTTTTACTCCTCTTGCGGGTTGATTATTTTTGCTAAATACTTGGCGACAAGCTCGTTGAGATAGGGGCTGGGGTGAGAATCCTGCTCGTTGAGGGTGTATAGGTGTTTGTTTTTTTCGTATTCTTCGTAGGGAAGGATGTCGCTAAAAAGGATGATGTTTACTTGGGCATCTTTGAGCTCAGAGAGGAAGAGATTGAGGTCATCTGGGTTTTGGAGGGCTAGATTAACTTCAAAGGGATAATCCCAGACCAGGACGTAAAATTGAGTGTTGAGATCATTAAGAAGCTGGTTTGATTTGGCTATGATGGCTGATGCGCGTTGTACGTCGTAGGTGGTGGCTTTGCGGTTGAATTTGGGTTTTAGGTAGAGGTTTCTGTAGATTTTGGATTGATCGAGTACCATTTGTGTTAATCTTCGGAGCTTACTTTCCTTAAATTTCGTAAAAGAGCCTTTATATTCCAGGCTATTGTTGATTTCATATCTTGGTCCATATCTATCCCAGGAAGAATACCCTGCAGCACGCCGGATATGATCAGGGAGAAACCAGTAAAGGGCAAGATTGTCGGTATTTAGAACTGAGATTTCTTTGGGCACCAGATGCTCAATTTGTGCAAGCATTTGATGGGTGCCGTAGCCTATCATTCCGTGATTGAACACCTTAAAAGCATTTTGAGATTGTTGGTTTATAAAGAAGGGGAGGGTAGAATTATCATCAATTCCAAAGCCAAACATAAAAGAGCAACCAAACACAAGCAAGTTTTTTTGACTTCGTAGGTTGGAATTGGGAGTTGTCCTCAAATGATTCTTTATTGTGCACATGTTTTCTGTGATTTCATTTTTCCAATTGGTGTATCTTTGTAGGTATTCTCCTTGCAGAGGGGGAGAGTATCCAAGAATTGGATGATTCTCGTTATCAATTTTGGAAAAAGTTGAAGGAATCATTTCTTTGTTGGAATGAATGAGGGATGCTACTGGAAAATACCCTTCATACAAAAACAAAGCAATGAAGATTGCAATAATTGAGACTAAGAATACTTTGACATTGCTTGATTTGATTTTGATTGTAATAATGATTAGCAGGGATACAAACCCTGCCAGCATTAAGGGGATTAAAACTCCATTTCTGAGTAATGTGAGAATTAAATCTTTCATCTCAGTCAGCACCAAAAACTCGAGTCCATTTTTTAGTTTTATGGAGGTCGTTTTGCTCTTCTTTGTACAAAACATAATCATGGAGCACCAGCATATCCATTTCGGTTGCCATAAAGCAATAAAAGGCATCTTCCGGGGTGCAGACGATAGGTTCTCCTCGTACGTTAAAGCTGGTATTAACCAAGAGGCTATAGCCTGTCAGGGCTTTGAATTCCTTTATCAGGCTCCAGTAAAGAGGATTGTCTTTTTGCGTGACGGTGTGAATGCGTGCTGAAAAGTCAACATGGGTAATGGCTGGCATGTCGCTTCGAATAAAGTACAGCTTATCCCAGAGATCAAATTCCGCATAAGTTTCGGGCAATGGATTTTGCCGTTTTGCTACCACTGGAGCAGTCAGGAGCATGTAAGGGGAGGGTCTATCCAGGTCAAAATAGTCTGGTAAATCTTCATACAGCACCGAGGGGGCAAAAGGTCGAAACCCTTCGCGGTATTTTATTTTCAGGTTGAGTCTTTTTTGCATTTCAGGATTGCGAGGATCTCCCAATATGCTTCGATTGCCGAGGGCTCGGGGTCCAAACTCCATCCTGCCTTGAAACCAACCCACAATTTTGCCTGAAGCTATTTCTTTAGCGATGTTTTTGCATAGTTCTTCGTTATGGTTTGCCTTATGATAGACTGCTTTGTGTTTTTTTAAGGTAGTCAGGATTTCTTTTTCTGAGTATTCAGGTCCAAGATAGCTTGCTTTCATGGTATCTTGACTTGGATTCCGGTTTTGTTGGAAGTACATATAATTTGCTGTTAGTGCTGCGCCAAGGGCTCCACCCGCATCCCCTGCGGCTGGTTGGATATAAATTTCATCGAAGATCTTTTCTCTGAGAAGTTTTCCATTGCTTACGCAATTGAGCGCAACCCCTCCTGCCAGGCAAAGGTATTTGGATCCTGAAAGGTGTTTGGCTTCTATGGCCATTTTCAACACAATTTCTTCGGTAATGTTTTGAATCGCATAGGCAAGATTGCAATGAGCCTGGGTGTAAGTGCTTTCTTTTGTGACTGGAGGTAAGCCCAATAGTTTTTCCCAACACTTGTTGTTGAGCATTCTATTTCCTGTGGCATAGGTGAAATAGGCTTGGTTGAGCCAAATTGATCCATCGGATTTGATTGAGACTAAATGTTCTTTAATGGTCTTAATCAGGTTTTGAGTTTGTAGGGCATCTTTATTTCCATAAGGTGCTAGACCCATGAGCTTGTATTCCCCCGAGTTGACCCTGAAGCCAAGATAGTAGGTGAAGGCAGAATATAGCAAACCTAGAGAGTGAGGAAAACGCATTTCTCGGAGCATGCGAAGGGTATTGCCATGCCCATGGCAGATGGAAGCTGTAGCCCATTCACCTACGCCATCAATAGTCAATACTGCTGATTCCATGAAGGGGGAAGGGAAGAAAGCGCTTCCTGCATGGGAAACATGATGCTCGGGGAATAGTAGTTTTAGTTTGGATTTATTGTAAGGCTCAATATGGCTCAATCCTTCATGGATTAGTTTTTTTAAGAATAACTTTTCTTTGATCCAAACAGGCATAGCAGTCAGGAAAGACATCAAACCCTTTGGAGCAAAGGCATAATAGGTTTCCAGTAAGCGCTCAAATTTGACAAAGGGCTTGTCGTAGAAGACCACAGCATTCAGCTCATCCAAGCTATAGCCAGCTTCTTCGAGACAATATTTTATAGCATTTTCTGGAAAGCATGCACAGTGTTTTTTACGAGTAAAACGCTCTTCCTGGGCTGCTGAAAGGATCTCGTCTCCTCGGATTAGAGCTGCAGCAGAGTCGTGATAAAACGCAGAAATCCCTAGTATCTTTTTTAAGTCCTTATTATCTTTTGTCATAGAGATATTATACTAAAAAAGTTTCCCAAAAAGATAAACCTACAAATTTAACAGAATCTTATTGCTTGTTTTTTGCACAGCATTACTATAATTAAGCTATATTTGTTTTAATAAGGTGACAATGAAAATTAAAGATGGTTTCATGCTTCGGGAGATTGCAGGGAATTGGGTGGTTGTGCCTATTGGTCAACGTGTGGTTGATTTTAATGGCTTGATGACCCTCAATGAAAGTGGAGTTTTGCTTTGGAAAAAGCTGGAACATGGAGCCTCTCGCGAGGAATTGATAAGCTCTATTTTGGATGAATACGATGTTGAAACCGCTATTGCTGAAAATGATGTGGATGAGTTTGTTAATGGCTTGAAAGATAAAGAAATTATAGTTTAATGGACATTTCATGGGGTGAGCTTAACAATAATATACTTAAAATAGCTAAAGAAAAACATATTCCGTTGCTTGGTGCTTTTGAGTTGACTTCAAGATGCAACTTAGCATGTAAAATGTGCTATATTAATCTATCAGCGAGTGATCAAGAAGTAGAAAACAAAGAATTAACGGCAAATCAATGGATTGAGCTTGCAAGAGAAGCTCGAGATGAAGGAATGCTATATTTAACTCTTACTGGTGGAGAAGTTTTTTTGAGACCTGATCTTGAGTTAATCTGTACAGAGTTATCGAAACTTGGCTTGATTATTTCTATTGCAACAAATGCAACATTAATTAAATCTGAATCAATCAAGTGGATTAGATCGATACCTTTGCTTACTTTTTCTGTGAGTATCTATGGTGCATCAGAGGAATCTTATTATCATTTATGTGGAAAAGAAAACGTTTTTGACACAACCATGAAAACCCTAGAATTGTTTATGCAAAACTCAATTCCCTTCAAAGTAAAGACAGTTGCTGCAAAAAGCAACAAAGCAGAGTTAACGAAAATATTTGATTTACTAAATAAGCGAAAAATCCCAATGGGTTTAGTTGATTATCTTGCTCCAAGATTTTCTGAGAGTTCTTGTGTTAATAGTTGTGAGAGAATGGATCCAAAAGAATTGATTGATTCTGAGAATGTTCTTTCGGAACATATTAAAAAGAGTTTACTAAATCAACAATCGGCAAGATTAAACAAAGAAATGCAAAAAACTTTTAAGGAAGATTGCATTACTGATAGGAATTCTGAATCCATTAATAAGGATTATGCTTTTGAAAAGTGCTTATCAGGTTATTGTGCTTTTTGGATTCATCATAATGGTAATATGGTTCCGTGTGGATTGATGGATTCCCCATTTACAAAACCTGTAGTGTTAGGTTTTAAGAAAGCATGGAAAGATTTATTGAGCGATTGTATGAATATTCCTATCTGCAAGGAATGCAAGCAATGCAAAAATCGGGAATTTTGTTTAACTTGCCCAGCCAGATTAAAGAGTGAAACAGGATTGTTCAACAAACCAGCGAAGTATCTTTGTGATTTAGCATTAATAAGAAAGAGTACAGCAAAGGAGGCATAGCTATGAAGAAAGAATATTCAAAACCAACTTTTCAATTTGTAAAACTTACACTTGAAGAACGAATAGCTTGGTGTAGAGGGTGGTACCGAACTGGTCCTGAACCTGGACCATTTAGAGAAGACTGCTATTCGTATGAAGATTTAAGCACTTAATAGTTATAATGTCTGGAAGCTTTTTTGTGAGTTATATTTCAGTGGCAGGCATCCAGATATGGTTTCGGTCTTTTTGTAACTTTAGTTGGGCTAACTTATCAGTTTTTTTGATAAGAAGACCGTTCAATGTAGAAGTAAAGGTACAGGTTGATATCTGTTCAGAGATTATGCCAAAAATTGATGGAATGTATTTTAACGATAGACTTACTTGGCTAAAAAAAGAAAGTTCGCATGATGATTTCATTGTCTATCAAAAACAGCTTGATTCGGAAAAAATTGGTCGATTATTAGAATTTGATCCTAATTGCTCAAAAGCATCAATCCAATTTAGCGATGATATAGATACAAATTTACCTCCGTTAAGCGATGTTTTATTTCGCAATCGAATCCTCTTTCACCAGGGGCTTGTGCTTCATTCTTCTGCAATTAAGTATTGTGATAAAGCTATTTTATTTACAGCTCCTTCAGGTACAGGAAAATCGACAATGGCTCATTTATGGGTTAAGCATAAAAATGCGGTTATTTTGAATGGGGATAGCCCTGCCATACGAATGATGGGGGATCGACCTATTGTTTTTGGGACTCCCTGGAGCGGGTCCAAGCCTGAATTTGTGAATGATAGCGCCCCGTTGAAAGCTATTGTGGTATTGGAACAAGCTCCAGAGAATAGGATCAGAAAACTGGATGCTTATGAGTATGTGACTCGTGTTTTACCACGGGTATTTCTGCCCTATTTTGACCAAGGTTTGATGGGCAGGGCTCTGGAGAATTTTGAGAAGATTGTGGGATCGGTGCCTGTCTATTTACTGCAATGCCGACCCGACCAGGAAGCTGTTGAATTGGTTCATCAGTGTCTGTTTTAGAGAAAATTCCAGCAGTAAACTATTTTACCTTAATTGGCGAATTGCTGGACAAACAGCAAAAAGCTCGAATCACCGTGACTGGATCCAGCATGTTTCCCTTTTTGAGAAATCTAAATGATTGCGTGGAGCTTGGTGCGGAAAGCTATGAGCATTTACGGGTAAGGGATATTGTGTTGATTAAAAGATGTGATGGTCGATATATTTTACACCGAGTATTTAGAAAAGATTGCAATTGCTTTTACATCCTTGGAGATGCTCAAAGTTGTATTGAAGGCCCCCTTATGCCTGAGCAGTTGCTTGCAGTGGCGAGTGCCGTCTGGCGAGGGAAGAAGCGAATTAGTTGCGATAATCCCTGGTGGCGTTTCTTGTCCTATGCCTGGCTGGCTTTGCTACCTTTTCGGGGCTTTATTTTGGGGTTTTTAAGAAAGGCTAAGCAACTTGCAGGTTTTTAAGAGACTCTCTCCAGTATTACTTTGGTTGTATCAGGAGCTAAAACCTTTTTTACAGTATTTGGGGTTGATGCTGGTCTTTGGATTGATAGTGTCTGCTTCCAGCGTAGGGATAGCCTTGGTGCTGAAGAGTCTGATTGATTCTGCTGTGGCTGGCATAGGGCCCAAAGCTTTGCATTATGCGCTTCTCTTTTTTGGAATCATCGTCATCCAGTTGACTTTGAATGCTCTGAATAGTATTGTTTCCACCCGTACTCATGGGAGTTTGATCAATCAGATGCAGAAGAGAGTGTTTAAGGTGCTCACTCAATCGCGCTGGTCGGCTTTGAACCGCTATCATAGTGGCGATTTGATGACCCGCGCTACCAGCGATGTGCAGGTGGTGAGTGATGGAATTGTGCATATATTACCTGAAACCGTGGCTTTGGGCTTTCGCTTGGTTTTGGCTTTTGCAGTGCTCTGTTTTTTTGACCCTTTGCTGGCTGTTTTTGCCTTTTTGCTGGGTCCTTTGAGTTTGCTATTTAGCCGATATTTTGGACGAAAGATGCGAAAAATGCATTTGAAGATCCAGGAAGCGGAGAGCTTGTGTCGGGAAAGCTTGAACGAGTCGATGCAGAATATGTTGGTGTTAAAAACTTTTTCCCAGGAACAAGCTATGGAAGAGCGAATCGGGACGCTTCAAGAGGAGCGCCTTTCTTGGCAGACGAAGCGAGTGAAACTTTTTTCTGTTGCCAATTCGATTATTTCTTTTGGTTTTTGGTTGGGATATTTCCTGGCTTTTATCTGGGGCGCTTATGGTATTTATCGTGGAACTGGGAGCTTTGGAGTCATGACTGTTTTTTTACAATTGGTGGGGCAGGTGCAGGGACCCTTGGTTCAATTGGCTCATTTTTACCCTAAAATGATTGCGGCTTTGGCTTCGGCAGAGCGTATTATGGAGCTGGAAAATCTGGATAAAGAGTTATTTGGTGAGAGCAAGTCTCCCATGGAGACCTGCGGTATATACCTGGAACAGCTTAGCTTTTCCTATCCTCAGCGAGAGAAGATCTTTGAAGAGCAGTCTTTGAGGATAGCGGCAGGGGAGATGGTGGGCTTGATTGGCAGTAGCGGGATTGGTAAGACTACTTTTCTGCAGTTGGTTTTGTCTTTGCTGTATCCCAAGGGGGGGCATATTTATTTTGTCTCTTCGGAGGGAGCCAGGATCGAGGTTTCTGCCAGTACCCGTAGTTTGGTTTCTTATGTGCCTCAGGGCAATACTTTGTTTTCTGGCACGATTGCAGACAATTTGCGGATGGGTGACGCGAAGGCGAATGAAGCTGAAATGATGGAAGTTTGCAAACTGCTGGGTGCTTGGGAGTTTATTGCTCCTTTGCCTGAGGGTTTGAATACGCGTATTGGTGAAAAGGGGCTTGGTCTTTCTGAGGGGCAGGCCCAGCGTTTGGCTATTGCCCGGGCCTTTATTAAAAAGGCTCCTATCCTGGTCTTGGACGAAGCTACTTCTGCTTTGGATATGGAGCATGAAGCGATGATTTTTAAGGCGATATCGGGTCTCTCGCCCCGAAGGACTTGTTTGGTGGTGACGCATCGGATTTCTTCCCTGTCCGTCTGCGATCGCTTGCTGAAAATTGAAGAGGGAGAGATTCGAGAAGCTCAGGATTTACTTGAGCAGATTAAGGTCGTTTAAGAGGGCACTGCGTTGCTGTGAAAAGGAGCTGGCTTCCATCAATAGTTGATATTTCCGTTTTATAGGAATGCGATGGTAGGTGAGGGCCCATAAGAAGCGATGGATGAGTGCTATTGGATAGAGGATAGGGATTTTTTGAGCGTAGGAAAAGCGGTAGTCCAGGTTTTGAAGCCTTGGAAAGATGACCGATAAGATATAGTGAAGGCGAGTTTTGCCTTGGCTTTGCGTGGATTGTTTTTGCGCGCGTCTGAGTTGCTCTCCTGCCATTCGGCGAACCTCCCAACTTACTTGATAGGCTCCCAGATCAAAGATGTCTTGTAGGAGCTCATGGATTAATTCGGGCTTTGTGGGGCATTTGGCTTGGATGGCTGGGGGCAGGCTGAGATGGAAATATTGCTGGAGGAAGGCAAGGAAGCTCAAGAGGAAGGTCTCCAGCTTTGCTTCCTGGCTCATCTGAAGGACGAGATCCCACTGGAGCTGGTCTTGATGAGATTCGATAAAGAGTACTAAATCGCAAAGTTGTCGCAGGCTCAATTCGGATTTGACGTAATGTTTTGCGAGATGCAGAAAGAGAAAGACCAACTCTACATCGGGACTGAAACATAGGCTTTCCACTTGATTGATTTTGCACTTGCCTGGTTTTTTCCAGATCTCTTCTTCGAGTAGTTTGGAGCTGAAGGAAAAATCTGGATCAATGAGTGAGGTGTGGAGCTCGACGCGAGGATAGTTGGGATGGTCGAAACCACAATGGATGGGGCAGGGGTATTTTTCATCCCGGTAACCGAGTTGGGCAAGGAGTTTTTTGATTTTTTTCAGGTCTTCTTTTTTGATCATAAAATCTGCGTCGCCCATAAGGCGAAACTCGGGCTGGGGATAAAACTCACGAAGCACCAGGCCTTTCATGGCGATGAGAGGTATCTGGGCTTTCTGGAAGGCTTGGATGACCTGGCTTGCTCTATCGATATGCAGGTATTGAGCCAATCCTGAAATGGTGGCTTTTTGTTTCCATTCTTTCATTAGGTCGGGACTAGGCTGTTGAGGGGCGGAGAGCTGGCTGATCAGGGGATAGAGCAGGGCGGAAACCTGATGGCGGAGGGCTATTTGATATATTTGAGGCCAATCTGTGTTTTCTGGGATGGCCTGGAGAGGTTTTTGACCGCGTATGGCACGCGAGATCAACTCGAGCAGGAGAAGGCAAGGCTCTGGAATCAACTCCATGTCGCCTGAATTTCGGTTTGAGGCTGATTGGAATAGACGGAGCAGTGGCCTATGATGGGAGCTTTGCCAAAGGTGAATGCATGGGTGCGATGAAAGCCCTGTTTTTGCAGGAGGCCTTCGTGAGTGGGGAGATTATAGATGATCTGGATTTTCCTGGGCTTGGACTGGAGGCTGGCGAGTATGTTTTGGATTACTTGCGTGAGAATGGCTTCGGGGAAGGGATTGAAGAGGTAGAAGGCGTTGAAACGATCCAGGTCTTTAAAGTCTTTTGCGTCGGATAGATGTAGCTGGATATGATTTAATTTGAGTTTTTTCATATTTTTTTGGGCGATGGCAAAGAGCCGTGGGGAAATTTCGACTCCTGCGATATGGGCGAAGGGGTGCTTGGACATGAGATATAGAGCATAGCCCTTACCACAGCCAAAATCCAGGATGGAGCAGTTTTCAAGGGATAGACGTTGAAGAATTTGGTCGAGGTGTTTCTTATTGGAAGCTGAGTAGCCATTGGATAAGGAGGGGTTGAGCTGGAGCTCTTCGGTGGTTTCACCTTGAAGAAAATCGAGCCCCTGAAGCTTTTGGAAGCCTTTTTTGATTGAGCGGATAAGCATCTTGCCCTTGTCTGGGCGATTCCTGAAAGTCTGTATTTTCCGCAAAAGCAAGCTTTTATTCATTTTTTTCAGTATAGCTAAATTTTTTCCCCACATCAAGCAGAATTTACAAACTGCTGTCATCCGTTTAAATCACGCAGTGGGACGTAGTGTGTCATGAGTAAGAACAGGATACTTCAGAAGGGGGTGAGGAAGGT
>DAOSES010000029.1:0-21148 GCA_035363255.1 Caldisericia bacterium | reverse complement strand
TAATTGATGTTTTCCATAAGAGCTGGATGAGTTGAGAGGCTCACGTCCAGTTCCGTGAGAGCCTGAGGGTGAAATTCCCTCGGGCTACTCGACGCATTTGCGACATTTTGCGTTGTCGTAAATGCTACGTTTGATAAGGAACAATCAGGGACGTACCCCATTTGTTGTAATGTGTTGCATGTGGACATCCCTGTGCGAGATTCGAGAATTACACATCTTGCTGGGATGAGGGCAAAATGATGGTTGCCCACCGGGCGGAGAGAAAAGTTTTTGTATTTGTTTACAAATCTAATTCAATTAGCTCAGTTGTTGTTTGCATAACCATAACATACAGTATTCTTGACTTTAGTTTTAATATATGTATTATCAGTTTAAGGAATAATGAAAAATGAAATATAGATATAAAGCATTGATTTTGCCTATATTATGAGCTTAGTTGCTCTATCTATTTCGTTGTTTTTTCAATGTATGTTCTATCTGATTCATGGTTACAATCAAAATCAAGAGATGGAGATGTGTCCAAAATGGGAAAAAGTTTAAAAAGATTTATTCATGTACTTCTGATAGTTATACTAACATTTAGAGTATTTATATCATACGAAGTGATGCCTGTTTCAATTGCTATTGAGAATCACGGTTGGGCTCTATCTGTAGGTTCTTCATATTCTGAAACTATGCCGTATCATGTTGTGTTAAACAACGGGGATATTGCTTTAGCAGGAACACACAATGATGGCACAAAAAACAGTATTATCTTTATGATCATTGATAAAAATGGAATCGAAAAACCTAATTCAAAAAAAGTTGTTTCTTTTTCGAATTCAGCTGTGGTTAGAAGTGTTAGCAAAAAACCAAATGGGAATATCATCGTTGCTGGGGATGTCGAAAAAACAATCAGCGACTATTTTGTGGTTGAATTGAATTCTTCTGGCAATGTAGTATCCAAAGTTGACGCTTTGGGTAATTGCATAAATCCTTTCTCCATCGGGGGATCAAATGCAGAACATCTTTATACAGCCATTGGGACTTCAGATAATGGCATGCTACTTGGTGGTTTTTCCTATACTTTTACAAGCATGGGGGAATATTATCTGGTTAAGCTTGATCAAAACAATAAGCTAGAATGGAGTAAATACTACTTTAACCATGCTGGATTTTATAACTCTTGGGTTTCTGGTCACCCTTACCATTCAATCATTGAAACTTCCGATGGGGGCTTTTTAGTCGGCGCTCATGTTTACCCAGGTATGAATTCTGATGATTATTATTTGCTTAAGTTGGACAATTTAGGAAACAAGCAATGGGGCAAGATGTATGGTTATAATGGTGCTGATTGGACTTCTTCGGTTGCTCAAGCTCAAGATGGTGGCTATATCATATCTGGTACCAGTACGAATCTAGGTTCTGGCAGTTGGGATGTTTTAACTTTAAAAACAGATTCAACAGGAAACATATCATGGGCAAATACCTATGGATCGGCATCTGTTGTTGACTGGAGCGTCAGAACTATTTCAACAGCAGATGGTGGTATAGCCACCTTATGGAATGATTTTGGGTATGTTAATCCTGCCTATCTAACAAAAATGGATCAAAATGGCCAAATTGAGTGGATTAACCGCCTGGGTAATACCTTTTCGAAAAAGATGGTTTGCCTGAGTCAGGGCGATTCTGAAGATTTAGTTGTCAGTGGTCACATAAATCTCAATAATGGTAATCAAGAAGATTTTTTGCTTATGTGTTTTGACAAGAATGGTCGAATTTATTCTGATGAGGATGCTAACTCTTTATCTGTCCATTTTTCGAGCAATTTTCCGATTCAAGTCATAGACCAAATTGGCAATGTTTTACACCAAAACTATAATCCAGTTCTCAATGAAGCGATTTTTCAACCTGAATGTATGGGTTACTCCCAGCTTGATACTAGCTTGATTAGTACTAGCATCATAACTCAAAACCCTGATATACCCGTGGATGATGATGACGATGATGATCCAGAGGAATATCCTATACTTTTGGTGCATGGGTTTCAATTTGCTCCGTATAATCCTCTCGATAAAATGGAATCTTTAGTAAAACAGTTTACTGGGCAACCTTCAATTAATGTTTTTAATACCGAAGCTATTCCAGTAAATATTGACAGCAATCATTATGTTTATCATGTTTTTGCTTTAAGCGAAAATTATCGATCTGTTTATGTTAGTGACTTTGGAAGTATTTTGTTTGATCCTTACAATCCAATACAAAGTCTGCGTTTACCAACGTTTGATGATATACGATTCTATGCTGGCAAGCTTAAGCAAGAAATTGACGTTATAAAGCAATCTGAAAATCAAGACAAATTGAACATTGTTGCTCATAGTATGGGAGGGTTAATAGCTCGTACATATATTGAAGAACGAGCTTTTGATTCGGAGTATGCAAAAAGAACATATCCTTTAGGATCACATCGATCATTTCTTCCCAGGTTTGAAAACGATATTCACCGTCTCATCATGATAGGAACTCCCAACCATGGCACTCAAGCCGCAAAAGTCTGGACAAACGGAGCAAAAGTAGCCCAAATTGCATTATCAGCCTATTCGGGTACTGCTATCGTTACTTTAGTTGAACAAATGGCATCGGAAAAAGTGAAGAGTAAGCTATTTGAGCTACTTAATAGTCATCTACCATTTAATATTTTTGGCTTTAACCCTTTGGATCACATCCTCCAAAACTTAACCTGCATTGGCCAGATGGATACTGCTTCCAGTTTTATAAAAATACTGAATTATGAAAGGGATATAAGTTGGGATGTAAACCGCGATGATATACTCAATAATGGAGTGTATTATCATTTAATCGGAGGAGTTATTCCTCATTATCTTCTTACCTTCGCAACCCAGGCATCTATCGATCGGCACTATATTGATTTATCTGAAAAGCTAATATCTGATGAAAATAGAGCATACCTTTTTGGAGAGAGTGATGGTTTGGTGCCAGTCAATAGTGTTCGAGTTTATGATGAACAACGAGTAAGCTGGCAATATGGAAATCTTAACCATATGTATATTCATGCTGATCATTCTCAAATACTGAGGAATCCACAATCATTTGAAATGCTACAAAAATTGCTTGAATCGCCAGAAGAAAAAATACAAAGCAAAGAATACTGGAAATCTTATGGAAAAGGATATTCAGCAGGTCTTTTTTATCGAATACTAGGAGCTACGATGTTTAGTCCAGCAGTGTTATCGATTAAGGCTAATAATCAAATTGTTGGGTTTGATTTTAACAATACTACTGAAAGTGCGTTCGTTAATCATCTTGATGGTTCGATTCAATGGTTCGACCCACCGAGTAATATCGTTTCTTATCGAGTTGAAGGATATGAAGAGGGAACCTACGGAGTGCGATTCACTTCCCTTGATTTTAATGATGATAAGAATGAAGCCTTTGTATTTGAAAACCATGGACTCCCTACCAATATCGGTCAAGTTGATCAGATAGAAATCGATTGGGAAACACATGAGGCTAAAATGTCCATAGACTATGATGGAGATGGAGAATTTGATGATTATGTGACTGCTCCAAGTGCTCCGAAACCTTTGATAGGCACCTTAAATCACAATAGGGTAAATCTTCAATGGTCTGGATCGGAGCCTGGAACACGCAAAATCAAGGGCTACAGGATTTACCGAGCATCTGTTAAGAACGAGCAGTTTAAAGCTATAGGCTTCGTTAATGCTTCCAAGAATGATGAAATTACTTCCTATTCGAACAACAATAGTTCATACCAATTCACAGATGGTACCGGAACAATTGGAGAAAGTTATCTTTATTTTATTAATGCAGAAGCTGAAGGGGGATTAAACTCAGTTTCTTCCAATATTTACCAAGCAGGTCCCCTAACCCTGCCCCCAGCTCCTCATCTTCGCATCTCTGCAGAACTCAACAAACCTACCTTCAGCAAAGATGAAACAGCGATGGTGATGGTGACGGTGGTGAACCAGGGCGAATCGGTAGCTACTAATACTCACGTGAAAATGACTCTTCCGCAGGAGCTTAGCTTTTTACGGTCTACCCGTTATCGCTCGGTGGTGCAAACTCCTGCTCTTATTGAATTTGAATTGGGGGCTATTGCTCCCAACAGCGTTCAGACCTTCCAGGTGGATGTTAAGGTGCTGGTAGCTGTTTCCCAGCTTCGATCCATTCCTATTCATTTTGATGTGAATTGCACCGAAAAATCTTTTGATTTTGCCCATGTTCTGCTTCAGCTTGTTCCTCAACGCTCAGGCAGACCTGATATTTATCTGGGGCTGTATTATCGTAACGCCCATTGGGATCCGCAGACTTCATCCGTATTTATCCCGCAGGATACTCCTTTAGAAATAGACCTTATCTTGACTGGGGCTCAAGCTCCTTATGAATTGAGTATTGATTGGGGTGATGGTGAGGTGGTGTTGTTGACTCAGCAAACAGATTTGCGTCAAACCCTGCGACATCAATTCAAAAGCAAAGGCAAGAAGACTATCACGGTCAAAGTGACCGACCAACTTCAGCGAAGCAAAACCGCCACCTTGCACATGGAAGTAAGGTAGCTAAGTTGTAGTATCCGTTTAAATCACCCATAGGGACCTTGCACTTACGATATTTTGCGTTGTCGCAAATGCTACGTCCCATGATGATCAACGTAATATAACTTGCAATGTAACGTGAAGGATGTTATATTATCAAAAAATAAAGTTATATTAGGAGAACTTGTTTTGTGATTACTGCAATTGAGCGATATATTAAGGATAATCTGGATGTGGACGCTAAGGTGGAACCTTGTCCTGATATCTCGATTTTCCCCTTGTTTTTAAGAAATTCCTTCCGATTTTATACAATGACTTTGCTGGATGTTTCCTGTATCTTGCTTGATCCTATTCAGGAGCTACCTCCTGTTTCTGAGCTCCAAAAACAGGTAAGTATGGTTAAAACTGTCGTGGGAAGAGAGGTAGTAGTTCTTTTAAAAGGCATTACGCCTTACAAGAGAAGAAGCCTGATTGGCAAGCGAATACCTTTTATTGTTGAGGGAAACCAGATTTTCCTTCCTTTTTTGGGGATGCATTTGTCGAAAGCTTACATTGAAAACAAAGCTAAACCAAAGAGCTTTACTCTAAGCGCTCAACTCACATTTCTTTATTTTTTGTATGGCAAAATTGAGGAAACCAACGCTACTCAATTGGCACTTTTGCTGAAAATGACGCTTATGTCGTCCTCAAGAGCTTTAAATGAGCTATATGATGCTGATTTGTTGAGCTATGAGGTAGGGGGAAAAACCGGGAAAAGCAAGGTGTACCGTAAAATTCAAGACCCCTTGTTTTTTGAAAGAGGAAAGGAATTTTTACAAACTCCAGTGCAAAAAGTAGTTTTTGTGAGAAAGGTTCCACCGAATGCTCTGGGATCTGGTTTGGAAGCTTTGGCTCAGTTGAGCAGGCTGAATCCCCCAAGGCAGAGGGTGTTGGCTGTGGGTAATAATTATTTGAGTCCATTACTTAAAAATGTCCACTATTTTGCAGAGAATGTTTTTGATGAAATGGGTATTATGCTGGAGATATGGAAATATCCCCCCGAGTTGTTTTCTTGCAGGGAACAGGTAGATTTGGCATCGTTGTATGCTTGTTTGAAGGACCAGAAGGATGAGCGGATCGAGCAGGCTCTCGAGGAAGCTCTAAGGGGTGAATCATGGTACACGGGCTAGGGAAGTTTAAGGAGTATTTTAACGAGTTGACTGAGAAGTATGTTTTCATTGGTGGAACTGCTTGTGATCTCTTGATGAATGATTTAGGTCTTCCTTTCAGGGCCACTAAGGACTTGGATATAGTTTTAATGATAGATGACCTGGATGTTTCTTTTGGTAGAAGATTCTGGGATTTCATTGAAGACGGTGGATACGATTATCGATCGAAAAGTAATGATAGGGCTAACTTTTATCGTTTTCAAAAACCCAAAGACCCCGCATATCCTTCTATGATTGAGTTGTTTTGCAGAAAATCTGAAGTTTTTGAAATCAAGGTTGAGTCCAGGTTAACTCCAATACATATTGATGATAGTATTTCCAGTCTATCAGCTATATTGCTTGACAGCAATTATTATGAAGAGTTGTTAAAAGGAAAACGGATAGTCGATGGCTTCTCTGTTGTTGATATTGAAACTTTAATATTGTTTAAAGCAAAAGCTTGGCTGGATCTCACTTTGAGAAGTAAGGTTGATGGAGACATTGACTCAAAGGATATCAAAAAACACAAAAATGATGTTTTCAGGCTTCTAATGGGTGCAGATCCTTCGAAAAGGCTGAAGTTAAATGAGAAAACCCTTTTAGATGTGAATGCTTTTATAGATCAAGTCAAACTCGATCCACCAGATTTGAATAATATGGGTTTTAAGAATGTTAGCCTCATTGAATTGACCGATCTTTTATGGAAGATAACTCATTGAAATGATATATACAAACGTATAAAACACTCAGAGGGACGTAGCACTTGCAACATTTTGCGTTGTCGCAAATGAGGTACGTCCCCTTGGCACGCTTGAATTTATTCTCTGAGAAAATCTATCAGGTGAACTACCTTTATTCCAGCGTAGTCGTGGTAGGGGGTTTGATCGAGGGTAAGGATGGTTTTTGCATAGTTGTCGCTTATTTCCTGCAAGGGCTTGAGCTCCCGCAATCTGGTGTTTTGATCCAGGATGGAGGCAGACACTTGAAAGTAATGAATATCGCTTGCTTTTCGTGCAACAAAATCCACTTCCAGCGAAGCAATTTTCCCAATGCTTACCTCATAGCCTCTTCGTAGTAGCTCCAGATAAACAATGTTTTCAAGGATGTGTCCTATATCCACATTTCGCAGTCCACAAAGTTGATTGCGGATCCCGATATCCACCATATAGTACTTTTCCAGGGTTTTAAGGAACATTTTGCCTTTGAGATCATAACGTGGGGCTTTGTAGATGATGAAAGCTTTTTCAAGCATTCGGAGGTAGTTGTCGATGGTGTCGGGGGTGGTTTTTCTTCCGTGGCTGACCAGGTAGTCGCTGATTTTTTTGGTGGAAACGATACTGCCAATGTTGGAGGCGATGAATTTTACCAGGTTTTCGAGAAGGGCTGAATCTCTGATTTCATTGCGATTTATGACATCTTTGATGAGTACGGTGTGAAAGATACCATCCAGAAAGGGTCCGATGGTTTCGGGATGCTCTAAAAGTTCGACTACGGTGGGGAATGAACCGTATTGCATGTATTGTTGAAAGCTTTGCGGTATTGCTTGCATGGATCTGGGCTGGGTGAAGGCGGGACGGGTGAAGTCGAGATGTTCTTTGAATGAGAGGGGAAGCATCTTGATTTCCACATATCTGCCTGACAACAAGGTGGCTAACTCGGAGGATAACAGATAAGCATTGGAGCCTGTGATATAGATGTCGACCTGAGCGTCTGCCAATAGGGAATTGATGACTTTTTCCCAGGAGGGTACCATTTGGATTTCGTCCAACAATAGGTAATAAGTCTTGGTGCTTTGGGTGAGTTGGCTTTGAAGGTAGGCATGAAGGGCTTGAGGAGTGGTAATGTGATCGAAGGCAAAGGACTCAAAATTCATGAAGATGATGCGATTGGCGGGAACTTTTTCATGTTTCACCTCCATGTTTCGATTATATTCTAAAAACTTTTAGAATGAAATAAGTATTTCGAGTATAAACCTGAGATAGGGGGACGGAGGGAGGCTCACAACAACCGGGGACGTACCCTTTTTGTTAGAATATGTCGCAAAGTCTACGTCCCCGTGCGACGTTATTTGGGGAAGGGGCTTTTGTTTTTAACCATTTAATGTACAATAAATATCCAAAATGCAAAGTTGATTGCATTATTGGTATCAATAATGCGAAAGTTGGTAGCATATGGATAGATTATTAATGCAAGACCTTTTAAAATGGAAAAATAAAGCTCATCGGAAACCCTTGCTTTTAAAAGGACCTCGACAGTGTGGAAAAACTCACTTGTTGCGTGCATTTGCTGAAGCTTATTTTTCTGATGCTGCTTATTTCAATTTTGAGCATCAGCGACCTCTTGTAGAGCGCTTCGAAGAGGATCTTGATGTAGAGAGACTAATTACTGAGCTTGGTATTTTTAGAAAAAAACCCATTACCAAAGAAACGCTGATTATTCTGGACGAGATCCAGTTTTGTCCAAGGGCTCTGACTTCGTTAAAGTATTTTGCAGAATATCTTCCCGACCAGCCTATTGCCTGTGCTGGATCTTTGTTGGGTATTTTTTTAGCTCAGGAAGGCTTTTCTTTTCCCGTAGGCAAGGTGGAATTTTTATCTCTTTACCCTTTGAGTTTTAAGGAGTTTTTATTGGCTCATCAGGAGAAAGATTTACTGGAGTATCTGGAAAAGCTCTCACCCCACGAAAAGGTTTCCAGCTTATTTGAAGCACGTTTGAAAAATTACGTTAAAACTTATCATATTACTGGTGGAATGCCC
The DNA here is from genome assembly GCA_035363255.1 of Caldisericia bacterium. Taxonomy (GTDB): domain Bacteria; phylum Caldisericota; class Caldisericia; order UBA6126; family UBA6126; genus T3SED10-260. The sequence continues at coordinate 12,652 of DAOSES010000029.1, read as the reverse complement.
GAAGCAGTGGATCATTGGCTTCAACATCAGGATCTGGAAGGCTTGGAGCTTATACTACAGCACATCCTTGATAGCTATGAGTTTGATTTTAGCAAACATGCCCGATTACATGACTTTCCCAAAATATCCCTGTTGTGGAAGTCGATTCCTGAGCAGTTGGCGAGGGAGAATAAGAAGTTTATCTATGGGGATGTGAAAAAAGGATTTCGCGCAAAAGATTTGGAGAGTTCTCTTCAGTGGTTGATCGATGCTGGCTTGGCTTACAAGGTGATTAAGATAGCAAAACCTGGCATTCCTCTTTCAGCTTATGGAGATAGCACTTACTTCAAGCTATACCTGCTCGATGTGGGCTTATTGCGTATTATGAGTGGTTTGCCAGCTAGCGCAATACTCGAGGAAAATCCTAAGAATTTTACTGAGTTTAAGGGCGCGTTGGCTGAAAATTTTGTTTTAAATGAAATGATAGCCTCTTTTGGGATCAAGGCCTATTATTGGAAGTCGCAAAATAATGCTGAAGTTGATTTTGTGGTGCAATTCGAGGACCAGATTGTTCCTGTTGAGGTAAAATCTGATCAGAACGCAAAAGCCAGAAGCCTTGGTGAGTATCGAAAGAAGTTCCAAACCCCTGTGGCGATGATTATTTCAAGGGAAAATGTACATGGCGCTGAGGTTAAGCATGTTCCCTGGTATCTGACATGGAAGTTGAAGGATTACCTTTGCAGGTGATATACAAACGTCTAAATCGCGCAGAGGGACGCGTACTTTGCGACATTGGAGGATGGAGTGTAACAACTGGGGACGTACCCTTTTTGTTAGATGATTTCCCTTGAAAAAGGAAAGATATATGAGAGAGTTGCATCCTTCCATTGATTTATCGGAGTGTTATTTTTTCTTTGATGAAATACAGCAAGCCACAAGCGCAGATCAGGCAAAAATACGAGCCTTGTTTCAAAAGTTTATTTATCATGGAGGTTTTCCTGAAATCGTTCAACAGGAGGAAGCCCTTCGAGTTAATTTCTTCGAGTGCGGGTGACAAAAGGTGTAAACGATATCATCTGGACCAGGGAACTATTCTATGCATGGATCATGAGGAAGAGTTTGCTGTGGAGGGGATAGCTATCCAGGTGCTTCCTGCCTGGCGCTATGTATTGAATCTGTAGGCAAATTTCCTTACAAGAAGGAAGAATGTATAGTATAGTTTCCTTTACTAAGGGAAACTATATGGAATCGGGAGGGGGATGGCAAGTTATCAGTGTCGCAGAATATCCGATCCCTATTTGTATATCATGGAATACTTGACAATAATGCTGAATACCCATAGAATTACTATGGGTAATGAGATTTGTATTCAAGGATGTAATGATGAAACATGATGAGTTTTTCAGGAAGAATCCAGTCTTTACTGGAGAAGATCTGGCAAAACACCTAACGTTACAAGGGAAATCTGACGGGCGGACGCAAGAAGCTCTCTTGGCATACCACCAGAAAGCTGGACGAATCGTACGGATAAGACGTGGATTGTACGCTGTCATACCGAAGGGTGCTAGCAAGGATTTATTTTTGGTTGATCCATTCCTTGTTGCATCCAAGTTATCGCCTGATTCTGTGTTGACGCATCATACAGCACTGGAGTTTCATGGAAAGGCTTACTCTTTATTTTCTCACATAATCTACTCAGCGTCTCGTCCATTGGGTTCCATAAGTTTCCAGTCTCATGTTTTTCGAGGAACGAAATTTCCCCATGCTCTTGAGAGTCAGGGTAAAGCGCATACTGGTGTTTTGATTGCAGAACATGCAGGCATCAATTTAAGAGTTTCAAGCTTGGAAAGGGCTTTGGTGGACACTCTGGATCGTCCGGATCTGTCAGGAAGTTGGGAAGAAATCTGGCGCTCCTTGGAGTCTGTTGAATTTTTCAATCTTGACAAGGTGATAGAGTATACACTCCTGCTTAAAAACGCTACTACTGGCGCAAAGGTAGGTTTTTTCCTGGAACAGCATCGGGCTCAATTAATGGTTGAAGATCGGCATCTCAAAATGCTCCATGATATAAGACCTCGGCAAGCCCATTACCTGGATAGATCCAGGAGAAAAAGAGGCAGACTTGTAACGAAATGGAATCTGGTGGTACCAGTGGAAGTGCTTGAACGAACCTGGGGGGAAGTAGTATGAGAATTTCTCTTGAGAAGCTTGCGTTAGAAGCAGAGGCGACGGGCTTCAGGCCAGATTTTCTGGAAAAGGTAGCTCGTTTGTTGGGATTCGAAAAGGCATTTTTGGATTTACTGCTAGATCAGGGAGAAATTGACCCTACTCTTTTAACAAATGACCCCTTTCTTCAACAACGCATTTTATTGCAACCGCTTCTCAAATGGAAGGCCATTAATGTTCGACACCACAAGCTATGAAGAAGAATGAATAATGTGAAAGTTGGTAGTATTCTTTTCTAACTATTTTGAACGTTGACATACAAAAAAGTCGAACTAAACCATATAGATCAAGCAAGAACGGTTCTCAATTGGTGTAAAATGTCGCAAAGTCTACGTCCCCGTGCGACAAAACTCGTGGCTCAACTCGTATTCAGATGGGTAATTATCTGACCCAGGAAGAGTTTGATATTTTTAAGAAAAAAGTATTGAGTTTTAGGTGCAACTAACCCTTCTGAATACACGATATGGACCAAAATCAGTTTCAATCGTATAGTTCAAAAATAGTAAAGATAGAGGAATCCTTTTCTCGTGCTGAAGAAATTCAAAAGTTATCTGGAGTTTATGGGGCTCCTGTCTTTATTCCAGTTATCAATGAGCTAAGGTATTGTGGAAAGCATTTACTGACGGCTTTGAAGAGCCAGATACTTTAAAAAGTATCTGTTCTGAGTAAAAAAACGTATTATTTACCCATAAGGTGACCCATATGGGTAAAAACTAGATAAATTTACACATATGCTGGAGCAATGAGAACAGTGCTCATTTGTTGTCGCAATGTCGCAAAGTCTACGTCCCCGTGCGACAATTTTTTCTGTAGTGAGCTTTGTTTTATTTTTGCTATAACATGATATACTTAAACATGATTAAGTAAAATAAACTTGTTCGTTTGCTTTTCGGGGAGAGTGAAAAATGTTTATCGGTCGAGAGAAAGAGCTCGATAAGCTGGAGCATCTGTACGCGAGGGACCAGTTTGAGTGTGTGATTGTTTACGGGCGAAGGCGGGTAGGCAAGACCACTTTGATCAATCAATTCTGCCAGGGCAAGCCCTTTATTTATTTTACGGGCATTGAGTCTTCTTCCAAAATAAATCTGGAGATTTTTAGTCAAAGTCTTTTATCGTTTAGTATGCCAGAAATGAGCACTAAACCTGTCTTTGAAAATTTCGCCAGTGCCCTGGATTATTTGGCTGAGTTGGCACTTACTCAGAGAGTGGTTTTAGTCATCGATGAATACCCCTTTCTTGCTTCTTCTGAAAACGCTATTTCTTCTATTTTACAGGCCTGTATTGATCAAAAGCTGAAGCAGGGCCGACTATTTCTTATTTTGTGTGGCTCTTCCATGAGCTTCATGGAGCAGCAAGTCCTTGGCTATCAAAGCCCTTTGTATGGGCGTAGAACTGCACAATTCAAGCTACAGCATTTTGATTATCTCGACTCCTCTCGCTTTTATCCACATTTTTCGCTAGGGGATCAAGCGCTTCTTTATGGCATTACGGGTGGGATTCCCCAATATCTTGACCAGTTTGATCCTGGAAAAAGCATTAAAGAGAATGTGATTGAAAAACTTCTAGACGATACCGCGTATTTGTTTGAGGAGCCAGGCAACTTGTTGAAGCAGGAGTTGAGAGAACCGCAAGTTTATAATGCTATCATCACAGCTATTGCCAGAGGCAGTTCCAGGTTGAATGATATTGCTTTGAAGGCGGGGATTATGACCAGCACCTGCTCTATTTATCTGCAGTCGCTGATTTCATTGGGGATAGTGCGAAAAGAGCACCCCGCGGGAGATGAGAAATCACGGAAGAGTATTTACCTGCTAGAGGATCATTTGTTTTATTTTTGGTATCGCTTTATTTCCAACCATATTTCGAACATTGTCACTGGTAAGGGAAGCATGCTTTATGACTTGCTTATTGAGCCCAATTTGAATGATTATATGGGATGCATTTTTGAAAAAATCTGCCAGGAGTATTTGCTAAGGTGGAACGGAACAGAAAGTCTGCCTTTTTTCTTTACTTCGATAGGTCGTTGGTGGGGGACTAATCCTGAGAAAAAAGGTCAAGTGGAAATTGATTTGGTGGCTAGATCGAGCAAGGAAGATAAAATCCTTCTTGCTGAGTGTAAATATAGGAATGAGCCTATGGGTATTGCTGTGTTGAAGGAGCTTGTGGACAAGAGCCATTTTTTGCACCATGGGTTGAAGGAGACTTATTTCTTTTTGTTTTCCAAGTCCGGGTTTAGCCAGGAATTAATAGAACAATCCAGGAAAGATCCTTTCCTGCGATTAGTGGATTTGGCTATGATTTATACAAACGTCTAAATCGCGCAGTGGGACGCGTACCTTGCGACATTGGAGGATGGAGTGTAACAACTGGGGACGTACCCTTTTTGTTAGATGATTTCCCTTGAAAAAGGAAAGATGTATGATAAAATATCCTTATGATAAGGAAAGAAACTTTAAAAACTATTATTGCTGATAGTCAGTCTCGTGCTTTTCCAGTGACATGGAAAAGGTCTTTGGATATACCTACTTCGGTGGATAAAATTATTTCCCTTACTGGTGCGAGGCGCAGTGGCAAGACTTATTTGCTATATCATCAAATGGATAAGCTGCTCCGTCAGGGTATCCCCAGAGAACGCATCGTATATATCAATTTTGAAGATGAAAGAATCCCTTTTTCCGCTGATGAACTGGATCTTATCCTTCAATCCTATAGAGAATTGCATCCTTCCGTTGATTTATCGGAGTGCTATTTTTTCTTTGATGAAATACAGGAAGCGCCTTTATGGGAGAAGTTTGTCGCCAGAATATATGAGTCGATCAGTAAGCATATTTATCTTACGGGGTCCAATTCCACCTTGTTGTCCCGGGAGATTGCCACTTCTTTGCGAGGTAGAACGCTGAACTATGAAGTGTATCCTTTATCGTTTCGGGAGCTGTTGAGCATTTTTTATCCCTCTCTAAAGCAAGCCAAAAGCGCAGATCAGGCAAAAATACGAGCCTTGTTTCAAAAGTTTATTTATCATGGAGGTTTTCCTGAAATCGTTCAACAGGAGGAAGCCCTTCGAGTTAAAATCCTTCAAGAGTATTTCAATGTGATGATGCTCAGGGATTTGATAGAACGATACCAGATATCCCAAACCGCTGCTTTGAAGTATTTCTGCAAGAGGCTTATTTCTTCGAGTGCGGGTGATTTTAGTGTTTATAAAGTTTACCTTGAGCTGAAATCTCAGGGGTATAAGGTGAGTAAGGATACACTTTATGAGTTTCAGGTATACGCTGAAGCCATCTACCTCAACCGTCTGCTTGATAAATTTGATGAGTCCTTTGTTAAGGCTGAACTTTCTCGAAAGAAAACTTATGTGATCGATCAAGGTCTGGGGACTGCCATGGATTTCAAGTTTGCTCAAGACCGGGGAAGGCTTTTGGAAAACACAGTAGGGCTGGAATTGATAAAGTACGGAAAATATTTGGCTTACGCTATTCAAGATTCGGCTGAGTGTGATTTTGTGGTGAAAGATAAAAACCAGATCATGGAAGCTATTCAGGTGGCAGTCCATTTGGACGACCAGCGAACACGAAATCGTGAAGTCAAAGGCTTGGTAAACACGTGTAAACGATATCATCTGGACCGGGGAACTATTCTATGCATGGATCATGAGGAAGAGTTTGCTGTGGAGGGGATAGCTATCCAGGTGCTTCCTGCCTGGCGCTATGTATTGAATCTGTAGGCAAATTTCTTTGTAAGAAGGAAGAAGAATTGGGAATATTTCCTTTTAAAACGGAAATATTACAACAAAAAAGAACCGTCCCCGATTGTTAACACATCCTGGTGCGACATGATTTAGGAGTTTGACGCTATTTGAATCGGGTCTTATAATGGTTTCACTTATGACTTTTGATGAGTAAGGGGGGCTGGATATGGACAAGAACAAGCGACCTGTTGGAAGACAAAAACGTGTAGGTACTGGAGTGGGAGAGGTACAGCGACGCGGAGAAGGTCTGAGCGGTAAAACGGGTGGTCCGGTCGGTATGCCCGAGGGCTATACGGAACGAATGGAAAAACAGCCCTATCAGCCAGGCCAATCCTCGAGCTCTGGGCAAAATATGTTTGGAGGGTCTTCTGGCGGTGGAATAGGCTCAACAAACCCGGGATGTGCAAAGTACGTGGTTTACCTTGTGATCGCTCTCGTGGTGATTTATTTTGTGCAAAGTTGTTACAACAATAGCAAGAAAGATCCCGCGAATCCCAACACGCCACCCAGCCAGTCCGATCAGCTCAACAATTCCACCTTTGATACCGGGGCTTATGCGGTGAATACGAATGTTTCCAGATCGGCTCGAGAGAAGTTTACCACGCTAAAAGGAAACGGCATGGATACTGCCACCCTCATGGTGTATCTCTGCGGTTCTGACCTGGAAGCCCAGGGGGGAGCAGCCACCAGCGATCTTCAGGAAATGATGTATGCTGAGATCAACGATAATACGAATATTATTGTAGAAACGGGCGGAAGCCTGAAATGGCAGAATAAGGTGATTAATGCGGGTACCAACCAGCGTTACAAGTTGTCTAACAAAGGTTTGGAGCCTCTTGAACAGAATCTGGGCAAACGATCCATGGTAGATCCCGCGACGCTCTCGGATTTTATCAAGTATAGTATGCGAAACTATCCTGCCGACCGATATATATTGATTATGTGGGATCATGGCGGAGGCTCTCTGACGGGCTTTGGCTATGATCAACACTATCCAAACGATAGTATGACCCTCGATGAATTGAGGACTGCCTTGAGAAACGGGGGATGCAAGTTTGATTTCATAGGGCTTGACGCCTGCTTGATGGCCACTTATGAAACTGCAGTTACATTGGAGCCTTATGCGGACTATATGATTGCTTCAGAGGAAGTGGAGCCAAGTTTGGGTTGGCATTATAATGGCTGGATCACGGCTCTGTCGCAGAATCCTTCGATTACCACTCCTGAGTTGGGCAAAATCCTGATTGACGACTATATCAAAGAAGTCAAAGCTCAGATGCCCCAGGCTCAAGCTACTTTGTCGCTGGTGGACCTGGCGGAATTTCATGGCACGGTACCCGCTGTTTTTTCCCGTTTTGCTGCTTCCACCAAAGGGCTGATTGACGCTAACGAGTATAAGGCGGTGGCGGACGCAAGAGAGGATGCTAAAGAGTTTGCAGCCTCGGATTCATTAAACCAAATCGACCTGATCAGTTTTGCTGAGAAAATTAGCACCAAAGAAGCGACCACCCTGGTACGAACTTTGAAAGAGTGCATTAAATACAATCGTGCTTCTCAAAATATATCCGACGCCAATGGGCTCTCTATCTTCTTTCCCTACCACAAGATGTCTATTAAAGCGCCTATCCTGGAGATTTATGAAGATATTGGCATGGATCAAAACTACAGCGCTTGTGTGCGAAGTTTTGCGAGTGTTCTTGCAGGAGGCCAGGCGGTTTCCAGCGGAAGCAATAATCTCTTGAACTCTTTGCTGGGGATGTTTACCAGTGGCAATCTCGGAGCTGGCTCTGGGTCAGGGGGTTCTCCCGGGGGGCAGATCATCGGTCAGTTGTTGAATACTTTTTTGGCCAACAATAATCTCGGGAATCTTGGTGGTTTGCTGGGAGGCTCTTCCAATTGGCTTGATAGGGAAGAAGTGGAAGATTCGCTGAATTATTATACGGAAAATGCCTTTGATGCTTCTGTTTTGAAAATCACCGATAAGGATGGACAGCGGGTGCTGGCTTTGCCCGAAAAGCAATGGGACTTGATCCATCATATGGAGATGAATGTGTTTATCGATGACGGGCAGGGTTTTATCGATCTGGGTCTGGACAATGTCTATGAGTACAATGATGATGGTGATCTGATCATGGAATATGACGGTACCTGGCTGGCGCTGAATGATCGGATTGTCAGCTATTACCTGATTAGCGACGACCGACGTGGCGATACTTATCTGACAAAGGGGCGCGTTCCTGCCATGCTCAACAATCAATTGGTGGATCTTATCATTATTTTTGACAATGCCAATCCCTATGGCAAGCTCATTGGAGCTCAGAAGAAGTATGATACTGACCGCGAAACTTATACCATCGCCAAGGGTTTGCTGACGGTGAAAGCGGGGGACAAGATCGACTTCCTTGCCGACTACTATACTTATGACGGAAAATACACGGATACCTTTTATTTGGGAAAACAGTATACTGCGACGGGGGATTGGAGAATTGAGAACATTTCGGTGGGAAACAGGGACTATCTGATGACCTACCGTATCACAGATATCTACAACAACCGCTACTGGACGCCCTCAGTATCGAATTGATTTTTTAGCGATTCGGGGGAGTTGCTGCCCAGGGTGGAATGTCGGATGTCGCACGGGTGTACCCCATTTGTTGCAAAATGTCGCAAAGTCTACGTCCTTGCGACTCAACCTGCTTAATAATCGCAGGAATGGCTATCGGAGGTGGATAGAATCCATTTCCTTTCCTTCGCCTCATAGATGACATGTGCGTTAAAGCCAACTACGAAAAAGATTGGATAAATCATGATTCTCCCATTGGAGACGAACAATAACAGATAATCGTAGGACTCTTCATCAATAATTATTTGCCCCGTTTCAAGGAAAACCTCCATGTTTACAGGGCCGTAATAGCTTTCATATTGTATTTTGGCGCTACGATGGATGTCGTCGTAAGTGACTATGCCTCCAAAGGACTCAGAAATAAAGCGAAGGGGGAGCATGGATCTGCCTGCAACGATGGTACCTGGGGCATCAGCGATCCTGGGTTCTCCATTTACGTAAGCGGTGGTCTGATGGTACCACATTTCGATGGTAATCTCACGTGAAGGTTTTACCTCGGTTCTGAGAATTTTTAGGGTTTTACTGTAGCTGAATCCCTGAGGATTTTTAGCGCTGAGAACGATATGATTAGCCCCTAAGAATAATGGCACTGTATGTTCAAAGCTCCCTTGGGGGCTGATAGTGGTCACGCTACTTCCATTGATGGAAAGGCTGGCAGGATCAAAATTGCCTGAAATCTTTCCCTTGACGAGGATCTTATCATCGGTGGTTTCAAAGAAGGCACTGGGTTGCTGAAGGTTTATTTGTAGTCCCGGAGATTCTTCAGTGGCGATGAGTGAGAGTGTTACTGGGATATGATAGGTACCCGCATTGGAATATAGCTGAATCATGCTATGATACTCGCCTGGAGCAAAGTTGGTGCTTTCAAACTTAAGCTCGATTTCTTCTTCGTTGGATTCGATGAATTCTTTGGAAAAGCTAAGCCACGGTGATGAGCTATCGAGCGTGCCTCGCAGGGTTCCGTTCCCGATGTTTTCTATTTTCAAGAGTGGAGAGCTGGAGTTTATACTTTCTGGAATTCTGACCAGGGGGATGCTAAGCTTGGTAATATAGCCATCCCACCGCTTGCTATATTGTTGAAGTCCTGGAACACTTTTTCCAGCTGGAAAGCCACATTTGACGGAAGAGCGAGTATAGCCCTGCAAATAGACGTAGCCTTGATCATCTTGGACCATGGCATAAAGGTAATCATCACCGTATCCCCCAAAATAGCTCGAGTAATGGATCTCAGTTCCCTCTTTGCTCAGTTTTAACAAAAATACATCTCGATCTCTTTTATATGTTTTATAAAAACCAGGGTTGGAGGGAGTCATAGGAAAATGGTCCTCAGGACTGCTAAACGTATGACCAACAATTAGCAGGTTTTCTTCCTGGTCGAGAGCGATAGCATTAACAAAATCATCTTTACTGCCTCCAATATAAGTCGAGAAGAGGAGTTTGTTGCTATCAAGGTCCAACTTGACCACAAATCCATCATATGTTTTGTTGTCTCCTCTAAACTTTTGCTCGAGACCTGGTACGCCTTGACCGATAGGAAAGCCAAGGTTGGGAGAGCTTTGGGTTCGACCTGCAAGATATACATGGCCTGAGACGCTCAAAGCCAGGGCAGTGGCAAGGTCATCTTTTTTGCCACCAATATAGCTGGAATATAGCACTTCGGATCCTGAGGGATTTACTTTAATGAAAAAGGCATCCGAGAGAGGATCGTTGGCTTGACGATGGGTAAATACTCCAGGGATGGATCCCCCTATTGGGAAACCCTCACCGGGACTACTGCGAGTGGTTCCAGCAAGATAGGCATTATCGTTGGAATCTATGGCCAGATCTACAGCTTCGTCTGCTTTTTCACCACCCAAAGCAATTGAATAGGTGAAATCGGTACCTTCTGCATTTAGACGGACAAGAAAAGCATCCGTACTGCCTTTGTGCTTGTTAAAAGGGGAAGTAGTCCAGGGGAAATCAGAGGAATCGGTTTTTCCACTTACGAAGGCTTCACCTTTCTCGTTGACCGCGATTTTGACTGAGCTGTCCTGTCCTGATCCGCCTATGTATGTGGAGTATAGAAGTTTGGAGCCCGTGGGATCAAGCTTCATCACGAAAACATCAGTTTTTCCGTTAAAGCTTGAATCAAAGCCTTGTATTTTGCTACCAATGGGAAAAGCATCCTGTTCAGAACTTTCGGTCCAACCAGTAATATAAACGTTGTAGGCTTTGTCCACGGCGATGCTGGTAATGGAATCTTTTTCATAACCTCCGATCCAGGTTGAAAATAAAATTTTGGTACCACTGGGATCCAGCTTGAGGATAAAACCCGCTGTTTCAGTGCTTCTGCGAGGTAGGGAAGGGAAATTTTTTTGAAATCCTGGATTGTCTCGGGTAACGTGAAAACGATCTGGCGAGTGAGTAGAGGTGCTACCTGCGATATACGCGCAACCTCGGTCGTCGACGGCAAGAGCAGTAGCCCACACTGGTCGGTCTCCCCCCAGATAGCTTGAATAGATCAGGGGATGTATGCTGGAGAGTGCTGGATCGTTTTGGGAGGAGCCTGCTTCCCGGGCAAGTGCTTGTTGTTGCCATAGTGGACTCGAACGAAAGCAGGACAAAGAGAGCATTAAGGAAACAAGGATTAACCATGTTGTTCTACGATTATTCATATTAGCACCCCCCTTTTCAGGTTTACTTGCTAAGCATGGTAAGTGTAGCATATTCATAGGAAAAATTCACTGATGGGGGTGGTATTTTTAATTGTCAAAAAAAACAAGGCAGGACCGCTTCCAAAAGTCCTGCCTTGTTAACTGAAAAGAGCATTTTAGATGATGTTTTCCCTGTTATTATATGATAGGATATTTTTATATGCAATGATTTTTTATGGAAAATTAGAGGTGCGGAATGGATCTTTTAAAAAATTATGGTTTGACTGAGCGATTTGTGAATGAAGCCAGCATGTATGAGGGTTTTACCCTGGCAAGAGTCATTGCTCAGTATAAGGGAATGTATAAGATAATTACTGCGGATGGAGAGAAGTTGGCGCAAATCTCGGGCAAACTGAGACACGAAACCACAGAACTGGCGAAGTTTCCCGCAGTGGGCGATTTTGTGATGGTGCAGTATGAACCGAGAGATGAGCAAGCGATGATTCATCATATCCTGAGCCGAAAAAGTGTTTTTTTACGCACCGCAGTGGGCGTGAGTGAACAGGCTCAGGTCGTGGCATCCAATATCGATTTGGTGTTTATCTGCATGTCCATGAACAAGAATTTCAACCTGAGTCGTCTGGAACGGTATCTTTCCATTGCATGGGATAGCGGTGCCAAGCCTGTGATTGTGTTGACCAAGGCGGATTTGTGCGAACATGTATCCGAGCTGGTGCAGGAGGTGGAAAAGGTTTCATGCTATACCGAGATGATCAGCACTTCTCTGGAGGAGGACAATGTAGCTAAGTTTGGGCCCTACCTCAAGGAAGGGGTCACTGCAGCTTTTATTGGTTCATCGGGGGTGGGGAAGTCCACTTTAATCAATCAGCTCCTGGGGCAGAGCGTGCTGGAAACGAACGATATCGGCAGGAAGGACAAGGGAAAGCACACGACTACTGGCAGGGAGATGTTTCCCTGTCCTCTTGGGGGTGTGGTGATAGACACTCCGGGCATGAGGGAGTTGGGCGCTCAAAGTGTTGACTTATCCAAGACTTTTTCCGATCTGGAAGAGCTTGCAAGTCAGTGCAGGTTTAGCGATTGCGAGCATGTGCATGAGCCGGGTTGTGCTATACAAAAGGCATTATCCGAAGGTTTGATCGATCAGCGGAGGTTGGATAGCTATATGAAGCTGAAACATGAGGCTTCTTACGAGGGCTTGAACAGCAAGCAGATTGAAAACCAAAAGCTAGAGCGAATGTTTAAGAACGTAGGCGGGATGAAAAATTTCCGCAAACTTACCAAAGACAAACGTATATAATACGTCTAGCATCCGTTTAAATCACTCAGAGGGACGTAGACTTTGCGTTTCACACAATGTCGCACGAGGACGTAGTGTGTCATGAGTAAGAACAGGATACTTCAGAAGGGGGTGAGGAAGGT
>DAOSES010000028.1:0-21827 GCA_035363255.1 Caldisericia bacterium | reverse complement strand
CCCAATCAACAGGGAACAGAAGACTACAGCTACGACAACATGGGAAGACTTCAAAACATTACTTATCCTGATAATAGTATCATGGAATTTACCTGGACGGCTCGAGACAAGGTAGCTACCCTTCAATATACCACTTCCCAGAATGTCGTTCATAGCTATGTTCTGACTTATGACAATGAAAACAACTTAAAAACTTCCGTATACAGCATCGATGGCTTGCAACAAGCTTCCTGGTCCTATATCTGGGGTCCTCAGGGTCTGGAATATGCCAATAAGAACAGTGGAGCCTTAACTCAGAACTTTACTACCGATCCCCGGGGTAGAATCCTTTCCATGACTTATACCAGTGCAACTTACTCGGGAGAGCTTTACTTTCATTACGATGTTCTGGGCAATACCAGCCTTATCACGGATGCTAACAGTAATCCCAAAGCCAGCTTCCAATATGATCTTCATACGGGAAGACTTATCCAAAGTTGGAACCCAAGCAATCTGGAAATCATTAACCTGGAGGATGGCATCATTGGAAGCATTAATATCACTGCTTCTACTGTTATGGGAAAAGATATCATAATCCCGCGAAAAACTCCCATGATTATTGGGGGAACCACCAGTGCTGGTGACTGGGGCAGTATCCACATAGGGAATAATAACATAATTGTATATGCCAGCAATACCATAACAGGTAAAGATTGTGGGGATATGGTTGGATGGTGCGATCACTCCAGATGTGAGATTCTATTTAATGGCGATACTTTAAAACATGATTATGATGCATCTGCATACAATTGTTCATTAATCTTTTGTTGTGCCTCTTTGTATATGACTTCAATCGAAGATTCAAAAGGGAAGGAAGTTGTTGAAATACCAAATGATGGAAATCCGAATGATAGTGCCAGCCCAAAGCAACCACCAGCCATATTAACACGCGATTCTGCCATTAAAAGAAGAGATGCTTTGCAAGATTGGTTTACAAAAAATGCAACTGATTGTCAGAAATTTTACCCACCTGGTACTTTTCTTTAAATAGGAGGAAACTATGATCAATAAAGAGAAATTATTAATTTTAACATTGGTTAGTATCTTTTTTTTAGTATCTTGTAAAGATGCCCAGGTGAAGTTGCAATCACCTGATGTGATTTTATCCAGTGTTCCTTCAGCTCAAGAAACCATCATTACAAAAACTTGTCTTGATCAGGAAGGAACACTTTGGATTGCAGGAAACTCAAAATCCAACTCATCCACAGATCAGCATATCTTTGTTTCCAGAATATCCCCTGATGGAAATCTGTTATGGACGAAATATTTGAAAAGCTATAAACAGGGAGAATTGCTGGACATCAAGTTAAACCACCTTAATGAGCTTGATATAATTGGAATCTCGAACTCGCAAACCTTTTTTGAACAATCCAAAACTGATCTCGAAGCAAATAGTAAATATTTTTTTACATTAAAGGTATCCTCAGAGGGGCAATTACTAGAAAAAAAGAAACTCAATTTTCCTTCAGAACTTTCCATGCATATTACTCAAGCTATCCTCACTAAAGATAATGTTCTATTTATCGGAAACACAAAAGGTGTTGATGTACAATCCTATTTTTCAAAACAAGAAGCTGAGGATCCTCCATATACAGCACCATTTTTATTAGTTTTTACTGATCGCAAAGGCCAAGTACTTTGGTCTAAGCCCTTTGGAAGTGAACCGGAAGATAAGCTTCTTTCATTGCTTATCAACGAGCAATTGCATACGATATATCTTGCAGGTTCAACAAAATCCAACACTTTCCCAGTCAAGGATGCTTTTCAAGCTAAAAGAATAGGCGCTGAAATAAACTCATTTAGAGACTCATTTGTATCCTGTTTTGATTATCAAGGTATCATGCAATGGTCTACTTATTTGGGGGGCATGCTCGAAGATAATATCACTACAATTGCAATTCATCCACAAAACAACAATATCCACGTTTTTGGGAGTACTGGATCCGATGATTTCCCGCTCATTCACCCAACCTATTCTGTGGCAGATAGATTCCAATACATGAACAATAAAACTGGAGTATCTTTCCAATCTATTTTTAATCCTAAAGGTCAAGTTCTACAAAGTAATTATCTAGGCAAATTCTTTCTTCCTATACTTGATGCTTCTATAAACCCTCAAGGGAATATGGCCTACATTGGATACGGTTCCTTAGTAGCTTCGCAAAGCATGCCTTATCCATTTCAATTTAAGAATCCATTACAATTGCGACCTGTTAATCCTGGAATAGTGTTTGGAAAATCTAATTTTATTGCTGCAATGGACTCTAAGGAAGAATTTACTTTTTTTTCATTCTATGGCGGTACAGATGAAAAAGATGAATCTAATTTTCAAACACAATTTATTGATATTGCTAATTCCAAGACTATGTTTGTTTCAGGTAGCATGAAAGGTTTAACTCCAGAAAGATTTGAGCATTTGAAGCTTGATCCAGTAGTTTTCAGCGTGCCTAAGACTCATACCCTTGCTTTTGTAAGTATTTTTGACACAGAGGGTAATTTTAAAAAAATGCTACTATGGGGAGCAGAGGAATAAAAGGGAGTTAAGTTTTTTAAGGTATAGTGTAATTATGAACACCGAGGGAGCCTTCCTGGCTCCCTCTTTTGTTTGTTTATCTCCTTGACGCTTGCTCGTTAGGATTTACACAATACTTTGAGCCACCGGAACGGGGGTGTTGACTCATTCCCCTCCCTCCCTTGTGGTATAATAAAGGCTAAAGATTGCATAGGAGGTAGGCGATGACTTTTGAAAAACTTGGTGTGTTTTATCTCGGCAGGCCCTATGATCTGGAAAACAAAAAGCCTCAGGAAGGCTATGTCCTCTATGACTCCAAAGATCTCACCACTCATGCAGTTTGTGTAGGCATGACGGGCAGTGGAAAAACAGGTCTATGCATCAACCTCCTCGAAGAAGCTGCTATCGATAATATTCCCTCTATAGTGATCGACCCCAAGGGAGACATGGCAAATCTACTCTTGACCTTTCCCGAGTTTAAAAAAGAAGACTTTCTGCCCTGGATCAACGAAAGTGATGCTAGCAAAAAAGGCATGGATCCAGAAGCTTTTGCCACTCAACAAGCAGAGCTCTGGAAAAACGGCCTAGCTTCCTGGGGACAGGACGGCCAACGCATCGCCATGCTCAAGCAAAACGCTGACTTCGTCATTTATACTCCTGGCAGTTCAGCAGGTATCCCCGTATCCGTGCTTCGCTCTTTTGATGCTCCAGAGCAAGCCTTGATCGCAGACGACGAACTTCTAAGAGAGCGAATCAATACCACCGTAAGCAGTCTCCTGGGTTTGTTGGGCATAAATGCCGACCCTATCCAGAGCAGAGAGCATATTTTCCTCTCCCATATCTTTTATACCCACTGGATAGCTGGCAAAAATCTTGATCTTAGCCTGCTGATCCAGGAAATCCAAAATCCCCCCTTCAAACAGGTGGGAGTGATGGATCTGGAAGTCTTTTATCCCGCTCAGGATCGCTTGTCCCTTTCCATGAAGCTCAACAATCTCCTGGCTGCTCCTTCTTTCAGCTCCTGGATGGAAGGAGAGTCTTTGGATATAAAAAATATTTTGTACACCCCGGAAGGTCGGCCCCGAGTAGCAATTTTTTCCAT
The DNA here is from genome assembly GCA_035363255.1 of Caldisericia bacterium. GTDB lineage: Bacteria > Caldisericota > Caldisericia > UBA6126 > UBA6126 > T3SED10-260. The sequence goes on along the minus strand of DAOSES010000028.1, from coordinate 18,174 downwards.
CGCTCATCTCAACGATGCAGAACGCATGTTTTTTGTTTCTCTGCTCTTGAATCACATCGTAGGATGGATGAGAAGCCAATCAGGCACCACCAGCCTTCGCGCCCTGGTCTATATGGACGAAATCTTTGGTTTTTTCCCTCCCGTAGCCAACCCTCCCTCCAAGCTCCCTCTCCTCACCCTGCTCAAACAAGCTCGTGCCTATGGAGTGGGAGTAGTGCTTGCCACCCAAAACCCCGTAGACCTTGACTACAAAGGGCTTTCCAACGCTGGCACCTGGTGGATTGGGCGACTTCAAACCGAACGCGACAAGGCAAGGGTGCTGGAAGGATTGGAAGGGGCTGCAGCAAGCTCGGGATCTGGCTTTAACCGTCAACGAATGGAACAAACCCTCGCAGGGCTTTCCAGTCGTATCTTTCTAATGCACAATGTCCACGACGATGAAGCTACCATCTTTGAAACCCGTTGGGCCATGTCCTATCTTAGAGGACCTTTAACTCGTCAACAAATCAAAACATTGATGGATCCTATTAAAAGCATGTCAGGTGCTGGCTTGCCTCTTCAAGACTCCGCTCCAGTCAAACATAACCCAAATGCTGTTTCTTCGTCCTCTCAACGCACCGTAATGAAAAACGATCTTCCGCAGTGGTTTGTACCTGTAAGAAACCAACCTTTGCCAGGTCAGAGCCTGCAATACCAGCCTCATTTGCTAATCAATGGGAAAGTGCTCCTTGCCAGCGAAAAGTATCAGATCCACACCACCCGTAACGTTCACCATCTGGTCCCCATCCAGAACACCGCCCTGCCATTCCAGTGGGATCAGGCTTTTGCATGCTCTATCCAGGCAGAGAAGCTTGAAGAAAACCCAATGTCTTCTGCCGTTTTTGGTCAAATACCCTCCATTGTCACCCAGGGCAGCAGTTTGACCGCCCTTAAAAAAGATGCCCTACAATGGTTGTATGAAAGCCAACATATTACCCTGTGGAAAAGCCCCTCTACAAAAGCTGTCTCCACCCCGGAGGAAGAGGAAAAAGACTTCCGCCTCCGCATATCCCAGTCGCTCAGAGAACAGCGAGATGAAGCCCTGGAAAAGCTTCGAAAGAAATATGCACCCAAGAAATTGACCCTGGAAGAGCGTCTAAGAAAAGCACAGCAAACCATCGAACGAGAAAAAGAGCAAGTGAAACACCAAACCATGCAAACAGCCATCTCGGTGGGAGCCACCATCCTGGGAGGAGTTTTGGGACGTCGAGGCATCAGTGGCACCAGCATAGGCAGAGCTACCACCACCGCCCGTAACGCGAGTCGCACCATGAAAGAAACTCAGGATGTGGGCAGAGCAAAGGAATCCTTTGAACAAGTTAAAAAACAGCTTCAGGAGCTGGAGTCCTCGTTTGAGCAGGATATGCAAAGGCTGATGCATCAAATGGACAGCCTAAACGAAGAGCTGGAAAAGCAGTTGGTCAAACCTAAAAAAACCGACATCTCCATTCAATTGCTTGCTTTATGCTGGGTCCCCTATTGGACGAGTTCGGATGGAAAGGCCACCCCCGCCTATTGAACGCAATAACGGTGAAGTTCGAGCCTTAGGTCTCGCGCATTGGAAAGAACCTTGCAATTTTCCTTCCAAAATTGAGGAGAGTGGTTGAGCTCTTTGATATGAGTCAACTCATGCACCACCACATAATCGATCAGATGAGGAGGAAGCATGAGCAAATACCAGCTATACCTGATATCCCCAAGACTATTGCATGATCCCCATCGCTTCCGAGCGCTCCCAATGGAAATCTTGCGATAAGTGGCTTGCATTCGCTTTGCCCATTGTTGGGTGCGGTCTGTCAGGATGAGCCTAGCTTGCTTTTTATACCATTTTTTTAGATATTGGCTTTCTCCCTCGCCTTGTCGCTCAGAAGGAAAAAGCAGTTGCTCGTTTAGCTCGATAGTTTTGCCCTCCCAAAAAACGATGGGCACCTGTCTGCCCAGGAAAAACAGCAGATGTCCTTCAACCAATACATCAGGAAAATGGAGTTCGATGGTGTTTTCCAATCGCTGACGCACCCTGGCTATCCACCGTCGTTTGGAATAAATAATCTCCTCTATGGCACGAAGCGAGGTTTTTAATGGAGCTTTTACCGACAAAACACCCTTCGCATCGATATGCAGGCTTATGGTTTTTCGCTTGGAACGTATCAGCTTATAATCGTAAGTCTTTTTCTCCATAAATACTATTTTAAACCATTCTATTCAGGATGCATCCTTTTTGTCAAAGCAGACATCAAATAGCTACTATGCTAAAAATCATACTTTTGGACTAGTGCTGTATGCTAAAAGTGTGTTTTTTGGATCAGTAGAAAGATTAAATGTCGCACAGGGACCTTGCATTTGCGACATCCATGCTCTGATTTCGAAGTCTTTGGCTAGGAAAGAATGTTTAAGAGGAAGAGCCAGATCATTTATACTTTATTGATTTAATAAGTTGACACTACACTGCAAATAGTTACAATAAACTCTGAGCTGTACTACATCATATAGGTAAGTGAATCTTGTCGTTCAGCAGATCAAAAGGCTTTACCGTATCTGATTCTTTGTTTTTCCATTATTTTAAGATGTTTAGAACAAAAGGAGAAGAAATGGGTCTATGATGTGCGCAATCCAGTGGAAAGCCACTACTCAGTATGCCTATGAAGTGGGAGGCAAGCTCAAACAAGTTACTCTGCCGGATTCAAGTACTGTTACTTATGCTTACGATGCTCTGGGAAATCGCATTCGAAAACTCAGCTCCAGTTTGGATATTCACTATCAATACAGCCAGGGAGCCTGTCGAAGAGAAATTCACAAGGATCCCGCAACTCAGAATATCCTGCGTACCATTACCTACCATCCCTGGGGGATGAACATTCTTGAAAACCAAACAAGCACGGATTATTACTTTATCACCGATTTCCGAGGCTGGGTCTGGGGACTGACCGACGATAGCGGAACGATCGTGGAAAGCTATAGCTACGATCCCTTTGGCAGGATCCTGGCAGGATCCCTGCTCTCCCATGCACGTTTTCTTTCCGGAGCTCATGAAGGACAATGGGATGCAGAGGTAGGTTTGTACTATCTCGGAGCCCGTTATTACGATCCTTCCCTCGGACGTTTTATCCAGGAAGATGCGGTGGAAGGATCTGCTGACCTCCCTGCTTCTCAGAATCGCTGCGTTTATTGCCAAAACGATCCGGTTTCCTTGATTGATCCTACGGGCTATTCCCCTGAGAATACGGGAACGCCTGCAAGGTTCAACTTAAGCAATCTGGGTAATTTTGGAGGATCCAGTTCAGGAGCAAGCTCCACCGCCTGTATCCTGCCAGATACTTCTCAATTCTTCGCCAAAGGAGATGGCATCTGGTGGGGGGATAATAGCCCGAGCCAGGGAAGCATGTATTGCTTTGATGCCAGTGGAGATTATGAGGTAGTAGAAGAAGGAAAAGATAGTGATGGAAATACTTATTATTTGGTAACAATTAATGGGGAAACAGTAAGAGTCAAGGAAGATAAAAATGGGGTCTTATCTGCTCAAGCTTTAGATGGAGAAGCAAATGCAGCCCAACAAAGTATTATCACAGGATTAAATGATGCTTTTAAAAAAATGACAAAAGAAGGATTATGGGGTGTAATAGGGAGTAGATTAACATTTCTTCAAGGCATTGTTTCCTTTGCACAACAGAATCTAGGTACTTTTGCTCAAATAATTCAAGGGGATGATCGGACAGTCTATTGTCAATTTATGAAGCATGCTACCATAGGTAAAGTGATAGCAGATGTGATAAAAAAAGATCCATACACTGGAGACAATGACAAAGAACGTAAAAATGATCATTCTATTGCTTTCTGGGTAAGTTTTTATAATGAAAAAATGGGATACAATTCAACCTTGTGGACAAATGGAAAAGATAACCATTTGGATGAAAATGGGCAATATACAGATGATACAGTGTTGGGATTAATCGATCAAGTTAGATTGATGAAGGCAATCCAGTACAAAGAAAATGGATCACAGAAAGAAGGAGCTATTAATCAAAATACTGATGATTACAAATCAAAAGACTATGGTCTTTTTCAAGTCAATGATTATTGGTTTCCAAGACAATTAGGAGATCCTGGTAGGTATAGAAATCTTGCTGGCATGAACTTTGGAGATCTCTACAAAACAAATACATTCGCAAACATAGGCGCAGGAGTAGGTTTTTTGTATTCTTACCAATATGAATACGGTGGAGAAAAAAGATCCTCAGCTTTTACTCTAAGGGATGCAAAACATTCAATAATAAGTTACAATCCAGGCAATCCTCTACTCGAAAAGGTATTAACCTATATGAATATGCAAAATCATCGTTTTCCAGGGAGACGCAAACCATGAAAAAAGTAGGCAAGTTACTTGAATTGAGAATCCGAAAAAACATCATAGCGTTTTTTCTTGTTTGGATGCTTATCTTTGGTATGAGTAATTGTAAAAAAAATGAAACCAGCACACCTGTAAGCCCCTCTCCCGATATTTCTACACCATCCATCATGGATGAAAATCCTTTTTATACCTTGCTTTGGTCAGCATTTATCGAGCCCACTTCCATCCACAACAGCATTTCCCAGCCTCTTATTGATCTAAACATTTTAGTTTTTACGAAAACTTCTCCTGCAGAAAATTTTGCATTTTTATATGGACTCGACATAGATACGGGAAAAACTCTTTGGAAAGAGCAATTGAAGCAAGGAGGGATGTGGGGAGGTGTGATTTGGAATGGTACCTTGTTCTTTGGTGGAACCCACCTCTATGCTTATGATGTAAAATCCGGGAAAGAACTGTGGAGCATTCCCTCAAAGGGTGAGATTAGTTACTCTGCCCCTGCACTCTCAGATTCTACCTTATTCGCTTGTAAATACCTACCTAACGATTATCGAAGGAAATATGGATCTTCTGAATCCAGAATCAAAGATTCTATGGTTGCAGTTGATGCAAAAACAGGAGAAATCCTTTGGGAAAAAAGTATCGAAGATGGGTTTGTTAATGCTCCTGCAATTGGGAATGGTTTAGTCTACTTTGGTACCTTTGATGGCCACTTTTATGCATTGGAAGCTGAAACTGGAATAGAGCGATGGAAAATCAAAAACTCTGACTGGAGAATCACCGCTACACCTGCAGTAGATGATGATAATGTGTATTTCGTAAGCTGGAAAGATGCTGATGATTCAGTTTATGCTTTGGATGCATTTAATGGAAAAGAAAGATGGAAATTTACTCCCTCTTCCATATTGAAAATTGATGAGGATATAAATATGGATAATTCCACCCCAGTTCTATCTGAAGGAATTTTGTTTGTTTCCGCAAGACCTTCTTATCTTGGAGTGGTGTTTGCTATCCAATCCAAAACCGGATCAATGGTCTGGAAGTCAATGCCTTTGGATGGCAGTTTGGAAACTCCCACCATTGCACAAAACAAAGTTTATGTTGGAAGTCTATATGCTCTGGATGTTGATACTGGAGAAGCATACAAGGTAAATATCAAAACAGAAGCGCAAACTACAATTACTGCCTATGAAGACAAGGTGTTTATTGGAGACTCTTACGGTGCAATACATGCCCTCCAGGAAAAATGAAGCAGCTTTGTCACTGAATGGCTTTGAGCAGAAGCTTTTAGTGAGTTGGGAATAAACTCAAGAGAGCGTTGGGACATCCCAACGCTCTCTTTTTATATGGCGGAAGTAGATAGGAATTGCGAATACTGAAATTCCTGAAATTTATCGAATTTAGAGTAGCTTGACTACCCTAAATTGCAAAAATTAGAGTAGTCGATATAACAAAAACCATACCACATGGGAGTTTAAGCACTTGCGGCATATAAGACACACCACCTCCGCCACCCCCTGGTCTTATTACCAATTGCCTTTGAAATAGTCTGATATTATAATACTAAGGCAAGGAGGGTAGCGATGAAATCCATCTTTTTAGTTTTGCTATGTAGTGTCTTTGCCCTTAATATGAGTCAATGTCAGCGTTTTCCAGCTTCTGCGGAAAGCATGTTTTCCAAAGCGGTATCCCTGGTGGAGACTGGATGTCAGGTGGAAAGCAGGAGTTTTCATCAAGCCCAAAAAAATTACGAACAAGCTCACGCCTTGTTGGAGACTCTTCAACAGCGTTTCCCCACCGATCCCCTGGCTATACAAATCGCAAGCAACCTTCAATCCATTGGACCCTTAAAAAACCAAAAGCACCTGGAAGACTTACTCCAACTTACCGAGGAAAGAGCACGCCTGGAAAACAACCCCGATGCGTTTTTTAGAGCCTATGGTCATGACCTTTGTGACGGTCTTGCCTTCTACGCCAAAAAAGGCGACAGCGAAAATTTTCGCCTGCTGGTCAACAACTTTGACTGGGCGGAAGAAGAGCTTATTCAAAACCTTATCCAGGAAAAAATAAATGATAAGCAACTTCCCCTACTGGTGGATATGATTCGAAGCGTAGAGCAGGAAAGCTCCAGAAACGCTCTTGAGGTGTGGGGCAGTATTTTATTACAGCAAAATGAGATAGACGATGCCAGGGCTCTGTATGAGGTTTTATTAACAAAAAGCAAAATGGCTGACACTGGCTTATTCAGAGATGCAATCTGGCAAAAAGAATTGCTTTCGCCCGATCCAGAGCTGATAAAAAGCAAGGATCGCTTGAGTCTTAAATTGGTGGAATACTATCTGAGCAAGCAAAAGGAAGAAGAGGCAAGAGAAATACTCCCCAATATCATCCAGGCCCCCCCACAACACCAAGCAATGACACAAATTCTGCAATATTGGGAAAAGCATAAGCTTCTCAGTCCTGAAAAATTAGGCTGGATGCTTAACCTGGCTAATCTTGCCAATGAGGAAAACTATCCTCTGCTCGATATAGATTTTGAGAAAATCGTAAAGGGAACTATTACAATTGGATCCTCAACAAAAGATTTCGATAGAATCGTCATCTTTAAAGAAGTACAACCTTTCTTGATAAGATTGGAGGAAAGCAAAGAACGCTCCAGGAAGAATGATTCTTATCAACTTATTCTATTCCTCATCGAAAAGCTTAGCTCATGGCCTGAATACCGAACCGAGCTTCAAGAGCTTGTTGCAAAAGTCTATCCCAGCAATGGTTTTCCAGACAAGTCTCATAAAAGGCTGTTTGAACCCCTGATGAATTCTTTTGCCTTTCCCGACTATCTGCAGGTGCTTTCAGAAATCAACAATGAAAGCTGGAAGCGCGATGCCATACGCTACCTGGCTCAGAGCGACCCTGGGATCAAAACCCTGGAGCAGGCACGGTCTCTGGTGTATCTTCTTTCAAATCCTGAGCAACAGCAGGAAGCATGGAATAAGCTGGTGATCAATTGGGCAAAAAATCAAAGCGAAGAACAATGCTTAGTCGCCATCCAGCAGCTTCCCAACACTGCCCTCATGGCACATGCCTACCTGGAAATGCTTCACGCTTGGGGAGAAATCGGACAAGCGGAAAAAGCAAAAAGCTACCTCAAACAGGCTCTGAGCTTGATCGATAGCGTAAACACCGTCCCCTCCGCATATTATGCCCCCACTTATGAAAGCTTTGAAGAAGCTCGAAAAGCTGTACGCCAACAAGCCTATGTCCTTTTGCTCCTTTTGGAAGACAGCGAGGAAGCAGAAAAAATACGCATCACTTATGCCTTTGATATCCCCTATCAGGATATCCTGCGTCATACGCTGTGGATGCTACAAACTGAAAAATACGAAGAGCTCTGGCAAGTTTGTCAGCAGTTTCCTGGACAATTTAATAACAGCCCTGCTTTTGATGCATTTCATGCCGATCTTCTCCTGCTTTTTTCAGATTTTCAACAAAACACCTTATATGAAAAATATCTTTCCCTGCTCCCTGAAAAACTGGAAACAAGCCCTTTCGAGGAAAGCAATTCCTATTATCAAGAAGCAAAAACACACATACTTAAAAGCGATCATGAACAAGCTCTGCTTGCCCTCAACAAGATTCAGGACATTCACTGGAAAAGCAAAGCCCTGGCAGAGTATTATCTTCATTTCCAGGAAAACTCAAGCGCTCTCACTGAAGATTTTAAAAAGACTCTGCATTTGATACTGGTGGTTTTGATTCGATAAAACCGAGAGATAAAGGAGGATACATGATGGATTTCCATGGCCCCAGGAAAAAGCCTAAAGAAGAATCGTGGTTGTTTGAGGAAGATTTTAATTCATTTGGGCTCGAAGAAGAAGAATTGCTGTATCTACTCGATGAGGAATGCGAATTCGAAGAAAACGATGAGTAGCATGACTTGGCTGAAATTTTCCCTATACTCATATATATAATTGCTTTAGCGGCTTTGCAGAAAGGTATAGGATATGAAGAAACAAAACTTGAAATGGATCAATGCTGGGATCGTGGGCCTGATCAGCTTCTTGATCATTGGCATCTTGATATACACTTGGAACTTGCTTCTCCCCAGTTATAGCGACTATTTTCAGGTCAATGCCCAATACTTCCCCTTCTTCATCGCCCATCTTACACCCCTCTGGGTGCTGATTCATGCCCTTTATCTGCTCAGTGTCTCCTCTCGCTTTCTCTTTCGCCGAATCAAGCCCCTCCTTTTCTGGAGTTTGGTGCTACTTTGCCTTCAAATACCCTTCTGGCCTATCTTTGGTCTGGTCAAGTATTACTATCACTTTGGTCAACAAAGCTCCTGGTTTCGCTTGTTTAATGTACACAATCAAATGTATCTGAGCACCTACTGGCTTTCTGCCTATCTCATTCCCCTCTTGCTCTTGCTTTTCGTGTTTTTGTTTATCGCTTATAAGTCTCTTGGAAAAAAAGGAGATGCTCCAAATAAAACCATTCCCCTTTGGCTCCTTGCCTTAAGCTCTTCTTTGGCTCTTTTATTGCTATGGGGCATGGCTCTATCTTATCGTGACGCTTATCTTTTATCGCAAGCTCAAGCCCTGGGTGGCATTAAAAACCAATTTCACTGGATCGCCATCTACAACCCCCTTTCAGCTCTGGTCGCCCTGGGTAAAGCCATCTTCCAGTCTCCTGCCATAGTAGCCGATCTTACCTCCACCCAGCATGTGGCATTTGTCCGACCTAACTTTACTGCAGGCACCTGGCCAGGTTTTTTTAATGGATTCTTTTATGTTAAAATGCTGATTATGCTCCTATTCACCAGCCTTTCCCTGTGGTATGGATTCTTGATCCATCGTCAGGACACCTGATACATGCCTTAGACTGTCTTTTTGTGCCTCTCTAAGATAGAAAACAAGTTTTAGGAGGCAAAGATGAAGATAAAAGCATTTGTATTGCATCATACCGCTACTCCCACTGGCAAGGTGGGAGATGGCTCAGATTTAGTGGAAACATTAGCTCGCTTGGCGAAAGAAAAAAGCCAGGGTCGCTTTTCTCATTATTACCATACGCTTATTGGTCCTGGCGGAAAAGTATTTTCTCCCTTGTCGTGGGATCAGGTAGCCCCTCATTGTGGTATTGATCGGGGAGATCCCATACAAGACCCCTCGGGAGTGTGCAACCAAAACTCCATAGCCCTTTGCTGTATTGGCAACTTTGATCAGGAAACCATGCCTGAAGCCCAGTATCAAAGCCTGCTCAAGATCTGCGTTCATGCTAAAGAACAACATCCTGATGCCTTTTTTAAACTTCATCGGGACCTGGTGGCTACGCAATGTCCGGGTAGGAATTTTCCCTTTCAACGCTTGTTCGATGAGCTCCAACACCGCTTGAAGAACCCTTCCAGGGATCCTGCGAAAGACATCCCCTCAGGTGCATGGTTTGAAAATGCGGTGCATTTCTGTATTTCTCGGAACGTCCTCAGTTGTGACTCTGAGGGTCGTTTTCGTCCTTTAGCTCCTGTAAATCGGGCAGAGCTGGCTCAAGCTCTGATGAATCTTATAAAAGGGCTCAACGGATAGCCTGGTCGTCGATCTCCAACACTACGGGGCAATGATCCGAACCCTCCACCTGAGCATGAATATCTGCAGATTGCAGATGAGGGGTAAGACGTTCAGAAGCGCAGAAATAGTCTATTCTCCAGCCCACATTTTTGGGGCGTGATCTTGTACGGTAAGACCACCAGGTATAGGCTTCCCTTCGCTGTGGGTAAAAATGTCGAAAGGTATCCACAAAGCCACTGGCTAAAAGCTGGGAAAACTTATTCCGTTCTTCGTCTGTAAAACCTGCACTGCGGTGATTGTTGTCGGGATGAGTCAGGTCGATCTCCTGATGGGCCACATTCAAATCTCCGCAAAAGATCAGCGGTTTTTGTTGGTCGAGAGTAGTTAGATACTTGCGAAAAGCATCCTCCCATTCCATGCGATATTCCAAACGAGTCAACTCGGATTGAGCGTTGGGGGTATATACGGTGATGATGTAAGCGCTTTCAAACTCCAGACATATCACCCTGCCTTCCCGGTCATGCTCGGGGATGCCTATGCCAAAGCTATGCTTTTGAGGAGCTCTTCGACTAAAGATGGCAGTCCCGGAATAGCCCTTCTTTTCTGCATAATGATAAAATTGATGATAGCCAGGAAGAACGAGCTCCAACTGACCTTCAGAAAGTTTGATCTCTTGCAGACAAAAGATATCTGCTTGCACCTGGTGAAAATAGTCCAGAAAGCCCTTGTTCAAAACTGCTCTAAGCCCGTTGACATTCCATGATATCAGTTTCATATCTGCCTGCTATTCTTCACTGAGTGTTTTTTTTATCTCTTCAAACTCGTTTTCAATCTGCTTCAGACGCATACGACTGGCTTTCACCAACTGCATGCCCTCTTTTACTTTTTGCAAACCAAGCTCCAGATCGAGCTCTTCCTGGCTGTCAAACCAGGAGTTGATCTCCTCAAGTTGTTTCAAAATCCTGCTCAAGTTCAGATTTTCCATCTTCCCTCCTTTGGTTTAACTCCTCAACGGTCGAAAGCACCTCTCCATCCGCTAGACGAATCTTCATTTGATCTTTCAGCGCAAGCTGAGATATGCTGGAGATGGCTTTGTTTTTGTTAAAGACAATGCTATAGCCCAATTTTAACTGTCGATCGGGATTATTTTTCCTCAGTGACTCTGCCCAGTGATCGATTTTAACTTTGACACTGGATAGATCACGTGTAAATTGATCCTGAAGGTGATTTTCCTGGTGATTCAACTCTTGTTTTCTGCGTTCGATGTGGGTGTTAAATCGATGCATGATAGCTTCTAAAGTGCGATTCAAGCGCACTTGCTGGTTTAGCAGTCTTACATAAAAACGTTCCCCTTGCCCTAAAGCTCGTTCGATGGCATGCTTGGCTCCTGCAAGCAGAGGAGCATAGCGATGTAAAAGTGCATGCTCATAATAGCGCAACTTTTCCTGGGCGCTGTCCCAGCTTCGATTGATTTCACGTGCCACCGCGGTGGGAGTGGAAAAAGCCGCATCAACGATCATGGAAAACAAAGGCACATCTTTGTCGTGACCGATGCCAGCAATGATAGGCACAGGATAGTCCATCACCGAACGAAGCAAAACCTCACTATTAAAAGCTTGAAGGCTTTCCAGGCTTCCTCCTCCTCGAATCACCACCAAAAGATCTATCGGTTTGTCACGAAAATAGCGCAGAGCGGTGATCAACTCCTTGATGGCCATCACGCCCTCCACTCGAGCATCATATAGCTGAATCCTATAGCCATATTTTCCCAGATTGGTCAGCAAATCGTGAATTACAGCGCCATGTTTTGAGGTAATAACTCCCAAGCGCACGGGAAACTCAGGGATTGGCTTTTTCCTCTCGGGATCAAAACAGCCCTCGTTTTCCAGCTTTTTTTTCAAGTCGTCGTAGGCTTTTTTGAGAGCCCCTTCACCCACCAGCTCCATGGTTTGGGCGCGAAAAGTAGCTTTCCCGCTTGGTTTATAGATCTCCATAAAGCCATGAATGATGACTTCCATACCCTCCACTGGCTTGATTCCGCAATACTTCAGATCGGATTCCCACATCAGAGCCTCCAGTTTGCTTTCATCCTGGATATCTTTGAGGGAAAAGTACAAGTGCTTTCGATAGTTTACGCTGGAGATTTCTCCCCGAACGCTCAATTGCAAGGGTCGCAGAATATCATTGACAAGATCAAGATATTGGCTGACAGTGAGCACCTTTTGGCTGATTTTCTCTATCAGCGTCTGCTCCTTAAAAGCTGGTGCAGGTGAAGGAGGCGGGGAAGAGAAAAGGTCTATAGGGTTTTCTTGAGATCGAAGCAAGCCAAGGATCTCCTCACCATATTTTTCATATTTGCGTTCTCCCAAGCCTTTAATCTGCACAAACTCTTCACGATTTTGTGGCATGATATCAGCTATAGCATCCATGGTTTTGTTTTGAAGAATCATGAACAATTTTACATTTTCTTGTCGGCTCTTTTTTAAGCGCCATTCGCGCAATGCCTGGATGATTTGTTTTCTGTCCAGCTTAGTTTCGTTCATATACTACCATTATTCTTGTTCATATGGTTTAAATTTTATCACAACTTAGCCAGCGTCAAGCCCTTGTATTAGGAAAGCCTTAACTTAGAATAATATCATGCTTAATATGGATGCCAGGATTGCTCAATGGGAAAACAAGTTATTGGATCTCAGCCGTCGTAATCCTCTGATCCACTTCAAAAACCCTCGTAGAAGCAGTCTGAAAATCATTATCCCCGATGGGGATTCGATTTTCACTTCTTTGGTCCAAAAAAATCATGTTCTTGAGTTTGCCTATCGAGAGCCTGAAAGCACGCGGTGGACTAAGACAATGCCTACTGCCCCCATCGAAACCCTGCCTGATGTTCCCCTCAAAGCCAGACAAATGCTCAGCAATCAAGATGACTATCAGCTCTTTCTGAGCCTGAATCATCTGAAAAAAAGAGCCAGACTTTCGCTGGAAGAGCAAGGCATCAACATCTTATTCCTTGCCTTTGGCTTTCTTCAATGGAAAGAAAATCTCCACAGCGAAATCATCAACCTTTCCCCTCTGCTCATGGTGCCTGTCAGCCTGGAGCAAAAAGGACTGCGAGATTTATTTCAACTATCGCTCTTTGACGATGAAATTCTCCTCAATCCAAGCCTTGCTTTCAAGCTAGAAAAGGATTTTAAAATTACACTGCCTTCTCTTCCTGAAGAAGACTTAAGCCTGTCTGATTTCTTTTCCCTGATACAAGCGCTGGCTTTGCCTGCCGATTGGAAGATCCTCCAGGAAACCAGCTTAAGTCTTTTCTCCTACAATAAAATGAACATTTATCAGGATCTGAATCTTCATCGCGATCAAATAAGTAAGCACTTTTTTGTGCAAGGTCTGGGAGGCAATAAATCTCTCATTCCATCGATTCCTGCCGAACTGCAAGAAATAGATCACGATAAAGTCAAGGTTTGCGATACTTTTCAAATCATGGATGCTGACTCCAGCCAACTGGATGCCATCACCGCAGTCAGCAAAGGCTATAGCATTGTGCTCCATGGCCCCCCGGGCACAGGAAAAAGCCAAACCATCGCCAACATTATTGCTGATTGCCTGGCACGAAACAAAAAGGTACTATTTGTATCTGAAAAAACTGCTGCGTTAAAAGTGGTTTATCACCGACTGGAGCAAGCTGATCTTGCCGATTTCTGTCTTCCTCTTCACAGCAGTAAAAGCAATAAAAGAGAAGTCTTGGAAATGCTGCGTCAAAGCCTGGAAAACAAAAACATCACCTTGAAGTCTCAGGTCTTTCATCGCCTGAACGAATTGGAAAGTTACCGCCAGGATCTTAATGATTATGTGCAGGCTCTGCATCAGGAATGCATCCCCCTTCAACGCAGTATATATGAAGTGTATGGAGAAGCGTTGAAACATCGGGAAGCTCCGGATATTCCTTTTTCCTCTATCCCTGTTGCTTCAATAAATTCCCAGGATTTACAGCAATTCAAAGAAGTTTTGGATGAATTTGCTCGATGTGCACAAAAAATGGGCAGTACTTATCAAGGCAACTGCTGGTATGGAGCTGAGGTCAGGGAATTCAACCTGGAGGCAAGGCACAATCTGGAAAGCCTGCTAAAACACTATATCAAAGCAAGTGAAGCATGGTTTCAAAGTTTCAAAACCATCAATACTCTCCTCCAACTTCCTATCAACCCCACTTACCCACAAATCCCCTTTCTCCTCAAGCTTTGCACCCTCGCTTCCCGGTCCCCCCAGGCTCCAGCACATTTTTTGCTGGAAAACTCACTAAGTACTCACCGTACTCAAGCGCTTCAGGACAAAGAGCTTCACGAAAAGTGCCTTCGCCTGGCGAGAGAACTCAGTGAATTTTTTACTCCACCACTATTTAGCCTGCCAGCCCAGTCTATGCTTTCATCCTATGAGGCCCTGATGGAAAAACTTGAGCAGATTTTCCCTCTCAGCGCACTGGAAAGTTTGCTGGATATTCGTAGCACTTCTCTGTCTAGTCTGAAACAACTCATCGATCGAAGTACTGAATATATGGAACTGGGTCAGCGTCTTTTGCAGATTTTAGCTTTCCCCCCAGCATACAAGGCTATGAACTACCAGCACTTGTATCAACTGCTCAAGACGCTGATGCACCGCCCCGATCCTGCTCCGCTTTGGTTTCGTTATGGCAAAAAACAAGAACTTCGAGCCTGGTGCAAACAAGCTTGGGATGCTTCCGACAAGATACTCCTCAGTAAAGCGCTACTTCAGGAATTTGACCGTGAAATTCTCGAAATTGATGCTTTTGCTCTTTTGCAACGTTTTCGAGCGGATTATTCTGGCTTTACTAAATATTTTAAAGCAGCTTATCGTCAGGACCTGCGATTCCTTCGATCTTTTGCCAAAAATCCTGGAAAAACTCGAAAAGATGCAGATTGGATTCAACTACTCGAAACACTTCGTGAAATCCAAAAAGGAAGAGCATACCTTGAAAAAAACCATGCTTCACTGTCTGAAATTTTAGGACCAAAGTATCAAGGACTCACTACCCAATGGAAAGAGCTCTGGACCTCCATCCTTCATTTTGAAAGCTTGTATGAGATTTTCCCTGAAGATATCCCTGAAAATATTCGTCCCTTCCTTCTTCAAGCCGAGGAAAAGCTCCTTTTTTTAAAAGATCTTGCTCCCCGCTTCCTGGATCTTCATGAAAGCCAAATCGATTCTGAATGGCAAAGCTACCTGATTCAGCATGAGCATATCCAAAGCTCCACGGATAGGGCTCTTCTTTCACTCCCAGCACTCGAAACCATCAGGCAAATCGCTCAGGATCTTGGCTCTTGTCTGAGCTCCCCCACCTTTCTTTCGTTGTCTGCGATTCATAAAACACTATGTCAATTGCAGGAATGGCAAGCAATAAAACAAGATCTATCGAGTAAGGAGTCGGTTTTTTTAGCCCGATATCATCATCACTACCAGGGTTTACATAGTTCCTGGGAATCCATCCTGAGCCTTCTGGATTGGTGCGAAGAGCTATCAAACCTTCTGGGAAAAGACCTTGCCTCCTATTCAAGCTTTATTCATGCACTCAGTAAGAATAATACCCTGGCAAAAACTTGTCATGATTTTGTTTTAAGCAGTCAAAGCTGGCTTCAGGAGCAAAAAGAAGATTTCACAGCCCTGCAAAAGCTGTTTCCCCACCGAAGCTCTGTTTTTTCCCAGTCAAGCATAGAGGAGCTTTTAGCCTGGCTCAGAGAATGCCTTGGGCACTTTTCCCTCCTGGAAGAGTGGGTGGATTATCGAAAAGCCCATCAACGCTGTTTAGAGCTTGGACTCCAGGATTTTATAGCTCAGGCACTTGCTCAACAAATCCCCCCTGCATCGATCCCTGGAGCCTTTTTCAAACGTTTTTATTTCCTTTGGCTGGATCATATGCAAGCCTTGTTCCCTGCCATCGAACGCTTCCGCTCCAAAAAGCATCAGCAACTGATAGAAGCTTTCAAGACTGCTGACACTGAGCTTTTCGCCCTTTCACAACTGCGTCTTCGTCAGATTTGCCTCGAACAACGACCTTCCATGAATTCTTTCACTGAAAACACTGGAGAAATGGGTCTGCTCAACAAAGAAATCAACAAAAAAAGTCGCATCAAACCGCTTCGTATCCTCTTTCGACAGATTCCCAACTTATTACTCGCCCTTAAACCTTGTCTGATGATGTCTCCCCTTAGTGTAAGCCTTCTCTTGGATCCCCAATATTATCAGTTTGATACGGTAATATTTGACGAAGCCTCTCAAATTTGCACCGAAGATGCCATTGGGGCTATTTATCGTGGAAAACAAGTTGTGATCGCAGGAGACAGCGAACAGCTTCCCCCCAGCAATTTCTTTAATGTATCCAGTATAGACGAAGAGCTTTCTTACGAAGAAGGAGAAGACGACTCCGATGCCTTTGAATCCATTTTGGATGAGGCACGCACCTTGTTGCCCGAACGAAAATTGCTCTGGCATTATCGTAGCAAGCATGAACACCTTATCGCTTTTTCCAATGCCATGATCTATGAAAACCGTCTGATCACCTTTCCTTCCCTGCTTGAAAAAGGCAAAGACCAGGGGGTGGAGTATATTTATTTGCCCGAAGGATGCTACGATCGCAGTGGTAAACGCAACAACCTCCTCGAAGCGGAAAAGATTGCATCGCTGGTGGTCGAACATTTCCAAAGCCGTTCCAAGCTGTCCCTGGGGGTCATCGCTTTCAGTACTGCACAACAACTTGCCATAGAAGAAGCCTTGCGTTCATATCGTCTTGAACATCCCGAAATGGAGCCTTTTTTTGATGAAAATCGGGAAGAAGCTTTTTTTGTGAAGAATCTTGAAACCGTCCAGGGAGACGAACGCGATGTGATCCTTCTCAGCATTGGCTATGCCCGAGACAGCAAAGGAAACCTGAGCATGAATTTTGGTCCTCTCAATCGCGAAGGAGGTTATCGTCGCCTAAATGTTGCCATCACTCGTGCTCGATTCAATCTCAAACTGGTGGGTTCGCTTCTGCCCCATGATATTGATCTGAGTCGTACCGAGTCCAGAGGTGCACAGCTTCTGCGGCATTATATCGAATACGCCCAGCTTGGACCCCAGGTGCTTCCTGAGAGGAAAAAGGCCGTTCTTGCTACCGAGTCGGTGTTTGAGGAAGAAGTGTATCATTTCCTCTGCCAACAGGGCTTTACGGTGGATACTCAGGTGGGTTGCTCAGGTTTTCGTATCGACATGGCAATACGCGACCCAGAGCAGGGAGGAAGGTATGTGTTGGGCATCGAATGCGATGGTGCGTCCTACCATTCTACGCGCATGGCACGCGAAAGAGATCGCCTGAGACAAGCCTTGCTCGAAGATCGGGGTTGGAAGCTCTATCGTATCTGGTCCACCGATTGGATCAAAGATTTTCCAAGCGAATCCCAACGTTTGATCGAAGCTATTCAAAAAGCTCTCAAGGAAAAGACTTCAGATCCCGCCCCTTCAAAGCCCAAACCTACTTCGGAGAATAGTTCAGAGCCTTTGTATCAGGAAAGCGTCGAACTTGCTGAAGATCGAAACGATTTTTACCAGTTTTCAGTATATACCGAATACGATTGCTCCTTTATGTATCGCCATCCAGACTATCCAGCTTGCCCCAAACTCAATTGCAAGCTTGACTCCTGTATTGAGTGGGATCACGCCACCCAACGTTTACTTTCCCAGCCCTGCAAGCGGATTTCTTCCCTGGTGAAAATCATACCCCAACTTCTTCAGCAGCAAGGACCCACCCATCTGGAAATTCTGGGCAAAAAACTCGCCTTTCTCTTTGAGCGTAATAAAGTCAGCCCCAGCCTGCTTGAGAAAATCAAGGAGTGTATTAACCACACTTCGCTCAAAAAACATGTTTATTATTCTGGGGATTTTTGCTATCTGCGGGGTCAAGAGCTTCAAGTGCGTACCCCCAAAGATAAAGATCAGGTGAGGACCATCCAACATATCTGCCCCGAAGAGCTTCGTCTGGCAATTGAAACAATTCGATCCCATCACTTGGGCATCCAGGAAAAAGAGCTCATTGACGAAACTGCTAGAGTCTTTGGTTTCCAACGCTCCGGCCCCAAAATCCAATCCATCCTGAGCAAACTTCTCACCTGAGTCAGAGGGTCGCTTGAGTCAGATACTATGGTTCATGTCAAGCCTAAAAAGGATTAAGTTAAAACC
>DAOSES010000027.1:0-24281 GCA_035363255.1 Caldisericia bacterium | reverse complement strand
TATATTCATAGTATGATGTGTAAATATGTTAACCCATACAATTTAGCGAGGAACCTCTGATATTTTGATAAATAGTATCTTCCCTAATTCTTCTAAATATTCTTTAGGCTTAACATTTTCAAGATAAAAATTTTCCCAATCTTGGACAGATTTTGGAGAACACTTCCTAATTAGATCTGCCACAGGACCAACTTTGTTTTTTTTAGTTAAGCCCCATCTCATATTAGCACTGTTTAGAATCCATTCTTTGGGCATATGGGCGTTTCCTCCAATTGCAGAAATCTATCCTTAAAATCAAAACATGAACCTCTGTCAGTAACTGCTAAAGATGATTTTATTAGATATGAATTAATAAATATCTTATTCTTTAAGTAAACATAAGCATTTAAAGGTTCTTTTGCTTCTCCTTGAATTTTATCAAACTTAAGAATTACTTCCTTATTCAAAAGATGTTTTTTTAAATAATCTATGGTTGCTTGATTGTCAATAATCGAAACTCCTAATAATTTGACCAATAAGCCAGTGTTTAATTTAATGACATCAGCACTTATTATTTCAGTTACCTTATAAAGAGACCCGTTAGCAAAGTTTAACTTTTGTGGGCTTATCTTAGGTTCTGCGTTTTGAATCGTGGGTTGGTATTGGATTTCATCGGTCAAAATTGGGTTTTTTCTTAAATAAATTTTTAAACTATCTTGACAAAAGATATTAGTTTTTACTTTTTCTTTTATAATATCCAAGTATTTATCATTAATCTCGTATCCAATTGAGTTTCTGTTAAGGTCCATCGCTACCTTAACTGTTGTACCACTCCCTAAAAAAGGGTCAAGAACAACATCATCTACAAAAGAAAACATTTTAATCAATCTATACGGCAATTCGTCTGGAAACATAGCTTCATGTTCCTTTTGTTTTGCTCCACCAAAAGTCCAGTGACCCGTAAAAAAAGTTTTCCATTCTTCCTTAGAAAGGGAAGATTCAGATTTTTTTGCTTTGTCGGAAAAATTGTTAACGCCTGGTTTTTTAAAAATTAGAATAAATTCGTAATCTATCTCAATGATTCCATTCGGGGGATACGGATAAGAACCCATTACTGTTGCACCACCTGTTGTATTCATAGTTGTTTTTTTTTGCCAAATTATTGACCCCATATAATCAAATCCTATATCTTCACATTCTGCAATAATTTCTGCATGAAGCGGAATAACTTTATAACGACCATAGATAATTGTTCTCGCAAATTGGTCCCCAATATTAACACAAAGCCTTCTTCCAGGAGTTAAAATCCGATAACATTCTTTCCAAACACGATACAAGTCTTTCAGATATTCATGCAAGGTTTGCCCATAACCAATTTGTCCTTCTTGCCCGTAATCTTTTATGTTCCAATAAGGAGGAGAAGTCACGATAAGACCAATTGAATCGTCTGAAACTTCAACCATCTTTCTGCTATCGCCAATTATAATTTTGTGTTTCACCATTTTTTTATTCCTTCTCAAAGTACTATCGAAGGATTATATATTATAAAGCTTAACCAGGCAATCAAGAAACCTAACCTTTAGAAGGTAACTACTGCTTTCAGACGTGGAATGGCCAAAGGCTTTTGGAACCGGGATCAAAAAGTCTCAAACCTTTAGAAGGTAACTACTGCTTTCAGACCAACGTATACAACACGAAAGATCAGCTGTGGTTTACGTCTCAAGCCTTTAGAAGGTAACTACTGCTTTCAGACACACTCAAGACGGCCGTCTTTGTGTTTCTCTTCATTCTGTCTCAAACCTTTAGAAGGTAACTACTGCTTTCAGACAAACCAGAGGTTTTTCTCTGGATTCGAAATTGGGTATGTCTCAAACCTTTAGAAGGTAACTACTGCTTTCAGACCTCCCATTGGCTCTAGAGATAGAGAAGAAAAAAAAAGGTCTCAAACCTTTAGAAGGTAACTACTGCTTTCAGACGTACAATGAAAGAATTTAAAGAACTCATCAAGATGTGTCTCAAACCTTTAGAAGGTAACTACTGCTTTCAGACTATGGCACTCAGATGCTGATGAGGCCAGCAATTTCTATGTCTCAAACCTTTAGAAGGTAACTACTGCTTTCAGACCTAAAATTCCAAGAACGGTACGATGTTATGGTTGCTAAGTCTCAAACCTTTAGAAGGTAACTACTGCTTTCAGACCTAAAATTCCAAGAACGGTACGATGTTATGGTTGCTAAGTCTCAAACCTTTAGAAGGTAACTACTGCTTTCAGACACTATTAATGACTATTTTACGCCACCTCGTGAATATAGTCTCAAACCTTTAGAAGGTAACTACTGCTTTCAGACAAAATGATTGATGATGTTAAGTGGTTGCTTATCTCTGTCTCAAACCTTTAGAAGGTAACTACTGCTTTCAGACTAGTTGACGAATTGCCAGCTACATATTGCAAAGATGGAGTCTCAAACCTTTAGAAGGTAACTACTGCTTTCAGACAAGTAGTGTGGTTCTCATTCGCTACCGAAGGCCTAGGATGTCTCAAACCTTTAGAAGGTAACTACTGCTTTCTGACAAAATGATTGATGATGTTAAGTGGTTGCTTATCTCTGTCTCAAACCTTTAGAAGGTAACTACTGCTTTCAGACTAGTTGACGAATTGCCAGCTACATATTGCAAAGATGGAGTCTCAAACCTTTAGAAGGTAACTACTGCTTTCAGACGAGAGAAGACATCAACAAAGATAAATATATAACCGAGTCTCAAACCTTTAGAAGGTAACTACTGCTTTCAGACCCTTCCCATTTTTGAGCCTCATGGGATGGGTTTCAAAGGGGGCTGTTTTGGAAACCCCCGAAAATTAAACAATGATTTAGCAAAAAAACGCTTCAGCAAACCTTGCATTATCGGACATACAATTAAATTGAAGCTGAATTAATGAGCACTCTTCCGAGAGCCCTTTTTTTTAGGGAAACCTCCTCAAAGTGTCTATTTCCGTTAACCTATCATCCATAGACACTTTAAAGGATTTCACTAAAAGGTGCTAAACAATGTTTTTAATTTTACGCTACTTTTTGTAAACTATCGGTTTTCAAGGTACCCTATGCTCAATTTCGCTACCAATTTTTTTCCTATTATAGCAGAAAAATTTTCCTGTTGACAAAACTGAAAATATAGGTTAAACACTTATAAAGTTGCTAAAGAGGTGACCATGAATAATAGGAATTTTCTTTACGTCAAAGCTTTAATGTATTTTTTGTGTGAACAAAAAAATAAATCTGTATTAAAACCTCGTTTAACATTTTCAAGCATAGGAATAGAATCTGAAGATATCTACTAATACCATTTATTTTAAGCATTCATCGAATTTTGATACATTTTTTATTTCTTGCAGAGTTTATGGTATTGATATTATTTTTGAGGGTATGTAAAATGAACAAAATTGATAGCAAGCAAAACAACATTCTTGAAGTTAATCTAAAAACCTTAACCCCTTTTTGGACTGGTGGTTATGATGGAAACAGCGAAACTTTAAGAGATACTTCTTTGATTGGGTCGTTAAGATGGTGGTACAGACAATTACTTGATCTCTCAGAATCAAAAGATACACAAAATGAAGATGAATTATTTGGCACCACAGAGAATAGCAGAGCATTTAGGCTGGTCAGTACTGACGCTGAAAATATTGATTTGTATTTTAAGAGCAATAAAACAGTGTATCAAAGCAACAGCCATTGGCTATATTCTATCTTTGGTGCAGAAAAACATAATGGAAGCAAAGAAAAAAAAGGAATTATCAGCTATTATGATTTTGGAGAGCTGAAGGCAATCTTTAATTGCAAAAGTGAGATCAAAATAAAACTCATTGCTTTAAAAAACTACGAAACCACGCTTGCCAACCTTGCTTTTCTCATGGATTTTGTGACCAACTATGGAGCTTTAGGCGCTAAAACTCAATATGGTTTTGGTTATGGAAAGTGGATAAATCCTGATTTGCAAAGGATTAAAGAAGGTTATACTCAGTTCATCTTGGATAAAAATGAATTATTGTTCAATAAGCGATTTATATCATTATCATTTTCTATTCAAAACTCAGCAATGGACAAATATAACAAGGAGTTAATGATAATTGGAAGAAAGGAAAATGAATCCATTAAAGCGTATGATAGAAAATTCGTTCCAACTGCATACGACATACGTTATTCTTTTAGAAAAGGTGAAAAAGAGATAAATGGAATCAGCGGAGCAATCAAATATAAACTAAAGAATGATATCACTAAAAAAGATTTGTCTATGTTGATTGGTGATAAGAATAAAATAAAAAGCAGAATAAATGTGAGTTCAGTTTATTATGACGACGATCAAGCTAAATGGTTTTTAAAGATTTGGGCTTTTTTACCGCCCACACTTGATATCAGTAAGGAGGAATTGGTAAGGGTCATAATAGATCAAGTCAATGTTATGTTTGATAACCAATGTGAGGTAAATGAAAATGCTATCAATGTGGGAGGTGATGTTTAACCATGAGTTACGATTATTTCCTCGATAAATGTAAACAAGGATCTGCAAATTTATACAATCTGATGAAAGAAGAAATGGAAGTAATACCTCAAGAAACAATAAATCTGTTACGGTTTTATAATACTTTTCTTACAAAGGATTCTGCAAAATTACATTACATGAACATTGTTAATTCATCAATTGTTAATTCATCAGTTAGCAAAAAAGAATTAAAAAAAGAATTAAAAAACTACTTCGAAGAAAACAAGGAAAAACCCGAGCATAGTTTTCATGAGATTACCAAACTAATAGAAGGATATGGAATTGGGTCGCAAAATGATAAACTTTTGCCCAAATATTGCGCATTGATAGAGATAAAATTCAAATTACTTAAGCCCTATCTTTCGCGTGATGATGAGGCTCTTTATGTGCATGACAATCCTGTGAAAAAAGAAAAAGTTTTTAAAATTCCCTATATCCCAGCAACGACCTGGAAAGGAAATCTGCGGTCAGCTGCAATGCAAAATCTTTTAAACAACGATCAATTAGATTGCAATGAAGCATATCGCCTTAGACTCCATATCAATAAACTGTTTGGAACTGAAAATCAACAAATTGAAAAACATTTGCCAGAAGTCATTCATTCTACAGAGGAACAAAAAAGTCAACTAACTCAGGAAAGAAAAGGAAGGATATCATTTTTCCCCACTTTTTTTCGAAACATGAGTATTGAAATCATTAATCCGCAAGATAAGGAAACTGGTTCTGGAACAATTCCTATTCTATTTGAAGCAGTCCCGGAAAAAACAAAAGGCAGCTTGAAATTGATTTACTTTCCGTTTGATCTTATGCATCCAACAGCTGATCATGAATTAGAACAAAACATCCAAGCTATGATTTCGGACATAAAACTCCTTAGAGAAGTGTTGCTGGATACATTAGTTACCTATGGATTTGGAGCTAAAAAAACAAGCGGATATGGCACAGTAGACGAAAGTTATTTTAAAATCTCATTTCATATGTTCCAACACTCTTCGAAAAAATATGAATATTTTGAAGACTATGATGATTGTTTTGATGAGATAGAAGATAAATACACTGAACTCGGGTGCAACAATCATGCATAATAAAGAAACAGTACTATATTTTGAGTTTGCATCTTTGCTTCATGATCTTGGCAAGCTAAGCGATGAATTTCTTAGTTATCGATCAACTTGGCAAAAAGAGAAAGAAGCTGAAGATCCTCATACGGATAAATTTCTCGATAAAGATACTTTAATCACAGGATACCCCATTCTTCAAAGCGTACTAACAACTGTTTGTCTGGAATTGCAAATTTCTATAGATAAATGTATGAATGAGCATACTGCACAAGACACTAGCTCCAAATTTATTAAATTGTTAAAAGCAGCAGATAGCTTTGATTCAGCCTATGATAGGAACAACCCTTTTTTTTGTATGGAACAATTCTGCGAAAACCTTAAGTATAGATCAACTCCTTATGGTTTTGAAACAGTAATACCTAATCTTAATGAAAAAAGAAAAGAATTGTATGAAAATATCTCTAGTTTGTTGCAATCTCAAGACATAATGAAATTATTGCTGGACTACGACCAAAGAAATAAACTATATGGTTATATTGAGGATGCTTTTTCCTGCACAGTATCTGACACATGCGTTCCAGCAAATGATACCAGCTTATGGCAACATTGCTATGCAACAGCTGCGTTTGCAAAAATCTTATACAATCACCATCATATTTACAAAGAATCTCTAGATTTTAAAACTGTAAAATTTGGGTTTTTAGGCTTCTCATGGGATGCTTTTCGTTTTATCTCCAAAGGCTCCAAGGTAGCTGATATTAATGCAAGATACGATTTAGTAAAAAAAATAAAGTCAAGATTGAAGGAAATTGTTGAAATTGATTATTACCTTGGTATGAGTATTTATGATGATGAAGATTCTATCGTTTTTCTTATTCCTGAAGTGAAAAGTGACATGAGTGCTTTTCTCTCCTATGCGGAAAAGCTAAATGATATAAAAAAAATAGCTATCACAGAATCAAACACAATATCTAACGGGGAGTTACTTCCTCACTGCACTTGGGACAACGAATCTGTAAAAGAAGAAGACAAGAAACAATTCCATAGCACGTCCTTTCCTATGGATATCGTACATGTTATTGAGTTTCTTCATAAAATTAAATCAATGCCTATTCAATTAAAAAGCATGATTTATTTGGATCAACACAAGCTGGCATGGATGAATAAATGGAACAACACAATAGCGAAAATATGCGAGATATGTGAACTGCGTCCAGTAGATACATCGCAACCATCTAGCGTATCTCAAGAAAAGATTTGCAGAACATGCAAAGATAGAAGAGAAGAACAATTTAATTATTATAAAAACCAAAAAAATGAATATGACATCAATACCCCTGTCCATTCCATTTTTTCAGATGAAATTGCTGATGAAAACAATCAACTTTGTATTTTGTCCATCAAAATGAACATCGAACCCTGGCTTTCGGGTGATATGGTATGGACTCTATGGATGAAAGAACAGAATGCTATCCAGAAGGCAATAAAACATTTAGGAAAAGTTAAAAATGAATATCTTGCAGAAAGTGATGAGGAGCGAAAAAAATATTTTACAAGTCAACCAATATATCATGATTGCTTGCCCACATTATTTGACATTGAGAATGATATTGATAAGTGTTTTCATCCAAATGGAAAAGAAGACCATGTTAAGCATATTTCTTTCCTATATGGAAGACACACAAACAAAATAGAAACACAGCAAAGTAGTTTTAAAAATATCAAAGACTGGATTGATGAACTTAATGCAAGAAAGAAATCTTCATGTGCTGTTTCCTATTCAAACTATATCTTAACCAAAAACTATACCCCATCACGATTGTTAAGTCTATGGAACACTACTCGTGATTTCTTGAAAAGAGATATTCCTGAAGAGGTTCTTGATAAGGAACTACCAATGATAAGCCGTTTTAAATTTGTCATTGAAGAAAAACATTTTAAGGATAATAAGGATCCTAAAGGTTGCTTTGATGCAAAAATAACAATAAAAAACGAAATAACCATTTACTCAAGCAATATCTCGATTCTTATTCAAGAAGAGCACGTCATTCCTTTGTTATCGTATCACCAAAATAAAGAGATAAGGGATATTCTTGAAAAAGACAATAAACTACAAGTTTCATTTACTCAAGTCAAAAATGAAAATTCTCCAGAACCTGGAGATATAAGCGTCAATAATGAAATTATTGATGAAAAAAAGGTAAAACCTTACCGGTTTTTAACTAACTCCCCTGATCAAATGTTGATTCTCATCCCTGCTTCCATAGTTGAAGAGATTAACTATGAGATCATGGAGTTGTATTTCCAGCGTTTCGGAAAAGTGTATGGAAGGCTTCCGATCAGCATTGGCAACTTATTCTTCTCCAAGAAAGCGCCTTTATATGTCGCTATAGATGCGTCTCGCAAACTGATCTCCAATTTTAAAAGGCATTACAAAGAGGACTACAAGATAAATGAAAAAGACGCGAAGTGGGAGGAAAATATACAAGATATTGTCGACATGAAATTTAATGGCATCAAGTCTAAAGAAATCATATTAAAATCGAAACACCATCCTGAACATTCTGATGAATTTTCCATTAACACTCAATTAAATGCAAAAAAAGATGATTTAGAGTATGATTATTTCCACCCTTATTTCTTTGTGAATAGCAAAGCCACCGATCAAACAAATTTGGAGTTACTGGAAAGTAAGATGGGCAAGATGATTCATTGCTCAAAAATCACTAAAAATAACACCCCCATACAGATTTTGAGAAGTTATTATTCCTTTTTTAATCTTGTCAGCAACTCAAAGCGTTTTGAAATTTCTTCCCTTAGGTATTGTTCGGAGGATAAAGGATATCCTTCGAATCATAGCAACTTTATCGCTGAAAAAAGTGGCAGTATTTTTCTGCTGGAAGAGTATTTATTCATTTTTAAAACCTGGTGGTCTGTTTTGAAAGATCTTGCCAAGAGAAACAAAATATCTGACGCTGATTTAAAAAATATGGAAGAGCTTGTCTATTCGAAGTATTACTTATGGAAAGCAAATATTGAGAGCACTCCAGATGGTTTTGAAACCTGGTTAACATTTCTTGAAACTGTTTTAAGAAAAAACTTACTTGATGAAAATACTGATGAAAAAATAACAGGCTTGATTGAAAATGTTATAAAATCTTATAAAAAAGAAAATTTTAACTTTTTTACTATGGTGGAGTTTTATATGAAAATACTCAAAAAAAGACTTTCAACAAAAAATGATCAACAAATAAAAGGGGTGGGCAATGATCAATAATATAAATAATGAATGTCATACTTTTTTCTTCATGTCGCTGGATCCAATTCATATTGGCTCGGGTGGTGCTCAATTGGGCCGAGTTGACAACACGATTATTCGAGATCCCGGAACCAACTTGCCCAAAATCCCAGGTTCGAGTTTTTCAGGAGTGATAAGGTACTTTGCCTCTATTGCTGCTAATCAAATAGAATGTGCAGGACAAGGAAATGAAAACGATCAAAAAAGCCATTGCGGAAATGATGATTGTCCAATTTGTACAAGCTTTGGCTTTTCAAAAAAAGAAAAAAGTTTCCAGGGTATGGCACAGTTTTATGATGCATCCATTGTATTTTTTCCAGTGTTTTCAAGAATAGGTCCCCTTTGGGTTACCAGTCCAATGGCACTTTTAGGTGATTTGGCAGATACACGAATCAAGACTTTAAATGATGTTTTAAGCGTTTCAACGGAAAACCATGAGGAATATTTTTTATCAGTTTGTAGTTTAGTAGGAGATTCCATCAACCTTGGATGGTTAAATCTAAAAAAAGCCTCAACTAAAGATGATGCACCTGGACTCCAAAATATTCTTAAGCCATCAATAGGTAATATGCCTCAAATAATTAAACATAGATTAATTATGGTCTCAGATTATATCTTTTCCAACGTTGTAAACGACAACCTTGAAGTTCGAACCTCAGTAGCTATTGATCCGAAAACAGGCACAGCTATTGATGGTGCCCTTTTTTCTTATGAAGCCATACCCAGAGCAACTATCTTAAAACTAAATATTACCGTTAATGATCCCCGTTTATTCAACAAAAATCAATTTGAAAAAAAAGATATTCTTGAAACTATCAAAGATGGCATGAGCTACATAGAATGCTTTGGAATGGGCGGAATGACCACCCGGGGTATGGGTCGCATGAAGTTCTTTTTTGGGCAGGAGGACAAAAATGCATAATTTAGATCTTTTGGCTTTCAGAAGAGCTAATGAACTTATTGAAACAATAATAAAAATAGATAAGAATAAAGCTGAAAATAGTTTTCAAAAAACTCTGGGTGTTTTACAAGAAAATGGTTTGTTTGGTTTTTATGTATTTGTTTCTTCTAAAAGAGATGATTCTGCTTATGGGATAATCTATGATGCTATTGTTGAATGTTCAACCGAGTTAATTGGTGAAATATATCCTCAAACCAAAGAATCTACGCCAGAGAAAGAAAAGTACAAAAAGCTTGAAAAGATGATATCAGAAAGATCAAACAACATTGATGAAGTATATTTTACCAAAAACATGATTGAAAAAATGCTTACCTATGCTCGTTATCTTGCAAAAGCTTATATGAAAAAGGTAAAGTAATGACTAAATGGAAAATTGAAAAACTGGTTTATCAACTCCATACCCCCTTAAGAATAGGTCGCACTAGCCGTGGTTTTATTCTTCAAACCAGATATTACATTCCAGGCACAGCCATGTGGGGAGCTATCACCAATAAAATTGGAAGATCTATTGTTTCAGCAAATGCTAACCCATACAAACATTTTATGGACATTGGCACCGAATTAATGAATATAAAAATCTTTGCTAGTTACTTTTTCCCTGCAATATTCGAAAATGATAAGTGCTATTGCTTAAAGCCAAGGTATCGAGACAACAAAGGTTTAGAATATGAATGTCCCCATGCAATCAATAAGGATAGATGTATAGATAAAGAAGAGTTTGAAAGTATTTTCATTTCTTCCATAACTCAAACTGCCATCAACCCTAATTGCAATTCTGCTGAGGATGGATCTCTTCATGAAACTGAGTTCATTAAAAATGTTATTCATTTAAATTCTAAAAAGTTAAATGTTTTTTTTGTGGGTTATCTTATTTACAGGGATGACATAGACTTATCAAGTGTCGATTTCAATGGTTCAACATTTGATTTATTTAAAGTTATATCTGAATTAGTTGTTGGTGGCGACAGAAAATATGGCTATGGCTTAATGAGACTAGTTAAACGAGTTGAAGATGAAAAAAGTAATTTTTTGTTTGACCACTGCATAAAACTAATTTCAGATGTTCCATCTGATAATCCTGAATTCAAAATTCAAGCTTCAGAAATAAATTCAAAAGAAGTGCCAATGATTCATGTACCAGCCCATTTTATCGTAAATGATTCTCTCTTGAAAAATAGCTCAAATGTTGATCTTTATGGAGATATTGAGCCGATGGTAGGTTTGCTGACTAACGAAAAGGGTCCAGGACAAGAACCAACCCAAGGTAAATGTGGATGGGTTCCAGGGTCTACATTAAATTTAAAAAATGGAGCCAATAAAATAAAGCTAAATAAATATGGAACCTTAGAATTGTAGAATAAAAAGGGTAGGATGTGAAAAAGTGAATAATACAGTTTTTTATGATATTTCAATTGGGATAATTGCGAATATAATTTATGCTATTTTGTATTTTGGAATCAAGATATTTTACAAGAATGATATCCAATTCAACACTAAGATAATCTATATTCAGGTTTTTTCAGCTTTAATTGCTATTGGATCAATTGGGGCATTTTCATTTGTCTTTTACCAACAAATCAATGCAGCAATAATAACTTCAATGACATTTGCTGTAATCATTTTTGTCCTTTTTGTACATACAAGCTATCTTATGAACGTCAGAAATCGTCTTATTGGATTTACAAATTTTGATCCAAACTATAAAGTTGAAAAAAACCGTGCAATATGGGCTTTAGTAAAAAAAAGTATATGTTACCTTGGTGTGAGTTCACATACGTTTTTCCCTCTTTTTAAATCATGGATACAATCTTTACCTAACAATATGGAAATGGATTTAAAATTTCTTGTTATTAACCCAGATAATCTCGACTTGTTAAGAGAACTTATCTTGTTTAGACACGATGGCAATATTGAGCAAGATGACGTAAATAAAAAACTTAACGAAGATCAGGAACGAATAAGACATCATATAAAGTGTTTGAAAAATTTAACCATTGGAAAAAAACTTATTACTATTGAAGTTAGAGTTTATGACATGTTTGTGCCGTGGTGGATGTACATAGTAGATGAAAAGAAAGTATACCTTGGACTATTACCTAAAGGTAAGGATGGCATGGATGCACCATTACTCAATTTCCAAATAAACCCAGCCCAAGCTACAATAGCATCAAGTTATATGCATTTTTGGGACCAACTATGGAAATTATCAAAAAATGCCTAAACAACTTTCCACATACCAAAGCCCTGGGAGTTTTTGGCACCTAAACCTGCCTGGTAGGTGATTTTTAAAAGCTCTGGGCTTCCCTTTAGTAAAAAATGACCTTTCCATGAAGTTATGGGGTTATTTTCGCTTTTATACATTATAATAGCTTTCCTTGGGGCTTGATCCGAAGGCTCAAGTATCAACGTCAAGTGTTGAAACGAAACTCCTTCAATCACCTTCATTTTTTCCAAAGCATTAGTTCTCAGGCAACGGTCAAATGGTTCTGTAGCTGGTTCATGGTACGTGACTTGTTTCTCATGAGTTTCATACACAGTCAAGGGACTTAGCATTTTAATCTTCACCCCTTGCGACAAAGTATTCAAAGCAGAAAAATCTGGCTCAGGGAGTAGAGAGTATTTTGTGACAGCTATGGCCTGTCGGTTAAAGGTATAGTTGCTGGATTGCAATGCATTTTCCAGACCTTCAACAAGACTGTCACCTAATTCAGGAATTGCTGTAGAGATCAGAAAGCTGATAGTTTGAGTGAAAAGTAATGAGGGCTGATCCGAAGCAGGTAAACGTTCACCTTCTTCAAGAATATCTGAGAATGTAAACATTCTGAAGCGTTTATTACCAGCAATAAAGCCATTATCATGAACATATTGCGACATTTCATTTGGCAGCATATGATAAATAAACGATTGTAAACAATAATGATAATGAATGGGAAGGCACAACTCTCCAGCGAGAGGTTTCAGCACAATCCGCAACCTCATGTGTTCACTCGCTTTTCATTTGCTTAATGCTTTTCATGAGTTAATTATATGGAATAAGGAAAATGCTTCAACCAATAAACAAAACAACCTTTAGAAGGTAACTACTGCTTTCAGACGATATGTCTTGACAAATCAATGGGAAACTGATTGGGAGGTCTCAAACCTTTAGAAGGTAACTACTACTTTCAGACCCTTCCCATTTTTGAGCCTCATGGGATGGGAGCCAAATCGATCGGTTTTCAAGGTACCCTATTAATTAACCAAAACCACTATTCTTCTCATAGTTTACCTGAATTGCTCGAAGGGTACGATCCTTCTCCGAACATACCAACCTTTAGAAGGTAACCATTGCTTTCAGACAAAAGGTAGTAAACATCGTAGGGTGGAACTTTTGAAAAGTCTCAAACCTTTAGAAGGTAACTACTGCTTTCAGACCAAGGTACAATCGCAAGGGGGATGGCATTCAAGACCTTGTCTCAAACCTTTAGAAGGTAACTACTGCTTTCAGACTTTCTACCACCTGTTCGAAATCATCTAGAATCCTCATTGTCTCAAACCTTTAGAAGGTAACTACTGCTTTCAGACTAAGATACGCCATAATGATTGAAGCGGTCGATAAGGCAACGTCTCAAACCTTTAGAAGGTAACTACTGCTTTCAGACTTTTGGAGATAAAGGTTTATGGGTTAAAAGATTTTTAAGTCTCAAACCTTTAGAAGGTAACTACTGCTTTCAGACGAAGAAGAAACTGACCGCAATGGCGACCCTATTACTGTGTCTCAAACCTTTAGAAGGTAACTACTGCTTTCAGACGGAGAAACATGTTTAAAAAGATTTTCGTGATTATACGTCTCAAACCTTTAGAAGGTAACTACTGCTTTCAGACAACCTGCTAAGGTGATTGTACCTGAGAGCACCTTTTCGTTTGTCTCAAACCTTTAGAAGGTAACTACTGCTTTCAGACCCTTCCCATTTTTGAGCCTCATGGGATGGGAGCCTAATAGATCGGTTTTCAAGGTACCCTACAATTAACCAAAGCAACTATTTTTCTCATAGTATACCAGAATTGCTCAAAGGGTACGATCTTTCAGCTAATGAAACAACCTTTAGAAGGTAACTACTGCTTTCAGACCCTTCCCATTTTTGAGCCTCATGGGATGGGTTTCAAAGGGGGCTGTTTTGGAAACCCCCGAAAATTAAACAATGATTTAGCAAAAAAACGCTTCAGCAAACCTTGCATTATCGGACATGCAATTAAATTGAAGCTGAATTAATGGGCACTCCTCCGAGAGCCCTTTTTTTCGGGAAACCTCCTCAAAGTGCCTGTTTCCGTTAAGCTAACATTCACAGGGACTTTCAAGGATTTCACTATAAGATGCTAAACAATGATTTTAATTTTACGCTACTTTTTGTAAACTATCGGTTTTCAAGGTACCCTAAGCTCAATTTATCTACTTATTTTTTTTCATAGTATAGCAGAAAAAGGATAAAAACTGATTTTGCATTATAGGAAATTGATCATTCCTTGGAAAATTTCTTAATCCCTCCTTCCTCCCTTTTTCAACAAATCCCTAATCTCGCCTAGCAAGAACACTTTTTTTTCCTTTTTTTTCATTACCCCTCCCCTAAATTGACATGCCCTGGCGTTGGGTTAAGATTATTAGCAAAGCATTTCTGGTGCGTTTGAAGGGGGTAGGTATGAGTGTGAAAAGAGTATATACCTTGGTGTTGGTGCTGGCATTTCTCTCATCTCCATGGGCTCATCTAGCGATTGCTCAACCCCATGAACGCATCGATCCTGTTTTCTTGCAGGAAGTCAGCCAATCCTCCGAATGGATCCCTATCGTGGTAGAGTTTCGAGATCTCCCCGGGGTGGAATATTGGCTTCAGCAAAAAGCACAACCCTTTGCAAGCCCTTCCGCCCCTCCAGCTTCCCTCCTGGCTTCCACAAATGCTTACCAGCAAGAGCTCCTCCAAAAGCAAGAGCAATTCCTCACCTGGGCCGGCCGAAAAAGGCTCTCCCTCATTCCAAAGCATCACCTTACCCTCACGCTCAACGCCATCACCGCAGAAATCAAAGGAAGTGATATCGAAGCCCTCAGCCTCTGCCCTCAGGTCTATAAAATCCACGATGCAAGGCTAAACTTCCAGCCCGTTCGCAATTTAGCATCCAAAAGCTCAGGCACCCAGCTTGCCTGGGAGGGTATGGAAGACGCTGACCTTCCCCCTCTTTCGGGTAAAAACATGCTCATCGGAGTCATGGATACTGGCATCGACCCCCAACACCCCGAATTTGCCCAGGAAGGAAAAATCAAAGGGGGCTACAACATCGCAGACAACAACGAGGACATTAAAGACGATGGCTCTCATGGCACACTGGTGGCCGGGATTGCCGCAGGGCTTGGGAGCACTGACGAAAAACAAGGTCGTGGTATGGCCTATGATGCCAATCTCATGGTCTATAAGATATTTTCAAATAAAAACAATGCACCGGCAGACGTGTTGGGAGCCATGGAAAGGGCAGTCAAAGATGGTTGTGATGTGCTCAATTGCTCCTTTGGGGGAAACTCAAGTGATCCTTCCGCAGGCGATTCGGCGTTTCACCGCGCGGTCCGAAACGTGGACAAAGCAGGCACCCTGGTGGTAGCAGGCGCAGGAAACTCGGGTTCCCGACGAAAAGAAGTCCCCTGGCCTATTCTCATCCCAAGTATCGTGGACACTGCCTTTTCCGTAGGTGGCACGGATGACCGAAAAGAGACTCCCTTCCTGACGGTGAGCCCCAACGAAGGCATAGCTCGTACCTTGCAAGCCCTGCAAACTCCCCATTCGCAAAAAATAACCAACGCTTTATTTCAAAATGGAATCATCGATGCAGGCTATGGGTTGAAGGAAGAACTGAGTAAACTCGATCTGAGCCAAAAAGTTGCCCTCATCCAACGAGGACCCGAAAAAGACAGTCTCTCCTTTCGAGACAAAGCAGAAAACGTCTTCCAAGCAGGCGCAGTGGGCATCATTTTCTACAACAATACCCCACATCAAAATATCGCTTTCCAGGTGCTCCCCTCGGGTCAAGATAAAAGCACGATTCAACACCTTCCCCCCTCCATCTCGCTTAGCAAAGAAGACGGAGAATATGTCAAAAGAGCCCTGAGCCAGCAGGCCACCTTTCAGATAGACTACAAGCAATACAGCACCATCGCCAATTTTTCCTCCATGGGGCTCTCGGGAGACTCCGCATTCAAGCCCGAAATCACTGCTCCCGCCACCCAAGTTGTCTCCACTGTTTCAGGGGGCAAGTATGGCAATTCCAGCGGAACTTCCTTTTCCACCCCTATGATTTCAGGGATGAGCGCATTGCTCAAAGAAGCCCGACCTGAATGGAACCACCCGCAAATCAAATCCGCTTTGATGAACACCGCCGACCTGATGATCAACCCTATCAACCAGCTTCCCATATCCTTTACCCTCCAGGGAGCAGGATCGGCCCGTTTGGATAAAGCTCTGCAAACCCCGGCCTTTATTGAGCCACGAGCTATGGTGTTTACCCCCATTCCCGAGGAAGTCACCCAAAGCTTCAGCGTCACCAATGCCAGCGATCAAACGCAAGTCTTCCCCCTCAGTGCTGAGTTTTTCCACCTAAGCCACGAAGCCCTTCCCCTCAACCTGAGCTTTGATAAAAGCGAACTCACACTGGAAAAAGGACAAGATGCCAGCTTTAGCATCACCATCCACAGCAAGAAGTCTGCTTACCTTCAAAATCGCTACGAAGGCATCATCAAGCTGGGCGATAAACTGCATATCCCCCTGATCTGCTACCGAGATCCTGCCCCACAGGTGGAAGATTCCGTAAGCAATATCCGACTTTCGCAAGATAAACTCGACCTTTCCAAGCCCAATGCCCTCGCCTCTTCCCCCGTTCAAATCTCCTTTTCATTAAACGCTGGCGAAATCACGTCTCGGGTCAACAAGGATAATACCAGCTATACCAGCTTCAATTATGGCACGGTCAAGCTTTTTGTGGTGGATGACAGCGGAGAGGAATGGGGCAAGATTCACACCTTCCCCAACCACATGGTGGGTGAATATACCTTCCTCTGGGACGGCACCAACGAAAACAACCAGCTCTTTCTGCCCAAGGGCCCTTATTATCTCTGTTTCACCATCAACATGCCCGAACAAAAGGGTCAGGAGTGGACTACCAAAGCCTATGGACCTTTCAGAAAGGCTTTTCAGGTGCTAGCCTCCGATATTCCCCCACTCACCACCGCAAATCTGAGTGCTCTGAAAATGTATCGAGGTGACGATACAGTCCGCCTTGGACTGCGCTTCAATGAGCTTCCACCCCAGCTATTCTCCGAAGAGGAAATCACCAAAATTGAGTTTCATTTGCATTATGGCCCAGCCCAGCAGATGGCCTTCCAAAAAGCAGAGCTTCAAAGCTTTCTGGCTAAAGAGGGTCTTACTCAGCTTGTGATGGCAGATGACAAGGAAAGCCTGCTCAAAGTGGAGCTCCATACTACAGGCTTAAGCCCTGCCATGATCAACGAACTGCCCTTTCTGGAGCTTGAATTTTCAGTCCTCAACCGAGGGGAGATTTTCTTTTATACCCGATCCTTTGTGATTCATACCGCTAGTCAAAACAGCTATCGAGTCAAAGCCTATGAAGTGAAAAGCAGGAGCTCAAACCGAGTCTTTCTTTTGGGGGATTTGAACAAAGATAAAGTGGTCGATCGCCATGATTTTGAGCTTTTCATGCCCAGCTTTGGCAGTAAGGTAGGAGAGGCCAACTATGATGAAAAGAGTGATTTCAACCAGGACATGCGGATAGATCTCTTCGATCTTGGCATCCTAAGCCGAGAAATGGGGATGAGTATATAGACGACTCTAGCCGTGGAAAAAACTAAAGTTTTTTCACCATTCGCTGGGCTATAGGTTGAAAGCTATTCTTATTATAAAGTTTGATCGCTTTTTTATTGGTATTCCATACCTGAAGCTCCAGATACTGGTGCCCCTTTTCTTTGGCAAGCTTTTCCGCTTCCAGCATAAAGGCTTGTCCAATGCCTTTGGTCTGAAATTCGGGATAAACCTCTATAAACTCAATCGTGGAAAAGGGTGCCTTGAGCAAATCGTCCGAATAGGTTTCCGTGACCAGAGACAGCATACCCACAATTTTACCTTCAATGCATGCCACTATAATATCATGGTCAGGGTCTTCCATCATTTCCTGTATCAAGCTTTCTTGCTCTTCACTTGTAATGACGATATCCGAGTAATGGCATATCGAAGGAACGATGGTGGGCATATACTCCTCGGCAATCACAGTGTGTAGCTTGGCGATTTCCTTAATATCTTCATTTTCCGCTTTGCGTATGACAAAATCTGTATTATTCATTGTATTGGCTCCTTAAGTATCTTCTCCAGGGTCAATTCTCTTCTTTTATGCTTACTATTCATATATACATTATATCAAATGTTGCTTTGTTATCAGCGATTAAACATCATGCATGAGCTAATGGGGTTTTTTTTACTCTCGACTCTAGCCGTCACTCTAGCCGTGACTTGCACCTGACTCTAGCCGTGACTCTAGCCGTGGTAAAAAGACATCGTTTTTCCCGCAATATAAAGGTGGAGTTTAATTTTCCCTTAGCATTGCTACAATAAAAGTATTATCCAAGGAGGTGTTGCTTTGAAATTGATATATACCTGTTCAGTATTCTATATGTCGCTGGGTTTAGCTATGGGAGTTTTTTACCGAGAATACACCAAATACCTTAACTTCACCGGGAAAACAACACTTTCCACCTTGCATGTCCATGCCCTGGTATTAGGTGCCCTATTTTTCATCCTCTTAATGATGCTCGAACGCCAGGTTTCCCTCACCGCTATCAAAAAGTTCTCTCTTTGGCTCCTACTCTACAATATCGCTTTACTTGGGGTACTTGCAACTCTTACAATCAGAGGGCTTCTGCAGGTGCATGGCACAGACATCAATGGCTTAAA
The DNA here is from genome assembly GCA_035363255.1 of Caldisericia bacterium. GTDB lineage: Bacteria > Caldisericota > Caldisericia > UBA6126 > UBA6126 > T3SED10-260. Next base: position 5,465 of record DAOSES010000027.1, on the reverse strand, counting down.
CCATATCGCTGGCACTTTTCATACCCTCTTTGGATTCACCTGGATCTGGTTCCTGCTGATGTTGAAAAAAGCCTTCAAGGTATAAGTCTCAAAGAGCTGGCAAACCCAGGCTCTTCATCGGATGTCTGGCTCAACATTACTGGAATGATGGCTCATATGGGTCGGATTAACCTAGTGGAAGCTAGGTACGATTTTGCAATGAGCTAGGTACTAAATATTAATTGCATTTCTTTGAAAGTATCGATTTATACTATCTAAAACAATTCACTTCCATTGTCTGACTATAACTTAACTGGGTACTATTTTATCTTCCGAATTCATATTCAAAATATAATATTCCAAATATGAATTTGAGTAATCGAGTAGAATTTCCATTTGTTCCCCAAGCCTCAAAGGGTTTTGTCAGCTCAAACAGAGGATTCTTGTTCTCGACTCTAGTCGTGACTTATGTTTTTCTACATGTTTTCAATAATCTGAATAAACTCATCCATATCAGCATTAAACATATCGTAAGTCGATTGAAGGTCCCCAACCAAAGGGGTTAGTTTTTTTAAAGATATGTTATATGTATATACATTCCGGACGATATGCCTAAAACCTCTATATTCATTAAGGTTGCTGAAAGTTTGCATCTTAATTACTGCAGGGCGAACTTGTTGAATTTCTGTAGCCATCTGCTTAAGTAGATCATAATGCCACGAATCTCCTGTAGGTAAACTGCTATCAATGTCTTTTGCAATCATTTCAAATATTTTCTCTATGCCTGAATATACACCATGAAGGTTTAAGGCAACGCTGTCAAGATATAGATCATCTGAAGCATCTCTTGCACTGTCCCACGCCTTCAAAGTCCTCTGCACCAATCTCTCGATTCCGTTTAACTCTTCTCTAATCCTACTCACAAAGGTTAAACTTTTGTTTGTCATATCTGAACACCTTCGCTTTCAATAACCTTCTTAAGAGATTCTTTACAATCATTTATATCAACGAGATCAACATTAAAGGGAAATACAACTTCCGCTAATGATCCTAAAGCTTTGTAAAATATCCTGTCAGGAACACCCAAAACAGCCAGATCAATATCAGAGTGCATATCAAAGGAATTCTTATCAAGCAATGATCCGAACAAAATAACTTTTTCGGCAAAAAAGCTATCTTTGAGTACTCGAGCAGCAGACCTGGCTTTTTCCCAGGCATCATTGTACCGTTTATTGATTTCATCATGATTCGTATATAACAAATAAGGGTATCTTTCAATCACATTCATTAAGCATGCTCCCTTCTTTTCTTAATTATATACGGTACTGCTCATTATTCCAAACTTCAAAGCGTTTTATCAGCTCAAACAGAGGATTCTTGCTCTCGACTCTAGCCTCGACTCTAGCCTCGACTCTAGCCTCGACTCTAGCCTCCACTCATATCTGACTCTAGCCTCAACTCTAGCCTTTTAAAAAAGTCCGGTTTCCACCTCAATCAAACTTAAGCCAGGCTTTGTTTTCTTTGCCAGTATGCAACAAGAAAAAGAGAATTAAAGCACCACTCAGACCATTTAAAGCACTAGGGACAAGACTCTTATCTGTAAAGCTGAAAACAGCTAAGACAATGCTTGAGCCAAGAAATCCCAAAAAGCCCCATTTCTTCCAGTGAAACAAAGCAATAACGCAAACCAAACTGACCCACGAGAGAACCAAAGGAATAGGAAAAGCAATTTCTGGTATATCCCAAAACCCATAGCGCATTGCAACGGCCACTGTCGTTTGTGTTAGTGCATTGAAAAAACTATAAATGAGCAACAAACTTATCCATATCGTCAAAAACCAGGGTCGTTTTCTCTCTGTCATATCCGCTTCCCCTTCTCTTTCTGCTATACTAATACCATGCGTATATTCTACACCGACCGGCAAAATGCGCCACATAATGACAGCTTTTCACCCAGTGCTGGCAAACCCAGGCTCTTCATCGATCGTATCCGTGCCAAGTATCCAGTGTCCATCCATAGCGAATGGCAACCCTTTGAGCGAAGCGACTTCTACCTGGCTCACGACCCTACCCATGTAGATGCCATCCTCGACGGTCAAAAATCCAATGGCTTTGGCAACACTTCCCCCGAAATCGCCCAAACCTTACACTACACCAACGCCAGCCTCTATCATGCCGCACGCTTTGCCCTTGAACATAAATGCATCACCCTATCGCCCAGCAGTGGCTTTCACCACGCTTCCTACAGCTCCTGCTTCGGATATTGCACCTTCAACGGACTCATGATCACCGCCATCAAGCTCCAGCAGGAACACTCCTTAAAGTCGATTGGAATCATTGATTTTGACGCCCATTATGGCAACGGCACCGACGACATCATCCAACACCTGGGCATCAGCTATGTCAAACACAAAGGCACCCAGCATCTTCTGGGCTCTCAGCACAAGTTTCAAGCCAGCACCCTCGAAGAGCTACTCCCCCATTTCAAAGATTGCCAGCTCCTCCTCTATCAGGCAGGAGCCGACCCCCATATCGATGACCCTCTGGGTGGCTACATGAGCACCGAGGAGCTATGCATGCGAGATGCTATGGTTTTTCACTTTGCCAAAGCACAGCGCATCCCCCTGGCATGGAACCTGGCAGGAGGCTACCAAAAGCCTATCGAAAAAGTCCTGGATTTGCATGAGAATACCGTAAAAGAGTGGATAAACCAGTCTTGCATCTCCGCAAAAGGGCTATATTAGGGTTTTTATCCAAATCGATAAAACTGTAGTAGAAAAAAACTTCCTGCTTACCAAGCCATATTTCGGGTTCAAGCTTATGTCCAGGCATCGCTTGATCCACTCTTCTTGCCAGGTGGTCTCCAAGCCCAAACAACCAAAGCGATCCATCTTCTCTTACCGATTTGCCATCGCCCTCATTGTCAGGATAAGCTACGGTCGCGAGATAGGAACATTGAAAATTCCTGTTTTCCGCCTGCACCAATTCCAAGGAGTGTATAAATGGATGCTTGGATTCTTCTGGCATCTCAATTTCAGCTACTTTAGACCAAAAACCTGAAGGGTCTTTCATATCCCTGTAAATGGCAATCTTTTCATTGTCAACGGTACTCGCCACACAAAGCTCATGGCCAAATTCAGGAGCAATAAAAGGGCAGGGTTCATCTTTATTTCCCGGGTCATTAGTCAAAATTTTCACTTGCTTGCTAGTGGTATCCATCATGGCAAGTTGAGCTTTCCCCTTTTCATACTTGTTCCTACTGGATTGATAGGAATAAAAAAGATATCTCGCGTCTGGGCTGAAGCGAAAACTTTTCACCCAAAAATAAGCATTGGGCAGAATAGTAATATCCATCGGAGTGTTCTCGTCAAACCAAACAGCAGAACCAGTCGCAACCTCGCCCTGAATACATGCAATTTTAATGGAATCACTCGCAGGGGATTGACTTGCAAAAACCCCATACATGTTTTGCCTGGAATGAGTCAACTGCTGGGTACGAATTTTGGAATCCTCAAAAGTAGCTCTCCAAATCTGCATAATACCCTTAGCATCTTTCTTGGAATAAAAAAGAGCACTTCCTTCTTTGGAAACTCCCCATTCGGGTCCCTGCCTGGATTCTTTAAGAGGAGCAACCCCAGTATCAACAAGGATGTTTTTTCCATCCTTAGTGCCAAACTCCCCAGTCTCTGGATTAAGGAAATCCACCCAAATGCTATTGTTGGAAAGTCTATCCTGGAATACCATCCGAGAGCCATAGGGTTCAAACTCCGGGTCTCCGTAAGATAGAGCTTCATCGCCTATCGCAATATCCTCTGGAGTGAAAGCAGGATCAACAAAGCCATTAAAGCTCTTCGTACCACTGGCAAGCATCATCAATTCTCCAACTGATCGATGATAATCTTCAGCCAAAGAAACAGGAGTAAATGAAAAGCATAGCAAACAAAACGAAACGATCATCCCACATGACTGCAAAAAGCTCTTCTTCATCCTGCCACCTCATGCTCAGTTTTAATGACTTTCCTGCCAAAGGACTCAATCATATTACCGTTTAAAGGTATATTAGTTACAGGAAATGGGCGGAGGAGTTTGTTCCCTAAGGATCGATTCTTCGCTTTATTATTGAAATTTATTTAACCAGCTGACGCTCAGTACCATCGGTACGGATTTTGTAAATATAGTATCCATCATCGCTCTCGCAACCATAATAAATCCAATCTCCTACAACATTGATGGACTGCGAATCGTCATCACTCAGAAGAGTACGCTCAGTGCCATCGGTGCGTATTTTGTATAGTTTCCAAGCGTCGCTCTCATTATTATAAAAAATCCATCCATCTACGACATTGATTGAATACGAACTATCCTCGCTTAGGCGTAAACGTTCAGAACCATTAGCACGAATTTTATAGATCCTGTTTCCATCATTCTCATTGATGTAATAAATCCAGTCGTCTACCACATTGAGATGAGAGGAATCGTCGCCATTCAGTTGTGTACGCTCAGTGCCATCGGTGCGCATTTTATAGACATTGTATCCCTCGCTGGAATTGGTGTAATATATCCAATCTCCTACCACATTAAGATAGCCTGGCATATCCATATTCAACTGGGTACGTTTGGTTCCATCAGTACGAATTTTGTAGAGGCTAAAGCTACCACTCATATCACCGTAATAGATCCAATCTCCTACCACATTCAGGTAGCCAGGGGTAACCTTTTTTAAAAAAGTACGCTCAGTACCATCGGGACGAATTTTATGAAGAGAGCCTTTGCTGATGTAATAGATCCAATTTCCTTGTTTTGCGACGAGTCCATTATTTACAATATTTCCCACACTATTGCCTCGTTGATTTACAATAGTATCATCACCATAGTTTTGGACTTCTTTTCTATCCCCAGCGCAACCTGCAAACATGCTTATAACCATAGCACCTACGATGAATATAGACCACCACTGTTGTTTAAATAGCTTCATTGGTCACCACCTTATTAGTTCATAATATTTCATTTTACTTCAGATTGAATAATCCCTCTCCCCTAAGGCTCAATAACTTCCAATGTATCGATCATCACCACCGGGCCATTGACCGAGTGGTAATACCAGCGATTGTCGTTGGGTATGCGATAAACCAGATCCCAGTTGTAGGAATGTGGCAAGATATGCGTTTCCCCGTTTTCATCCTTGATACGGAAAGTATAGCCTTCCCCTGGTCGGATACGAAGGAGAGATCCATTTGGCTTATAAATTACCCCACCAAACTCCTTGTCCTTCCATTCGGCAGGGTCAAGGCCCAGATCGGTATAGGCAAAGTCTCCCCAGCTTCGTGGGTAGCGATTATTTTTTGAATAAAACTCATTGATCAGATCCAGCATACCTCCAGATATCTCAGAAACCGTAGAACCAAGAGAAGTTAGGGGAGGAAGCTCTGGGTGGATATTCCGATTCAAAAACTCCACCATTCCGGAAAATATGAGCCACTCTTCCA
>DAOSES010000026.1:0-24319 GCA_035363255.1 Caldisericia bacterium | reverse complement strand
CAACTGGGATAAAGCGATTGGTAATAAAGGTGGCTCCCTTGTTTTTCGATGATGCGGTAATTGAGGTCAATGATGCGGGAATAAACTGAAACGATGAGAAAAGAAGCGAAAAGACAACTACGTAGGATAACAATTTTCTCATTAAGATACCCTCCTACTCATAACTAAACTAAATTTAATCCAGTAATCAATGCAATCTAAATGTCCTATGCGGCAATATATACAATTTTTTTTTCTTAATGCAATAACTACGCTACTCAAAATAATATTACCACCTTAACATACTTCATGCCACAATAAAATTAATACAAATCCATCCATAATTATGGTTCTATAATAGCTATTTTTTTTAATGAATCAAGATACCCGAAAAGTTTTTTCATTTTGAATTCAAGCTTTTTTTTACACGAGCGAAAAGATTGATAACACTTGATTGTTCAGGGTTAATCTCCAAAGCTTTGGTTAAATCATTTAATGCTTTTTGCTCTTGTTTTTGCTCCAACCATACCAATGCCCGGTAATAATAACTCCATAAATGATCAGGTTTTAATGTTATAGACATAGTAAGTTGAGTAAGAGCTGGTTCCCATTCTTTTTGTTGAAACAAATACACTCCCCATTGGTATCTTGGGTTGTGTTTATCTGGGAGCAAAAAAACAATTTCTCGGTATTCTGCCATAGCTTTGGTGTTTTGTTCCAGCAAACTATAGATTCGTGCTTTTTCATAATAGGCAGTTTCCTGAAATGGATCGAGTTTTTGAGCGCTTTCATACCACCTCAATGCTTGCGAGTAAGACTTAAGATCTCGATAAATTCGAGCTATTTCGATGTAGTTTGAATATTGTGTGGGATCCAATCTTCGTGCGGTTTCATAACATGAAAGAGCTAATGCCACTTGATTTTTTTTTACGTACAATCTTCCAAGAGAGTGATAAATCTGTGGATTACGAACATCTTTGCTTAGGGCTTCCAACAACAACAACTCGCCTTTTTCATATGCATGATGGCGAAAAGCTAAAACTGAAGCAAGATCATGAGAGATACGGGTATCGCTTGAAATCTTTTTTGCAAATAAGAGATAGAACAATCCTCGAAAAGCCAAATGATCGTCCGTCTTGTTGGCGAGTTCCATCCCTTTACGAGTAAGATATTGTGCCCATCGTATGGAGTAAAAATAGGGTCTTGCTTTAATCCATTCCCTGTTATTCATAAACTGGTCGGTATATGCCATCAAATAGTAAAATGATGAAGTTTCCTTGTGAAATGCTTGCGCAAGAAAAGTGTCATCGTTGGATAGAAGAAAATAATGGTAATCGTAAACCGCAGGAGAAGGTCGATTTGAAGCTTTATGAACTTCGATGATCTCTGAGGCTCTTTTTGTATTGCCTGATAGATGCATTAAAGAAGACTGATTGTAGTAGTAAGCGGTCTTTATGTCTGAAAAAAAACAACTCAATAACAGAAAAAGTGCAAGACCAAAAGATAGCCAGACAAAAAGCATTGGGAGCTTAATCTTGAGTAGATTAATCATTCACTTAGTGCTATGAAAAATTATTAAACTGCTTCCTCGAATGGACAATACTCAGCAAAAAAATCTTCATCAAAGGAAAAACCAATGGAAGTAGAATGTGCGCCATATCTGCAAAGCGAAGACAAAGACATAGCTTCCATGCTCTTTAGGACAAAATCGAATCTGCTTTTAAGCACTTCGGCCAGATTTTTGGCAAATTCCTCGTCAAGAGAGTATAGAATTCGACCATACATGGTGCTTCCTTTTGAGGCTGCTTCAATTAAACGAGATAGCTTGTCAATGATGACATGATTGGGATAGTGATCAATTAAAAACAAATCTCCCCCAGTGGCAGAAAAGATATATTTCTTTTTTGAATTGGAAAGGCTGAAAGGCATTCCAAAACCAGAACGATAGACTGTGTTGGTTTTAACAAAACTTTGATTGTCGGATACTATGTAGTTGTGATACTTTGAAGCAAAAGAGTTTAGTGTGTTGAGGATCATGTGCCTTGGAACATCTCCAAAAGAAGCCAGGGTAGCAGCCTTGATGATGAGAGGTTTTAAACCATTTTCTGATAAGGGGCTATCCAAAACATCAATTTTGGCATCATACAGCAAAGCTTGGGCATTTTTGGCTTGCTCAACCAATTTGGATATGCGCGAAGACATATGAATGGAAAGCACGTGGTGATATTTTGGGAAAACGAGGGAATATGTTTTAAAAAATTCATCAATACTTGGATACAAAACATGGGGCAACAATCTCTCAGTGCTAATGCGATGAGCCAGACTGTTAAAATCGTAAGGGACATTTTCATGAATGAGTTCTTTGCCGATCTGAACGATCACAGGAATAACCATAATGCCATACTTTTCAATCTCCTGTGGTGTAAAAGAACAACTTGTGTCAGTTACAATCTTTAAAGTTTTTATCATGACTTTTCCCCCCTTTTTTAATATTCTATCATAATTTTGACAGAATCATTTTTTAAAAAGATGAGACATTATATCTTCATACATTTTCATACGGTTTGAAAAACCAGCTTTTTTTCCTCTTTTTTCTTCTTTGGTCAGATGAGATACATGATCCAGGCTCACTTTTGTTATGGCAATGTTGTTCTTTTTCATCCAGCAATTGAGTTTAACTTCAAAACCGTAACGAATATCTTCACAACTTTTCATTTCGTTAAGAAAACCTTTTTTAATACAACGTTGCCCAGAAAGCCCCGGTGAAATGGAATGAGCAAGATCGGTTTTCATTCGACCTTTGGTAAAAAGCCCAACTGTGGTTTGAGCTTGTCCATTTAAGACTGGTAGGATAAGACTTTCAACATGCCTGGTGCTTAAACCAAGCAAATCAGCATCTAAAAGCAACAGAGTGTCATTTCGGGCGTGATTTGCTCCAAATACGATAGCATAAGCCTTGCCACGATTGGTACCATAGGATAAAACTTGAGCTCCTGCATTATTAGCTAAAAGAGAAGTATTGTCTTCAGATCCATCATCTACGACGATGATTTGATCGATATATGAAGAGCCTTTGCACGCATCGATCACATTTTCTATAGTAAGCTCTTCGTTGAAGGCTGGAATAACTACAGAAGCTTTCATAAGTTAAGACACCCGATCTGCCAGTATTTGTTGGATATGATCAGCAAGCTTATCCTTTGGACATGATATGATTTCTCCAGTTTTTCTGATTTTTACTTCAACTTCGCCTTGTTCAAATAAACGTCCAAAAACTACTGAAACTGGAAAACCAATCAAGTCTGCATCTTTAAATTTGACTCCTGGAGAAAGATTTCTATCATCCCATATACAGGATATTCCTTTGGCTCGAAGCTCTTGACAAGTCTTTTCAGCAGTTTCAGCTTCAATAGTTTTATCAGGATTTAAAGGAACAAGTATAACTTGGAAAGGTGCCATTGCTTTTGGCCAGGCGATGCCTTTTTCATCACAATGCTGTTCGACCAAAGCTGCGATCATTCTTGATACGCCAATTCCATAGCAACCCATCAGCACGGGCTTCATTTTTCCGTCTGCTGAAGTATATTGGACTCCAAGAGGTTTGGTATAACGATCGTTAAGTACAAAAGTGTGACCCATTTCCATCCCTATGGAGATTTCCAATGGATTTTTACAATTGGGGCATTGATCTCCCGATTTAACATTTCTAAGGTCTCCAGTGAGTTGCGCCTTCCAATCTCGCGAATAATTGACATTTATCAAATGGGTATCAACGCGATTAGCACCGCAAACAGCATTGACAATTTGCATGGCTACTTGGTCTGCGATGATCAGCACAGAAGCTTGATTTACAGGACCAACGAAACCCATCAATTCTTGATCTTCATGGCTCCACTCGACATCGTTTCCAGCTATTTTTTTGAGTTTGGCTTCATTTACTTCATCTTCTCCCGAGACTACAACAAGAATCTTCTTTCCCTTGCTGTTACGATAGCAGAGGGTTTTAAGGATTTGCCCCGGGGGAACGTTGAGGAAAGAAGAAACTTCCTGAATGGTTTTTTGTTGGGGAGTAGCAACTTCACTCAATACTTTAAAGTCATTTTCATCCGAGGTCATTTTTTCAGTAAAACTTCTTGCTGCCTCAAGGTTTGCGGCATAGGAACATTGACAGCATATGGCACAAGCAGTTTCCCCAATGGGAGATTTCGCAACAAACTCGTGAGAATAAGCTCCACCAATAGCACCATTGTCTGCTTCTACAGGAGAAAAACCAATTGAACAGCGGGTGAAAATCCTCTCATATGCCTTGAAGACTTTTTGATATCCTTCTTCAAGGGAAGGCATATCAGCGTGGAAGCTGTACAAATCTTTCATAATGAATTCTTTTGCTCGGACTACACCAAAGCGAGGTCGTAACTCATCTCTATACTTGGTCTGGATCTGATAAACAAAGAGGGGAAGATCGCGATAGGATTTTAAATCATGCTTAACTAGTTCAGTCATTACTTCTTCATGAGTGGGGCCTAAGCAAAAGGAACGTTGGGTTCGATCTTCGAGGCGAAACATCTCTTTTCCATATAGATCCCAACGGCCAGTTTTTTTCCAAGGTTCAGAAGGTATCAATGCTGGAAGCAAAACCTCACTGCAACCTATTGCATCGAGTTCCTCTCTGATAATGCTCATGATATGATGTAAAACTTTAAGGCCTAAAGGTAGATAGGCATATATTCCAGTGGAAATTTTCTTAACAATGGAGGCTCTGATCATTAACTTGTGACTTATTGCTTCTGCCTCTTGTGGTTCCTCTCGGAGCGTTCTTACATAGAATTGGGATAAGCGCATGAAAGCCCTCCTTTAGGGTTCATTTTCAAGAATATAAACATCGATATAACCGCCTCGCCAACCACTGCCTTTATGACTGGTAAAGAAAAAACAGTCAATTTTGTTTCCTTTAACAGCTCCACCAATATCTGCTGCAAGTGCATAACCGTATCCTGAGACATAAAGCCAGGTTCCAAGAGGTATCACCTTAGGATCAACAGCAACAATACCATAGCGTACTTTTACGCCGGTAAAGGTGGTAAAACCCCAGGGACCGCATTGCTCAACGGTAGGATTGTAGGAACTCGCCAGCATCCGGAGCTTTTTTTTGTAAGGGCCGTTAAAAACCAAAGTACCGTGGGCAATGATTTGTTGAATTGGTTTTGAAATGAGTTCTTCCTTAAGAAGATCTCGCCTTACCACTTTCCCATCCTCAATGCGCTCTCTATAATGCTTTCTCACTTTACCGTTTTCGCCCAGTTGATAAACTACTTTTAGCCCATGATAGATATGAGGATTGTTTTGATGGCTTGTATCGTATGGGATGGCAATTACTTCGGAATAGTCCCGATACTTGATACGCTTTACTGAAACAAGATCATGTTGTTTGAGTTCATGGTCGAGAGGAAGACTGACTTCATCCTGAGCCTGAAGTTCAATGTTAAACTCTTTGAGCAAATCGGATACGGTTTTTGCTACGCTCAGAGTGGATTGGTGAATACCGTCGACTTTGATACTTACAGCCCTTCCCTCGATGTGTTGAATGATATAGTTGTTGGGATCAATAATGGTATTAATCGCTCTCGTGTTGGTAGGTTTTATGTTGCGAATACTGGAGCCGATGTAGGTACCTGCAAAAGCCTGATGGTCTGAAAGCACTAATAGGGGCTTTGATAATGCAAAGAAAGCCCCACTGAATACAAATATACAAAACATCACAAGTACACGTGAACTCAACATAATTTCTTAATCAATGATATACGTTAATATAGCTTATTGTCAATGTCACCTGCCATAAAGTTCTCTTTACGATTTCAGCATTTTCACTAAAATGAAATCATGAAAATAAAAAAAAACGAACTGCTCAGTTCTCCGATCTTTATAATTGTTCTCATCTTTCTGCTCCCCCCACTGGGTCTAATACTCCTTGGAAATCATCCTCGCCTTTCCATAGTTGCCAAAATCAGCACAGGTTTGCTTGTTAGTATTTTTTTTGTTTTGTTCTTTTTTCAATACCAATGGAGTCCAAAGCCACCCTCAAAGCAACCTGGGGGAAACGAACAACTTAGCTATGAATATATAAAAAAAGAGTATTCTCAACAAATCGAAAATAGCCTTGGAGAGTTATCAGAAGCAGATATCGAGTTCCACTTCGTGAAACTATTTTACACAGTGGAAAACAAAGGCGAAAAGTCCATTTTTTATGCCTCTTTACTCGATCAACCCCAACTGATTGGTTCCAATCAAAAATATTCCCCTGATCTTACGTTGTCAAGAGAACCCTTTGGCAATATTGGCGCAAATAAGAAAGCAGAAGGTTATCTTGTTTTCGAGGTTCCAAGCGAAGAAAAACTACATAGCTTCATGATTGCAGGTCAAGAGTTTTCGCTCCAACCCTAATGAGCCCAGGTTTATTTTCTCCACTTGATGGTATCTGGTAAGTACCAGGGGCTTGATCTTTCGCGCAACATCCAAAAGATAGTATCAGCCTGCGAAGAGAACTTCCAGTCATTGTGGATAACAAGTTGTATCCATCTGCCTTTCGAATGTAATAAAGCAGATTTCTGATAAAAGTCATCCTTTATATATTCATGAAGAGGCTCTTCTACAAGATCACCTGCACATAAGAGCCATTGTATATCCGCATAATCCACATAAGCTGAAGTAGCTTCTTGATTCCTTGTTGATAAAGCTTTCAGTAAGTGAATTTCTTTTCGTTGAGTATTGTAAAACAAGGTATAAGCAAATAACTCGAAAAATAAGCGAACTGGAATCCAGCCCGAAGTAATCCTTGGCCATGCCTCAGGATATTCTAAAAAATGGGAGCCCTTACCATACTTGATCACGTTTGTATTATAGTCAAAAATTGTAATGCGTTCTCCTTGAATAAAGCTCCATCGAGCATTGCTTTCTTCTTTAACATCAAATCCGAAATAGGATAAATCTTCTGCTCGTATGAAGCCAATACCACCAATCACCCTGAATTGAACTGGATGGCTTGCTTCAACTGTTTTAAGACTGCTTAACGAAGTGTTGAGAATGAAGTGGTTGAATTGAACTGCAGAAGTATAAGTTGGTAGGTCAGTTTTAGCATCAGCTACGACTGCCATAGGTTGTAAAAAATCAGCAAGGTATCCTGGATTTGTTTTGCTTGGAAGTGAAAGAGAAAAGCTACCAATTTTATCTGAAAAAACGGATCCCCATATTTTAAAACCATCCTCAAACAGACATTGTTCTTTGTCCCAGCAATTATCTTCCATTTGGATCAAAGCCCCAAGCCCTCTCACTTCGAAGCCATGAATGCTTTGTTGGGGAATGGTGTTAAACACCTGTGCATGAAGCATTATCTTCTCGTTTTCTTGTATCGCCAGGTGTAAATCGACCAAAGCGAAAGTTCCGACTCGAAACATCACGAAACCCAAATCATTAGAGTGCACAGTACCTGCTGCTTCCATCAACAAACGAGTAGGTGTTTCATAGGCCTGTATCCCAATCATAATCTTACAGTGAGGGGCTACTTGTTTTTTTGAGCCATCAATTACTTCTTGCACCAGTTTTCTCACCTGGGTGTTGGAGCCATGATATGCCATTGGCACTACTAAGTCTGCAATCGAAGATATACGAGGGTAAGATTGGCTAAAATGCACTGCTCCATAAGCAGATTGTGAAGCTCCAGAATGGATCAGAGTACAGGCAAACTTTTTTCCTAGCTTTTTTGTATATTTGCTGAGGTAGTGAGCAAAATTGAATACAATATCTTCCCTGCATTCCACCCATTTAAGTACATCAGGATCCTTTTCGTCATATTTCTTTAGCAAAGTATTCCAATCGCCTGGTTTTACAAAAGTAGCATAAGTCAGTTCTTTTATCCTATTGAGATTCACTCCACGTTTGCTGGCTATGGAAAGTTCTTGTTCTGAAAAGCCCCAATGAGCGTTGCGAAATCGTATATAATCGAGTTGTATTCCCTGAATATCATATAATTTAAAAGCATCTTCCACTAAGAGGCGGATATACTCCTGGTACTTGCTGCTTAGGAGATTGACTAATTTTCTCTCAGGATCTTGTATGCTTGTTTTTTCCTGCACAGTGCCATACTTCCATGCGATATCTTCTGGATGTTCATCATTCCATGCTGGATCAGTGTTAATGGGGAAATAGAAAAACACCTCAATATCCCGAGTTCGCAAAGCAGCTACCACTCGTTTCATTGGGTCGTCAGCAAATGACCTTTTCAAGGCATTTTTGGAAGGAAAATTTACTGAGCCATCAATTTTCTTGGCGAGAATAAAAATGGTCTTAATATTAGATCTAACCAGAGCTTCGGCATATTCTTCCAAAACAGTATCATTTTCCCGAACAAAAGTATCAACATGCATCCATGCTCCATCCGAAAAATCCTGTAAAGGGATACCGGACTTTTTTGCATACACCTTTAGCTCATCAGATGAAAAATTCAGAGATGGAAGCACCATATTAAAAAGAAAAAAAGATATAAGTAATATAGTAATAAGTAAGGATTTAAAGCTGGAGTGAAATCTGGAATTCATTAATAATTGCTAAGCCTGAGGATGCCTTCGACATCTTCAACATTCAAGGGCATTAACTTGCCCAAAGGGTAGGGAATGCTTGGGTTTCTCGCAAGACCCTGAATAGCATCCATGCGAATTCCTACGTCCACCAATGAAAGAGGTAGTCCCAGCTTGCGTATCCACTCCTGAAATGCATGAATACCTTTAGAAGCAAGATCTTCCTCACTTCCTTCGCAGGCAAAGACTTCCCGACCAAATCGAGCGAATTTTGAGATATCGTTTTTATACACATAACGCATCCAGGCAGGCATGACAATAGACAGGGTTGCTCCATGGGTCAGATTATAACAAGCGGATAAGGCATGCCCGATACGATGACTACTAAAATCACCCACTCCTCGCCCAGCCCCGTTCAAGCCATTAAGAGCAAGAGTGCCTGACCAGACCAATTGAGCTCGAGCTTCGTAGTTGTCAGGATCCTCAAGTACAAGATCCAATTGCTTTAGGATGGTTTTCATCAAAGCTTCAGCAAAAAAATCCTGAAAATCAGTGTTTTGGGTGCCATTAAAATAAAACTCCAGGACGTGAGCCATCATGTCCATGGCACCAAAAATTGTTTGTTCAGGGGGGAGATAACGTTGTAAAGAAGGATCAATAAAAGAAGCCTTGGGAAATATTCCACTGGAATAAAAAGAAGCTTTGGTTTGTAATTCCAGATTGCTGATAACTGCCGCTCCATTCATTTCTGAGCCCGTTGCAGAAAGAGTAAGTAAGGTATATAAAGGGATAGCCTGGTTCCATGTGGCTTTTTTTGCAAAACCATCCCAGACATCTCCTTCATAGCAAACTCCCGCAGCTATTGCTTTCCCAGCATCAATTACCGATCCACCACCGACAGCAAGAACTGCTTGAAGATGGTTTTCCCGACATAGAGCAATTCCTTCTCTCACTTGAGTGATAGTAGGATTTGGGCTAATGCCTGGACAGTCCACCCATTCCATCTGAGCTTTTTTCAAACTATCGCATACTTGCTCGTATATACCATTTTTCTTGATGCTTCCTTGTCCATAAAGCAATAATACTTTCTTTGCTTCGACAGAGATTTCTTTTCCAATTTGAGGAATAATATCTCTACCAAAGATAATTCGCACTGGGTTGTGAAAAACAAAATTTTCCATTCACTTCTCCTTACTTTTTGCCTTTTTACAATTTTCAGGAACTATTCCTTAAGTTTAGCTTTCTATATATAGAGATACAAGTTTATTGTGCTAAAATCAAAAGAAAGCCTAAAGGGGGCAATGGATGATAAACATTAACACCGACGCAAAAGAAGCCTTGATTCAACAATTTGGTGACAAAGAATATGTTAATTTCGAATTAACGGAGCGAATTATCTACTCCCACGATATGGGAAGTCTCCCACAAATTGTGGACAACATGATTGATAGCTTGCCATGCGCAGTGGTCAGAGCAAGAAATAGGGAAGATCTGGAGTTTCTTGTTTCCCTATCCAAAACCCACGGATTAGCTTTAACCCCCCGAGGCAATGCAAGCTCAGGATACGGAGATTCTATGCCTTTGAAAAATGCCATCTCAGTGGATATGATGGCCATGCGAAACATGTTATCCATCGATAAAGCATCCATGACGGTAGAAGTGGAGCCAGGTATCGTTTTTTTACACCTTCAAGAAGCCTTGTTAAAAGAAGGTTTATCCCTTCAGGCCTACCCCTCCAGTGCTCCAGGAGCAACCGTGGGAGGCTGGGTGGCTGAAGGTGGATCAGGAATTGGAAGCTATAAATATGGCTCATGTAGAGAGCAACTCGACGAAATAGAGCTTCTATTACCCAATGGCGAATACAAAACCCTTCGCGATAATGACCTTGACTTGGCTTACGGTGCTGCAGGCACCACGGGTTTTATGGTACGCATCAAACTAAAAATCATGCCTAAAAAAGAGCTTCTTCCCTTATTGATCCACTTTGAAAAACCTTCCGATCTGAGTTCGCTTCTATCCAATATTTCCAACGAAGAATTCAACATCTACCACGTTCAATGCTTTTTAGGCGAAAGTATTCTACGAAAAAAACAAGCTATAGAAAAAAGCAAGGGCGTTCCCTGCCCAATCACCACTCCCAAAGAAGTATGGGAAGCTCTCGATTGGAATACACAAACCATTCACGACTCTGGAGCTTATGTTCTGATGTGTATTGAGGGCAAAACCATCTCTGATGATTTGATGCAACGAATAAAACAACATCAGGGAAGCCCTCAAGACCAAAACCTTGCCAACTATCTATGGAGTGAACGTTATTATATCATGAGAGAAAAAAGGCTTGGACCCTCACTCATACCGAGTGAAGCCATCCTGCCTGTAGAAGCTCTTCATAAAGTATGCAAAGAAGCCCGGGAACAAATCAAGCACCTTTCTCTTGAAGGCTCCATGAGCGGAAAAAACGAAGTAGTTTTGTTGGGATTTGTATTACATGATGAGCGCACCTTTGCCTTTTCGGTGGATTATGTAAAATCGTTGGTGCTCATGGACATCATTGAAAAGTATGGTGGAAGACTTTATCAGGTGGGTATTTTCTTTACCGACAAAGCCGACAAAATCAAGGGAAAAGATAAAATGGACCGTCTTCGAAGTTTTAAGAAAGAAATTGATCCTCATGATCTTATGAATCCAGGCAAGCTTTTCCCCTCCAATGCAGTGCCAAAACTGGTTAAAATTGCTATGAAAGCAGCGTCTAGCGGAAAAACCCTTGCCCAACTCATGTCAAATCTGATGAGCAAGCAAGCGGGTTTAAGCAAAAAACTCGCAGCTGACCTGGTTTATGAAGCATATGCTTGCGCTCAATGTGGCTATTGCAAAACCGTTTGCTCTGAATACCTTGGTAAAGGCTGGGAAAGTGCCGCTCCTAGAGGAAAATTTTACTACCTAAGAGAATTCATTCGTGGAAAAGTCGATTTTGATCCCTATCTGGTGCATGCTTTTCTTCTTTGTACCACCTGCAAACGTTGCAACCATGTGTGTCAAGTCAATATTCCCATCCAGGAAAAATGGGATGATATGCGAGGAGTTTTGATTCATCAGAAAGGTTTTGCGACCTATCCCGCATTTGAAATGATGGGGGGAAGTTATGCTTGCAGTAAAAATATCTGGACGGGTAGAGGAAATGAGCGAGACCAATGGCTCCCAAAAGAAATCAATATAAATACTGATCAGAGCTTAAACTATTGGGCTGGTTGTACTGCCAGTTATGTTGAAAAAGATATCGCACTTCATTCCGCTTCCATCCTCAAAGAAGCGGGTCAAGACTTCAACTACCTCGGAAACGATGAAGCTTGTTGTGGAATACCTTTTTTAATGGCAGGCAAATGGGATCTCTTTGAAGCTATTTTACGATACAACATGAAGCAATTTCAGAGTAAAAATATTAAGCAAATTGTCACTTCCTGTCCTGGTTGTTGGGTTGCCCTGTCTCATTATTACAAAGATTGGGCAGAAAAATTAAAGCTACCCTATGACTTAAAGATATTCCACATTACCCAACTCACCGCCAAATGGGTGGAAGAGGGCAAGCTCAAACTTTCACCTCAAAGCGAAAAAATCACCTACCATGATCCCTGCCATGTGGGCCGTCATGGAGGAATCTATGAAGAACCCCGTAAAGTCCTCAAAGCCATAGCTGGTGAGAGTTTTGTCGAAATGGAGCATCACCGAGACAATGCTCTTTGCTGCGGAAGCGTCCTTACCCGCGTAGGAGCGCCCAAAGTCTCTGATAAAATTGCTTGTGCTCGGTTGGATGAAGCTATCGATAGTGGAGCCAAAAAAATTATCACAAATTGTCCCTGCTGTGAGTTTCAGTTCAGGGTGTCTGCTGATCGCTTGAACAAAGACCTGCAGATAGAAGACTTTTCTACTTATGTAGCCAGATCTCTTGGTATTCATCAGGAGCTCAACACCGAACCCTACGTGCTTTATATGTGGAGCGTATTTGAGAGAGCTATTGATATTATGACTCCCCAGGGGATGCAAAGCATGATGAAAAGTATGTTTCCAGAAATGATTGAAGCTATGCCGTCTTTGTTTAAAAAAGTAATTCATGGGGTTCTGGCTTCTCAAGCCTCAAAAAGAAAGCCCATGGCTCGGATGATGAGAACCATGCTTCCAGGCTTGATGCCTAAACTCCTCCCAGGAATGATGCCAAAACTCATGCCAGTCATGATCGAGAAAATGCAGGAGCTTATCCCCGACATGCCAGAATCCATGAAAGAAATGATGCCTCAAATGATGCCCGAAGTGATGAAACGTGTCATGAAAGGATTGCTTCCACTCTCTGCTCAAGGCATAGCGAGGGATTTTGAAGAGTATCTTCTCAAGGCTTAACAATGAAACTACTTTTACTTAATCATCCCCATTCCTCGCAATTTCTTAAACAGCTCGAAGCATTCCAAAAAGTTTATCCCGACTTTTCTTTTGAACAGGAAGGCTCAGATGAAGATCGCTCAAGTCTAATTGAAAATGTTGATGGAATTGTATTAGGAAGACTCAGACCAGGCGACTTGGAACAAGCAAAGAATCTAAAAATCATCTTTGTACCCTGGGCTGGAGTCAACCATCTCCCCTGGGAGTTGATCAGGGAAAGAAGCATTCAAGTAGCTCATACGCATGGCAATGCTCGTGCAGTAGCAGAAAAAGCTTTTCAGCTCTGTTTGGCTCTTCTGGGTCATGTTATCTCTTACCATAATGATATGCAAAAAGGCATGTGGCATGGTTTTGCAGCTGGGCAATTTGACGATCGCTGGCAAACGTTACAAAACAGGAGCTGCGGTATCCTTGGTTTTGGAAGTATTGGAAAAAACCTTCTCACCTACCTTCTCCCCTTTCAAGGACCTTTTCATGCCTTGAAAAAACATCTCCCTTCCAGCTTACCCGAGGGTTTATCCTCTTGCAGCAGCGATATCGATGAAGTTATCGAGAAAAGTAATATACTATTTTTAACCATGCCCTCCACCCCCGAAACAAAAAAGATCATTTCCAGAGATCGCTTGAATAGAATGCATGGTAAGTATCTCATAAATGTATCCCGGGGTGAGTTAATCGATGAAAAAGCGCTATATGACGCTTTGAAAGAAGGAACACTTGCAGGAGCTGCCATGGATGTGTGGTTTAAATATCCCAGGCAACGCAATGAAATCCAGTTACCTTCCAGCTTCCCCTTCCACGAGCTGGATAATGTCGTCATGTCTCCTCATGTGGGAGGATTTTGCGAAGAAGGTCATCAACTCATGATACAGGAAACCCTACAAAAAATTGAGTCCTGGCTTGGAACGGGAAAAGCCAGATACATGGCAGATGCTTCTCTTGAGTACTAATTCGGCTCTCCCTTGTCCTAAAAAAAGCATATAATAGTGTTAAAAAGAATGGACAAGGGAGAACTTATATGAAAAAAATATCATTTTGGGGAGTTTTACTCCTCGCTATTGGTTTTTTATGGCTTTTAAACGAAGTTTTTAAGCTGGAACTTGCTTTCTGGAGTATCGTTATAGCTCCTCTACTTATATTACTTGGTGTTCATATCCTTCTAAAGTCCAAACGAAGCACCTCCACTTTTTCAGTGCAAATTGACCCCCCCGATTTTTCAAGTTCAACAGATCATCAAAGCTCCTTTTTGTTTTCCTCAAAAGAGTTGAATCTTAGCCAATGGGCAAGCATAAAAGAAAACAAAAACTACCGTCTGGAAACCATTTTTAGTGAAGCAGTTTGCTGGCTTGACCCTCGCTATTCTTGGAACATCAAAGCCTCCACTGTTTTTGGACAAACCAACTTTCCTGATCATGGTAGTCTAAATTTCGGTGATCAAATCTATCAGAGCAAAGGTTGGGGCGAAGATCCTGAAACTAAAAACCTGGTCACGAACGTTGTGTTTGCGAAACTGGATTTACGTTTTTTACCTACCTCCGAAGGAGCTAATACTCAAGAATCCCCCTTATGAAAGAAAAATTTCAGCGTTACCTTCATGTCGATGCTGATATGTTTTTTGCTGCAATAGAAATACAACGACACCCTGAGTGGAAAGGTAAAGCCGTCATTATTGGGCATCCCTCTCAAGCAAGAAGCGTGGTTTCGACCGCTTCATATGAAGCAAGAAGCTACGGTGTTCATTCAGGTATGCCAGTTAAAACAGCTCTCAAACTATGTCCTAATGGTGTTTTTGTTCTTCCTGACCATACCCTGTATAGTCAAATCTCTCGCAAGATGTTTATTATTTTTGAAAAGTTTATACCCGATATCCAAGCCATGTCTGTGGATGAAGCCTATGCAAATATCAACTCTCTCAGTCTTCTCTACGACTCAGAGGAGGTTTTGGCTATCCGCCTTAAAGAAGAAATTCGATCCTCATTGGGCATCACGGTAAGCGTCGGAATCGCTAGCACACGTCTTCTGGCGAAGATTTCCGCGGGGAAACACAAACCCGACGGTCTGACTATCGTTGTCCCAGGAAATGAAAAAGCCTTTCTCAGCGAAATTCCTGTCGCAGAAGTTCCTGGCATTGGAAAAAAGACTCAGACGCTCTTACATTCAAAAAATATTGTATTAATGAGGGATATCTATCATTATTCGTTAAAAGAACTCCTTGTTCAATTCGGATCCACAGGTTTATACCTTTGGAATACCTATCACGCTATAGAAGAAGAGGTGATGGTCTGTAAAAATCCTTCGATGAGTCGCGAATATACTTTTGATGAGAACACCTCTGACCCAGAAAAAATTAAGAAAGTTCTGTTAAAGCTAAGTAAAGACATCGGTTTTTCTCTTCGAACGAAACAAGTTACAGCCTTCACTGTTGGAATAAAACTCCGCTTCCCTCCATTTCGCACGATAACAAGACAAAGCACCCATAGCACTCCCCTTCAATCCGACCTGGACCTATATCATGCAGTTTGCACCCTCTACCAACCCTATTTCTGGCAATCACTAAGATTAATAGGTATCTTTGTATCCAACTTTACCCAGGACAGAGCATTGTATGATGAGCATGAAGATAAAAAAGAACTACTGGATTCCGCAATGGATACTGTTCGTAATAAGTTCGGTAAAAGCAAGCTAAAACGATTACTGGAATTGTCTTGACGAAATTTATTACGATTATTTATTAAGATTTTGTTAAGACATTCTTAAACGCTATAGTTTTCGTATTTATGAGAGTTTTCGACAGCTTGTCACTTTTTGTCCACTTTTTTTCCACAGCTGTTGACAAATGAAAGTCAATAGGTATTTAAGCAAAGATTTTTCACTAAAGATGAAAAAAACTTGCATTATGTTTTTATTTCGGTATATTAGTACTAAAATATTTATATGGAGGTTTTTTTTGTTGAATATTAGCAGTTCATCGCTCATCGCGCTTCACTTGTTGATGCTTATCGGTTCTCATACAGAAAAAAGTTGGAAGCTTCCTGAATTGGCCGAATGGATACAAAAACCCTCCAATACCTTATCCAAGATACTTCAACAACTTGTTAGACAAGATCTGTTATCCTCCATCAAAGGCCCCAATGGGGGATTCAAACTTCATCGGCATCCATCCTCTATCCACTTGCTCGATGTGATTGAAGCCATGCAAGGTCCAGTTAAAAGCTGTCCTTGCCTACTAGGAAGAAAAAAGTGTTTATTTCAGGCTTGTATCCTAAAAGACATCACTCAAGATATGCCCCAACAAATGAAACAATATTTAGAAAAAACCAGCTTAGAGCAAGCCATTCAAAAGCATGTTAACCTTACAAATTTAAAAGGAGGTATCGAATAATGTTTTGTTATCAGTGCGAACAGACAGCTAAAGGAACAGGTTGCACTATCAAAGGAGTCTGCGGAAAAGAAGACTTGGTTTCCAATCTTCAGGACGTTTTAATCTATACCCTGCAGGGTTTGGGTCAGGTAGCTCATCTTGCCAGATCCAAAGGTATCATCGACCCCAAAGCCGATGCTTTAATGTTTGAAGGACTTTTTACAACCATCACCAATGTAAATTTTGATGCAGAAAAAGTGATACATCTTATTCATCAAGTAGCAGAAAAACGGGACGAGTTAAAAGCAAGTATCCAGGAAGACCTTAAAGGTCCTGCAGCTTTTCAGCCTGGCAAAAACCTGGAAGAATTGAAAGAACAATTTAATATTGCAGGTTTGGAACGTCATATTGAAAAGATGGACGAAGTCCGAGCAGGTGTTTTGCATTTAATGCTTTACGGACTCAAAGGAGCCGCTGCTTATGCAGATCATGCTCATGTTCTTGGTTATAATCATCCCGAAATGGCAGGAAAATTTCACGAACTGATGAGTTTTATCGCTGAAGAATCTCACCCCTTGGATCATTTGGTAGAAAAAGCTTTGGAAGTAGGAAAGCTCAACATCACCGCCATGGAAATTTTAGACAAAGCCAATACTGAAACCTACGGTCATCCAGAGCCTACCAAGGCTCGTATGACCCCCAAAAAAGGAAAAGCCATCCTGATTTCCGGTCATGATCTTAAAGACCTGGAAGCCTTGCTGGAACAAAGCAAAGGAAAAGGCATCAACATCTACACTCATGGAGAAATGCTTCCCGCACTTGCTTACCCCAAATTCAAAAAATATGACCATTTTGCTGGCAATTACGGATCTGCCTGGCAAAACCAAGTCAGCGAATTCAACGATTTTCCTGGACCCATTCTCATGACCACCAATTGCATCCAAAAACCCAAATCCGAGTATATGGGCAGAATCTATACCAGTGGCTTGGTGGAATGGCCTGGAGTAAAGCACATTGCCGATCGGAATTATTCCCCATTGATTGATGATGCTTTATCTATGCAGGGATTT
Source organism: Caldisericia bacterium (assembly GCA_035363255.1). GTDB lineage: Bacteria > Caldisericota > Caldisericia > UBA6126 > UBA6126 > T3SED10-260. The sequence continues at coordinate 6,908 of DAOSES010000026.1, read as the reverse complement.
ATGGAAGACGCTCCTGAAAAAGTAGCAGATATTGGCTTTGCACATCAAACAGTTCTGAGCCTGGCGGAAGTTTTGCTGGAGAAAATTGGAGAAGGCAAAATCAAGCATGTTTTCCTAATTGGTGGATGTGATGGAGCTAAGCCTGGTCGCAGTTATTATACTGATTTTGCCAAAGCTACTCCTTCCGACACCCTTATGTTGACTCTGGCTTGCGGAAAATACAGAATTAACAAGGAATCCTGGGGGGACATCGATGGCATTCCTCGTTTATTAGATGTAGGGCAATGCAATGATGCCTATTCTGCAGTGCTTATTGCCAAAGCCCTTGCTGAAGCTTTAGGTACAGAAATCAACGAGCTACCTCTTACCCTGGTGCTAAGCTGGTACGAACAAAAAGCAGTGGCTATACTTTTAAGCCTTCTTGCTCTCGGAATAAAAAATATTCGAATAGGTCCCAGTTTACCCGCCTTCATTAAGGCTCCAGTCTGGGAAGTCCTTCAAAAGCAATGGGGCATGAAAGCCGTCGACGATCCTCAAAAAGATCTTCAAGAAATTTTAAAGCAAGCTTAGAAAAAGTTGTAAGAGTCCTGCCTCGTGATCATCACGGGGCAGGCTTTGCTCAAATACAGAGTTAATTATATGCCAGAGCTGATGCACTCTTCGCGTAAACGATTCAGAGTAGCAAAAAAGTTTTTCATCATCACGCTCACGTAATACATCCCTTTTCGAGTCGGTTTCAGAATTCCATCCCTTTCCTTTACCACTCCGGCAATTTTAAGACCAAGTACTTCTGGCCATAAAAGTTTTCCAAATTGGCTTTGATGTTTATGCCAGTCCCACTTCATTCCAAAAAGACGGGTAAGCATCTGGTATCTTGCATGATCTCGTTTGGAGCTTTCTTTATGATAAACTATTGGGATTTGCCCATGCGAAACCAGCTCGATATAGCGTTGGGGGCGAAAAGCATTGACCAAAAAAACTCCATCGATAAAACCTATCGAACCAGCTCCAAGGCCTGCATAATCGTCCACTTCAATAATGTATTCATCGATCAAACGCTCCCCCTTGGAAAAGCACCAGCTCGTTGAAGCATGATAAGAGGGTAGCATTTCCTCCAACATGACTTGGTAAAACTCAAATTCTCTGGAGGGATCCACTGTTTGAAAACGCCTTTCCAGGGCAGTTTTTTTGTGGGGAGAGGGCATAAGGGGATAAAAAGTGACTTGTTCAATGTCTAAAGACTTGAAGATGTGAATGTCTTTCAAAAAAGCTTCCACCGATTGGGAAGGAAAATTATACATCAAATCAATATTCACTGTATCAAAGCGTCCTTTGACCCCTTCGATACTTCGCATCGCAAGCTCTCCCGTATGAGATAGTCGGCCCATCGACTTGAGCATATCGTTCTGAAAGCTTTGCACTCCCATGGATAGACGATGTATCCCACAGGCCTGTAGTTCATCCACCAGGCTGGCTGTAAGGTCTGCGGGATTGGTCTCGATGGAGATTTGTTGAATAGGAAAGAGCCTTTTAATCTCTAAGAGCAGGTCCTTTAATAAAGGCATATCTACGGTCGGCGTGCCTCCACCCATATACAGATGCGTGAAAGCGTAGGATCTTTCTGCGTAAAAACCCAACTCCCTCTTCAGAGCTTTGAAATAGCCACAAGCAAGATTTTCTTCGTAAGCCACTCGATTAAAGGAGCAATAGGGACAAAGCTGGCGACAAAAGGGAATATGCACATACAAAGAGTTTATCGAAGAAGCCCCCCGAGATGGGGTCAAATAGGAAGGATTAAAGCCTTCCTGCAAATCCAAAAACTTGCGTCCTTCATGTTGAACGAAGCGCTCCAACTTTTGCAACAAGAAACGATCTAATGCTTTCACCAGCGTTTAATCACTTTCACTTCCTGCGTTTTAGCTATCCATTCCACCTGAGCCCCAAGATTTTCAGACAAAACTCTGAGAGGAACCATAAGACGTTGCTTTTGAATTTCGACCTGAGGAGCATCTTTTATTAATTGGCCATTTTTAAACATTTTTTGGGTAAGTAAGTTAAAAACTATTCGATCCTGATTTAACTCATAGCTAACTTCCCTGGTTTTTCCTGTGTTGGGATCTAAAGCAAAGTCAAGCTTTGCCCCAAAAGACTCACCAATAAAACGGAAGGGAACATAGGTTCGGGAAGATTTGATATAAGGGGGGCTATCCAGGAGCTTGAGTTCGTCATTGACTTTTGCCCCAGCTCGATTGATTTGCAATTCAATCTGAATCTGGGCCTGTTCTGAAATCCACTGATACGCATAAACTGATTCAAAACTACCCCCAGCTTGTATGACATTATAGCGAATCTGAAACTTCCCCGAAGTCTCGGATCCAAATAATCCAAGCTGAGGAACTGCAACTGTGTGGCTTGTTTGTTTTGCTTCCTTTAAGCGATCACCCTTTCCTGGACTTAAGTGACATTTGGCATAAACAATAGTTCCTTCCTCGCAACAATCTGCATCAATGGGTTGGAACTTAATGTTCACGTTGGAATACAGGAGCGAAGAAATCTCCCAGCGGTTTATAAGTCCTTGGATATGACAGGTCCAAAAAGTGCCTGGGATAAGCATCGAGGGCGGGGCTGGGGTGTGCCAATCTATGGATGCCGTTTTTTCTTCGTCTGTGATTTGCACCTGAAAAAGGGGGATATCACCTATCTTTAAAACTTTGTATGGTGAGCCTTGATGAGGTAAATACTCGGATCGCTGGTCGTAAAGTTTCCAATATCCCTTGGTGGGTAAAGTGGAAAAAAAACCTGTCTGAGCTCGGACAAATAAGCCCAAGGCACCAAGACCAAAAACAAAAAGAACGAAAAAAGATACATACTTAGCTATGCTCATCTAAAATATCCTCTATCCATTTAATTGGAAAAATTATACCACACAGAAGAATCCAGGCATTGAATCTTTTTAAAAAAACAATAAAGTACTGAGATATGTTTAATTTACTACGAAATAAAGACAAGTCTTTTTGGAAAATCGGAGGGTACTTTCTTGTTTTTGCTTTTTTTGTATTAGCACTAAATTGGCTTACAGCTTCAAAAACTGGAGTTGAAGATAGTCTAGAAAAAACAGGGTCACAGTTTGCTGGTTTTATACTTGCTTTAGATGAATCCAAAAACTCCACGCTTGTTAAAAATGCCAGTGATGAAGGTTTTTATGTTCACAACAATCTGAGCGAACCCTTCCCCCTGACTCTGATAGAACAAATTAAACAATCGCCTTATGTTCGCTCTGCCAGTCCTTTTTTAAGTTTTAAATATCTTTGGCAGAACAAGAATAATCGAATTCTACAAATTGGAGGATTTGAACCCAAACACATCAAAGAAGTGCAATCTGCTGCATGTTCTGATACCGATTTACTTGCTGGCAGACTCATCGCTCCTGAAGATAAGTTTAAAATACTACTTGAAGAAACTTTCGCAAAAACTGAAAATCTATTTCCAGGTGATTATCTAACCTTAAACCAGCAGGTCTATGAAGTGATTGGAATTCTAAGCCCTGGCACACGTCCAGCAAAAGCTGACATTTATATGTCTCTTGATGAAGCAAAAAAGCTTATCAATTCACGTCTAAACAAAGAACTAGGAGAAGAAGTCAACATGGTGCTGGTGGATGGCTTAAACTCCACCGTAAACTCATTAGCTATAGAAGACAGCAAAAAGATTTTAGGACCCCAAAGCAGTGTGGTTGGATATGGGTGCTATCAACCTGCTTCGTTGGCAGTAAAAAAAACTCAATCCATTACACATCTAATTTGGTATATCGTGCTCATAAGTTTGGTGTTGCTTATGAGTTTGATGCAATATTCTTCAATGATGGAACGAAAAAAGGAATTAGGAATTCTGAAAGCTATTTCATGGTCTGATCAAACCATAATGAAACATTTATTGCGTGAAGTGAGTATCGAAGCTTTGCTTGGATCAGTTACGGGATCAATCATAGCAATGTTGTTTTTGTCTATTTTTCCCCTACCTATCTCTGCCATCATTGGCAATCAAAGCACAGAACTTCTAAAGCCTTTAATCCTATTGCAAGCCTGCTTCCTCACCTGGTTGATCGCATGTCTCACTGCGTGGATTTGGAGTTTTTTGCTTTTACGCATAAAACCAGCAGATATTTTAAGGACAATATAATGAAGGGTCTTGAATAATGGGATCACTATTTTATGCCTGGAAGGAGATCAAACGCAGAAAACTCCGTAGCTGGGGAATCATCCTATCTTATGGATCAGCAGTATTGATCGCTTTACTCTTGTCTATTTCAAGTCTATCACTTACAAAAGAAGCGGAAAGCACCCTTTGGGATATCGGTGCACATACTGTCGCCTATGTTCCAAGCGATGCTATGCAAGGTTGCTGTAGTTTGGTGGTTAATCCTGACGATGAAGGTTTTTTTATGAACAACTCCCCAACACAGCTTATTCCTTATTCCTTGGTAGAAGAATTGCGAGCATCCTCCAACATTGCAGATGCATCAGCCTATTTGCTTTATCGAGTTCGACCTATTCCAGGAAGACCCACATGGCTCATCGGGGGATTTGAAACCGATCGACCCAAAGCATTTTCAGCCACCATGGCTGCACCTTCCCAAATCATACAAGGTCGCTTTCTATCACCAGGGGAAAAGGGTAAAGTGATGGTCGAGGATGATTTTGCCCGAATTCACAAGATTGAACTTGGAAGCAAGTTAGCTCTATCAGACAAAACTTTTGAAGTCATTGGATTACTTCAGGCTCCCCTTCGTCCAGGTAAAGCCAACTTATACATGAGCATTCATGATCTCCAGAACCTAGTCAAAATGATTGATCCGATCGAAAATCCCATCAATGCTGTCCTCATAGAAAGCAAAGGCGCACTATACCATAAAGCAGCACATAAGGACACCCAGGATATTCTGAGTAAGCTGGCAGTATTCAGCTCATATGGATGCTATGCTGCAGGAATGGAAGCTATAGGTATTACTCGTAAAACTTCCTCCATGCTTTTTATCCTCGCTCTACTTTTAATCTTTGGATTTTCAGTTAAAACCCAGTCTTCCTCACTTATAGAAAGAAAAAGAGACTTTGGCATTCTTCTGGCTTTAGCTTGGACAAAGGGTCAAATATCAAAGCAAGCTTTTCTTGAATCCATGATTTTAGGATTTTTTGGTAGCCTGCTTGCAGGTATAGTCATTATCATACTAAGTTTTTTTGGACCCTTTCAAGGCATGTGGCAAACACTTCCACAAACCACAGTGATTTTATCATTTGGTCTTCCGTATATTGGAAGCGGGATGGCAGGAATAGCTAATCTTGTATCCATCCTCAGATTACAAAGCGCTGACATTCTAAGGCAAATATAGGAGAAAAAGATGCAAAAAAATCGATTGGAATGCAAACATCTTGGAAAATCCTTCTCTTGTCGTGGAGAAAAGATAGAAGTGTTAAAAGATATTCAACTGGAAGTGGAACCTCAACAAATAGTAATTATTTCAGGTCGAAGTGGAGAAGGAAAATCAAGCCTTCTTTGGCTTCTGGCAGGTATCGACTCACCAGATGCAGGTGATATTCTGTTTGAAGGTCAAAACCTTAATACTTTAAGTCCAGCAAAAAAAACTAAACTTCGGCAAAAAAACATAGGTCTGGTTTTTCAAAATTTTAATTTAATTCCATCCTGGACAGCACTGGAAAATGTAGTTTCAGTTTTAATTGATAGTCCAGTAAAGCCCAAAGATCGATACCTCAAAGCCAAAGAACTGCTAAACCATATGAACATGGCCAAGCAACTCAACAATTTTCCATCTGAACTTAGTATTGGCCAGCAACAAAGAGTTGCATTAGCACGTGCTTTGATCAATGATCCAATTTTGATTTTAGCAGATGAACCCACAGGAAATGTGGATGATGAGACTGCTACTTATCTCATCGACATTCTTCATGACCATGTCGATCGAAAAAAAGCTTCTTTGATAATTGCAACGCATGGCAGTTACCATGGAACAAGACATGACAAGTATTTTACATTGAAAGATGGAATACTCTTTAACAAATCTTAACATTGACCAACTCTCTGATCAATGATATCTGATAAAATAAAGACACTACTTCAGGGAGGGCAAGAATGAAGATAGCTGTTTTTTCTGACATACATGGTAATATTGAAGCTTTAGATGCAGTGTTGAGAGATATCGAAGCATTTAAGGTAGATCATTTGATTTGTCTGGGTGATCTGGTGGGCTACCTTCCTTTCCCCAACGAAGTCATCGAATGCGTAAAATCTCTGGATATCCCTGTAATCATGGGAAATTACGACCAGGGCACAGGTTTTGATCTGGATGATTGTGGATGTGCCTACCCCAGCGAAGAAGAACGCAAGCTGGGAGACCTTTCACTTCGTTGGACCCAAAAAGAAGTGAATGCAGAAAACAAGCGTTATTTACAAAGCTTGTTGCCCCAATACTCACTGGAGCTTGAAGGAAAAAAATTCCTCTTTGTACATGGCAGTCCTCGTAAAATCAACGAGTACCTGTTTGAAGAACGCCCTGAAAGCAGTATTTTACGAATGTTTTCAGAAGACAAACCCCATCTACTCGCTTGTGGCCATACTCACAAAGCCTATATCAAAACCATTGACTCCATGATCCTGCTCAACGATGGTAGTGTTGGTAGGCCAAAAGATGGCATCCCTGGTTTTAGCTGGGCCTTGATTGAGCTTGAGCAGGAAGCGATCAATTGCTCTATTCACCGAGTTGCCTGCGACTTAGCCTTGTTGAAAAAACACTTCCCCGCTTCAGGCCTCCCCCTGGCTTTTCTACCTGCAGACTAAGAACCTTGAGTCAGATACTATGGTTCATGTCAAGCCTAAAAAGGATTAAGTTAAAACCA
>DAOSES010000025.1:0-24617 GCA_035363255.1 Caldisericia bacterium | reverse complement strand
TTTTTAGGAGAAGCATCGAATTAATTTCGAGTAGATTTTAGGTGAAGCAATTCGTAAACTTGCGAAAAATATAAAAACTTATTAAAATATCACAGACCATGCACATTCTCTCGAAGTGGTCTGCAGGAATGTTTCCTGCAGGTATGGGAGGATGGAGGTTGTAACCACTTTATAAGGAGGATTTTTTTGGGTATTGTAAACATGAAAAGCCTGTTAGAGGCTGGAGTTCACTTCGGTCATCAGACCAAACGATGGAATCCAAAGATGAAAGACTTCATCTTTACTTCCAGAAACGGCATTCACATTATAGATTTAAGACAATCTGCAGAACGTTCTGAAATGGCTTACCTTTTTGTTAGAAATATTGCTAGTCAGGGTGGCCGTGTTTTATTTGTTGGCACCAAAAAACAATCCCAGGACATCATCAAAGAAGAAGCCCTTCGTACTGGGATGTACTACATCAATGAACGCTGGTTTGGCGGCACCTTAACCAACTTCCAAACCATTCGAAACCGCATTGATTTCATGCGCAAGCTCCAGGAGCGTGATGCCAACGGTGAGTTTGACAAATTGCCTATCAAAGAAGCTGCCAAACTGCGCAAAGAAAAAGATCGACTTGAAAAGTTTTTAACTGGTATCGTAAGCATGACCGAGCTCCCTCAAGCTGTGTTTGTCACCGATACCCACAAAGAACGCCTCGCTATCCTCGAAGCCAAAAGACTTCGTATCCCAACCATTGCCATCGTCGACACCAATTGCGATCCCACTGAAATCGACCTTCCTCTCCCTGGCAATGATGATGCTATCCGCTCCATCCGATTTTTCACCTCCCTTATCGCCGAAGCTATTGTTGAAGGAAAAGAAGGATTCCAAGCCGCGCCTGCTTCAGATCGTGCGAGTGAAAAACCAGTTGATGTCACTCCAAGTTCCATCCCCGCTCCTTCCGAAGAGCCCGAATCCAAGGATTATTCCCATCAAGATTTCCCAATCATAGACGAAATTGAGGAGTAAAACATGACGATAACAATGGATCAAATCAAAGAGCTTAGAGACAAAACCTCCGCAGGGATATCAGATTGCAAAAAAGCCCTTGAAGCATGTGGGGGCGATCTTGAAAAAGCTGTGGAAGAGCTTCGTAAAAAAGGCCTGGCAACTGCCCAGAAAAAAGCTGGAAGAGCCACCAACCAAGGTATTGTGGAAGCCTACATCCACCATGATGGAAAGCTTGGAGTTTTGGTTGAACTTAACTGTGAAACCGATTTTGTTGCAAAAACTCCCGAATTCAAAGACCTTGCCAAGCAGATTGCAATGCAAATTGCTGTGGATTGTCCTCTTTACATCGACAAAGACACTATCCCTGCCGAAATAGTTGAAAGCGAAAAAGCTATTTATCGCGACCAACTCAAAAAAGAAAACAAGCCTGACAACATTATCGAAAAAATCATGGAAGGCAAACTTGAAGCCTTTTACAAATCGGTTTGCCTCGTTGACCTACCTACGATCCGTGACCCCAAGGTCACCATCCATGAAATGATTCAACAAACGATTGGTACTCTTCAGGAAAACATCTCAGTGCGTCGATTCAGTCGCTTTCGTATTGGTGAAGAAGAATAATTTTCCCATTATGGAAGCAGACACCAGTTCCAACATTCAATACCGAAGAGTATTATTAAAACTTTCGGGAGAGTCTCTTAACGGAGAACAGCCTTCATGCTTTAGCATGAAGGCTGTTTCGTTATTAAGCGAATGCATTCAAGAAGTGAGTTCCAAAAACATTCAACTTGCCATAGTCATTGGAGGAGGCAATATCTGGAGAGGAAGAGATGCTATTCTTAACGGTATTCCTCAAGTGACTGCAGATATGATAGGAATGACTGCCACGATGCTCAACGCTTTGGTGTTTCAAGCCATACTTGATCAAAAGGGACTCAGATCCAAAATTCTTAGCCCCAATCCATTTGAACCTCTCATTGAAAAGCATCACTGGAAAACTGCTATCGAATATCTTGAAAGCGGTCATATCGTTTTATTTGCAGGAGGAACTGGTTGCCCCTTGTTTTCTACCGACACCACCTCAGCCCTTAGAGCTGTTGAAATTAATGCCGATCTGATTCTCAAAGCAACCACTGTGCCTTATGTATATAATGACGATCCCCGTAAAAACAACCATGCTGTTCGCCTCGATACAGTCACCTATGACGAAATCATCCAACAAAAGCTTCAAGTCATTGATGAGACTGCTGCAGTAATCTGCCGAACTCATGGAATACCAATGCAGATTTTTTCTGTCCATGAACCAGGTAATCTTTTAAAAGTACTTCAAGGGAATCAATCTATTGGAACTAAAGTTTTGGTCAAACCAAAACCAAAAGATTAAGGAGGGATTAGCAATGGAAGAAACTAAAGAAGATATTATCCAGGATGTTAAAGAAAGAATGCAAAAATCCATCAGTTCTCTACAAGAAGATCTTGGCTCTATCCGAGCAGGTAAAGCCAATCCTGCAATCGTTTCCAAAATTCATGTCAATAGCTATGGTGGAACCATTTTTCTCAACCAAATGGCAAACATCTTTGCCCAGGACAACAAAACACTCGTGATTGAACCATGGGATAAATCAAGCCTTAAAGATATTGAAAAAGCTATTGATAAGGCTAATTTAGGCATCAATCCCCTTAACGATGGACGACAGATACGCATAGTTTTTCCGCCCTTGACTCAAGAACGTCGCAATGATTTAGCCAAACAACTTTCCAAATTCGGGGAAGAAGCCAAAGTAGCCATTCGAAATATTCGAAGAGACGGCAATGATCGTATCAAAAAACTTGAAAAAGCTAAAAAGATATCTGAAGATGAATGCAAAAGAGCAGAGCAAGAAATCCAGAAGCTTACTGATCACGAGGTACAACTCATAGACCAGGAAGTAAAACGAAAAGAACAAGAAGTTAAGGAAATCTGATTTGTCCAAGCCTTTACATGTTGCCATTATTATGGATGGTAATGGGAGATGGGCAAAGAAGCGTTTTCTTCCTCGAATTGAAGGACATCGGGCTTCTCGGAAAGCTATTCGATCCTGCATTGAGGGCGCTATAGAGCTACAAATACCTTATTTATCTCTTTATGCATTTTCAACCGAAAATTGGCAGAGACCCAAGCAAGAAATTGAAAGTCTTTTTTCAATATTCAATCTCATCATCCGCGAAGAGCTTAAAGAACTCTCTCAGCAGGGTGTTTGCATCAACTATTCCGGCCAATTGCATCGTTTCCCTGATTATTTGCAGAGAACCCTCGAAGAAGCCAAAAAACTCACCCAGGAAAACACAGCTCTAAAACTTAATATCTGCTTGGATTACTCTGGCAAGAACGAGATTATTCGTGCAATTCAAAAAATAAAACAAACTGATTTGAATCCAGAAGCTATCAGCGAAGAAGTGTTCGAACAATACCTTGATACTCAGGGTATGCCTGCTGTTGATTTACTGATTCGTACCAGCGGGGAACAAAGAATAAGCAATTTCATGTTGTGGCAGATTGCTTACGCAGAATTTGTATTCTTGGATGTTTTATGGCCTGATTTCACAAAAGAGCATTTAAAGTCTTGTATTGAGATTTTTCAACACCGATTGAGGCGATTCGGTAGCGTATGAAAAACAATATGATTCAAAAATTTAACTCTTTTCAGCTACAATCAAGACTATGGATTGCTTTGATTGGAATACCTCTTCTTCTTGGTAGTACTCGTCTAAACCTCTTTGCTTTCCTAACTTTTTGGACCCTGGTGTGGGTCTTCATGCTACTCGAATTAGCTGAATTGATTCAAGTCAAAAATCAAAAAAAATACTTGTTTATCCTCTGTGCTTCTCTTATGTATATTTTTTTCATCCAAGCAAGTTTTACCAGCTGGGCTTCCTGGGTGTTAAGGGTTTCCTGGCTCATTTTTCCTCTTTCGATCTGGCTCATCATCAAGTTTCCCAAAAAAGAGCATGTGTTGATTTATTTTGCCTATCTTGCATATATCACTTTCCCTCTCTTTTTTTTGTTTCATATTTTTCAAAAACTGGGAAGCAACTCCATCGTCCTTATTCTTTTAGGGGTTTGGGCTGTGGATACCTTTAGCTATTTTACAGGCATTACTTTTGGCAAACACCCTATTGCTCCCAAACTCTCCCCCAAAAAAACCATTGAAGGCACCCTGGGTGGTATTATTGGAGCAAGCCTGGTTTTTTTAGTGCTTCTTCATTATTTCAAACTACCTATCTATGGACTGAATCCATACCTATGGTCGCTCCTGCTCATGCTTTCAGCTTTTACTGGCGACTTACTCGAATCCTACCTTAAACGGCAATTTGGAAAAAAAGACTCAGGGGAGATTCTCATGGGTCATGGAGGAATGCTGGATCGATTTGATAGCATGTTGTTTTTTGTATTTGCTTATATCTTAGTGCTTCTTTCATGAAAAAACAAAGCATTGCATTGATAGGAGCTACAGGTTCTGTGGGCAAACAGTGCCTGGATATTTTTCACCACTTCTCTGATTATTTTAGCCCCACCCTAATGTCTTGTCATAGTGATTGGCAGACTTTACACCAACTTGCAAAACCCTGGCCAGAAATCCCCCTGGCATGCACCAATCAGGATGCTCCAGCGCTACCCCAAAATTTTTTATCTGGATACAAAGAGATTATAAGAGCCATCTTTGAACATCCCCCAGATATCTTATTAATAGCGAGTGCTGGATTAACTGCTTTTACTATACTACAAGAATGCTATCCGCTCTGCCCTCGAATCGCTATAGCTAACAAAGAAACCCTGATACTGGCGGGTTGTTCAGGTTTGCTTAATGAAATACAAAAAAAGTGTCTTCTGATGCCAGTGGATAGCGAACATGCCAGTATTCACTCTCTTTTACAAGGTCACTCGCTTCAAGAGCTTAAAAAAGTATATCTTACTGCTTCAGGGGGTCCCTTTTACTCACGCCCTGATCTTGATATCGATTGGGGGTCCATCACTCCTGAGCAGGCTCTAAAACATCCGAGTTGGCAGATGGGCTCCAAAGTTACCCTCGATTCTGCCACGATGGCCAACAAGGGCATAGAGCTTTTGGAGGCTTATTTCCTTTTTTCATTAAGAGCAGATCAGCTTGATATATTGATTCATCCAAAGTCCTGGATTCATGCAGTTATAGATTGGATTGATGGCACATCAACGTCTCATATAGCTCCTCCTGACATGAGACTTTGCATTCAATATGCACTAACTTGGCCACAACGCCTGGAAAGCTCCTATTTACCCTCTTTTGTATGGAAAAAACTTGATTCTCTTCCTTTTGTTCCGTTAGATGCCAAAAATCTTGCCATCATTCAAGCTGCTTATAAATGTATCCAAGATCCTGACAAGGCGAAATGGCTTCCCTTAGTATATCTTGCAGCAGATGAGCTAGGATTGGAACGTTTTATTCAAGGAACTTTAAGTTTTAAAGCTTTTGGTCCCTGGGTTTTAGAGACTCTGGAACGACTTGAGTTCGAGTTTCCTCTTGACATATCTACTATAAATCCAAGTAGTATTTTGGGTATATATAAAGAGATACTTGATTGGATTAAGAAAGGATGCTGATATGATTTTAAATATAATTTTTGCTATTCTCGGTTTGTCAGTAATAATAGCTATTCATGAAATAGGCCATTTGATCACTGCAAAAAAAGCTGGTATGAAAGTGGAACGTTTTGGCATTGGTATGGGTCCTTCCATTTTTTGTATCAAACGTGGAGATACCGAATATTGCCTTTGTTGGGTTCCTATTGGTGGTTTTTGTCAAATAAAGGGGGAAGATGCAGAAAACTCAGATGCTGATTCCTTCAACTCCAAACCACCCTGGTCCAAATTTATCGTGGCTTTTTCTGGACCATTTGCCAATTTTATCACAGCTTTTTTGTTGATCGTGACTATCATATCCATCCAGGGTAATCCTATCCAACAAGTAGCCCAACTTGAGCCCGATTATCCTGCTATAAGTGCGGGAATTCAAGCCGGAGACAGACTTAAAGGAATTGATGATATTTTTACTGACGATTTAACTAAGCTAACCCAATATATCAATAAAAATGCCAATCAACCCATCACTCTTCACATTGAGCGAAATAAGGAAATGCTCCAGGTTCCAATTCAGCCCAAAGAGGTTGAAAAGGAAGTTAGTCCAGGAAAAACAGTTAAAATAGGTTTAATTGGAGTTGCTTTTCAGCCGGTATATGAAAAGGTCTCCTTCTTAAACTCAATATCACTTACCCTTCGAACGATGGCTAAATTTTTCATCGAATTTTTAGGTTTTTTGGGGAAGTTGATTACTGGACGTATGGATCCTGGTGTTCAGGTGGCTGGTCCCATTAAAATTGTTGGTATGGCTGCTGAAACTGTTTCAGTTTCATGGCTTGCTTTTTTGTTTTTTATTGCATTTTTAAGTTTAAACCTGGGAATGCTTAACTTGTTTCCTTTTCCACCTCTCGATGGGGGAAAGATTTTGTTTGCTTTCTGGGAAGGGCTTACTAAAAAGCCAGTCAACAAAAAATTCGAAATTTGGGTCAATACTGCTGGTTTTTTACTATTAATCAGCCTAATGCTCTTAGTTACTTTCAAAGATATCATATCTTTCTTTTAAATTATCCTATTTAAAGAGATCGAAAAGATTTTCTTGAAAAACAAAAAAAGGAGTAAAATAGGAACTAGTTTAAAAATCGGTTAAGAGGAGGTGAACCCCTATGCAGGAAGATTCGGACAGTCCCAGGCAAGCTGTATTAAATGTTCCGATTCATTTCATATTTTGTTATTTCAGGAGGTGGGTTCATGAATATCCTTTTATCCCAAATCAAAGAGCTTCTTCAAGAACGAAAAATGGAGGAGCTCAAACTATTACTCAATCAAGCTTCAGTCATTGAGATACTGGATCTCTTTGAAGGATGCACCAGCGATGAAATCGTTGTTCTGTTTCGTTTATTAAACAAAGAAAATTCCTTAGAAGTTTTTGAAGCCCTGGATTTGCATTACCAGGAAAAACTTTTACTTTCATTTACCGAAGAAAAAGTGATTGAAACGATAACTGAGCTTGCACCTGATGACCGTGTAAAGCTTTTTGATGAGTTGCCTGCCAGAGTAACCAAAAAACTTCTGTATTCTTTAAATCCTGAAGAACGTAAAAAAACTGCTGTACTCATGGGATATGCTCCACAGACAGCAGGAAGGCTGATGACTCCTGAATACGTCAGACTTAAAGACAATATCACCGTTGAAGAAGCCCTCCAAAAAATTCGCAAACTACCAGAGTCAATTGAAACTTTATATACGCTGTATGTTACTGATACCAACCGAAAATTGATGGGAGTGGTTTCCCTCAAAGAGCTGGTTTTAGCTCAACCTCAACAGCTTATTAAAGATATCATGGAAACCCAGCTTATTAAAGTCAGCACTGATACCGATCAGGAAGAAACCGCTAATATTCTATATGACAGCAGTTTGCTGGCAGTACCCGTTGTGGACAGCGAAGATCGTCTGGTTGGAATCATCACTGTGGATGATGCTTTAGGTATTATGGAGCAGGAAGCCACTGAAGACATTTACAACAAAGCTGGTCTGATAAGTTCCAACAAAAAAGAATCCAACCAAAGTGCGAAATTAATAGACGGATCCTACATCGATGCTTTGAAAGTACGCTTGCCTTTTCTTTTGGTGACTATGTTTGGAGGTTTTCTAGCTGGTAAAGTAATTCATCTTTTTGAAGGCACTTTTCTTGCTGTTACTTCTGTGGCTGTGTTTATTCCAGTTATTATGGATATGGGTGGAAATGTTGGCACACAATCTTCCACTATTTTCAATCGTGCCTTGATTTTGGGGCAAATCAACCTACACCGTTTTTGGAAACATATCTTTCGCGAAATGAAAGTAGGATTCTTCTTAGGCATTGTGATGGGTTTGGCAGCTGGCATCATGGCAGCTTTCTGGCAAAACATTCCTATGCTAGGTTTGGTAGTGGGTTTGGCTTTGGTGCTTACCATTACTTTAGCCACTATGTTAGGCTTTTTTATTCCCTACCTTCTGATGAAAATGGGCTTAGATCAAGCAGCAGGAGCTGATCCTATCATCACCACTATTAAAGATGTGACTGGTTTATTGATTTACTTTCTCTTGGTTCGTTTGTTTTTTGTTTTTTTGCTTCCCGCATGAGTTTTGTTCACAAAACTGATGCTGTGGTGGTGGGTGCTGGCCCAGCAGGAATGATGTCAGCTATTCAAATAGCTCAGGAAGGTTTTTCGGTGATTCTTGCAGAAAAGCAGGCACGACCTGGCATCAAGTTATTGATGACTGGCAATGGACGATGCAACCTTAGCAATACCCTGTCGATGGAGTTTTGGGAAGATAAAATCCCTCGTAATTACAAATTTCTAAGTAGTGCTTTTCACGCATTTTCCAACGAAGACCTGAGGACTTGGATGGATTTAAGGCAAGTTAAGCTTAGCTCAGATTCTGAGGGAAGACTATTTCCAGAAAGCAATACTGCCAAAACGATCCTCAGTGTCTTTGAGACTGAGCTTTCCAAGGGAAGAGCAAGCATTATTCAGCAACGTATTAGCTCTTTACAGATTCATCAGCATGCTATTCAGGGGGTAGCTCATGAGGATGGATTTATGGCTGAAAGCAAACACATTGTTCTTTGCTGCGGAGGCAAAAGCTGGCCTCAAACAGGATCTAATGGGGAAGGTTATGTTTTAGCCCAACAAGCAGGGCATCATATTATCGATCCCAGACCTTCCCTGACTCCCCTGGCAATCAAAGGTGCACCCTTCCATGATTTAGCAGGCACAAGCCTTTCGGGGGTGACAATTCGCCTACTGGATCAAAATGCAAAAGAAGCTAAATCGTTTCATGGACCTTTGTTGTTGACTCACCAGGGAATATCAGGCCCCACAGTGCTCAACCTAAGCGCTTTTTTGAGCCATCCCTCCCCCCAATTGCTTATTGATTGGCTTCCTGATATTTCAGAAGCAGAGATATTACAGCAATGGGCAGAATACCCTCGAAAAAAGTCAATGAAGCAATGGCTTGGAGGCTTAAGAATCTTACCCCAGCGATTATGTCAGTGGTTTTTGGGAGATTTTCATTCCTGGCAGGATAGCTCTCCCATGCTGTGGGCAAAAAAAGAACGTTTTGCCATGCTTGACAAGCTCAAACGCCTGCCTTGTGATGTTTCACCCTTACCTTCTTTTAGCGAGAGTATGGTCACATCAGGAGGAGTATCCGTTCAGGAAATATCCCCACATACCATGGAGTCTCTCCTGTGTCGTGGCTTATATTTTGCTGGGGAAGTTATAGATCTGGACGCTCTAACTGGGGGTTTCAATCTCCAGATTGCTCTTTCAACGGGGTTTTTGGCTGGAAGATCTGTGGTGAAAGCTTTGAGAAATTTTCTCCAAAAGTAGCTGGATCATTGCCTCTTCTTCTCCACTGGCAATTCGTACTCCTTTTTCAAAGAGCAGAACTTTACTGCCTGTTCCAGCGATTCCAAAATCTGCTTCAGACGCTTCCCCTGGACCATTGACTTCACACCCCATGATTGCCAGAGAAGCTTTCACTTTAAGATGACTTACTGCCTGGCTGATCCTTGCAGCAGCTTGAGCTACGTTCCATTTGCATCTTCCGCAAGTGGGGCAGGCAATGATTTCGACGCTGTCTTCAAGATTTAAATAGCGCAACAAAGCTCTTGCTGCATATATTTCGTCCTCTAAACTGCCCGTGAGAGAAAAGCGAAGGGTATCTCCAATGCCTTCCGTAAGTAAGGGACTCAAAGCTAAGGTGGTTTTAACCGCCCCCTGACAAGGAAGACCTGCTTCTGTTAAACCCAGATGTAAGGGATAGTCAAAAGCTTGAGATAAGTTTCGGTTGACTTCAAGATTGGTGCGGATATCTGAGGCTTTGGCTGATAGAACTATCTGATGGAAGTTCATTTTTTCAAGTAAATCCACTTCTCTGCAAATAGCATCAAACAAAGCTTTTGCCGGGGAAGTCTTATGCTTGTCCTGAGCTTTTAATGAACCCTGATTTGCGCCTACTCGAATGGGGATACCATGATCCTTTGCACAGGCTACAACTTCACGGATTTGGACCTCATTTCTTATATTTGAGGGATTGAGTCTGATTTTGTCTACCCCTTGTTTGATTGCTTCCAAAGCAAGCTCAGGATCAAAGTGAATATCAGCTATAAGAGGGATATGCATTTTGCTTTTTAATATGCTCAAATTTTTAGCACTTTGCATGGATGGCACTGCAACTCGTATCAAATCACAACCAGCACTTTCCAGTGCTTGAACCTGAGTTAAAGCTTCCTCAAGCTTGATTGGGTCGCACATCAGCATGCTTTGAATTGCTATTGCCTGCTGATCGCCAATTGCTTTTGTTCCTATGGTAATTAGTTTTGTTTTTTTTCTCATCACTACCTGCTTGTTTAGTTATTTAGCTTTCATCATATTTTCATAATTACTTCATTTTCATTTTACTCGGAACTTTATAATAATCAGCATGTTTAAAGAAGGGTATGAAAAAAATATATATGAAATATAATAGCACAATGCAAAAGAAAACTAGACCTTATCTACAGGTAATGCTTTTTGCAATAGTACTTTTACTGTGGCTTTCTCAGATTCCAGGAGTTGATGCCTGTATTATGCAAATTAATCCAAGCTATGGAAGCGAAGTAGAAGTAGAAGAAGTCAAAGCTTTTACCTTAACTCGACAGGTGGAACATCGAAGATGTCCCAGCACCCCCGATGTTATTGTTCTTCAACTAAGCAACATATCCCTGCTGGACGAAGGTTCCTGGTCTATCTCTGGCCGAATAGCCACCAGAACAATCAAATTGCAGTTTTTAGAAGCAGGAGAAGCTATTTTAAGAATGAGTAGTTCTTGTACTCTTTTTCCAACTCGACCTGTTCAAATCACGTTTCAAGTGAAAGCCAAAGAAGTTGATGTTTCTCCTTCTGAACCGCCAGGACAAGCTGAACCGCCAGTAGATCCCTCCCCTGAACCTTCACCTGATCCTGGCTCTGAGCCAACTCCTGAACCTCAGACCCCCCAAGCTCCGTCTGATACAGCGAATCCACCTTCGTCCCCCACCCCTGAAAGCAAGACCGTTCAAAGCCCTCCTTCACCGAATGGAAATGAGCAGAAGCCAGCGAATCCACCAAAACCTCCCCTTAAGACTCAGGACAAGATAATTTTGCAGAATATTCCTGACCAAGCTCCTGCTTCGGAAGCCAGCACTCAAGAAAAACAGGAGGAAGACCTTTCATCGAGGAGTGAAAATTCTTTCCCTCAAAGTAGTCAAATTGAGCTTGATCTTCCTCCTTTGGTTCCGAGTCCGATAAGAGCTTTTTCCTTTGGCAAGCAGGAGCAATGGATACTTTACTATTTTTTAGCTCTTCTAATATCCTGGTTTTTGATTCGAAAAAGATGGTATCGATGGCGCTCTTTTTTTCTAATTGCCAGCATAGGTTTTTTTGGATTCTATGCAGGGGGTTGTTTATGTCCGATTGGTTGGGTGGAGCGTTTCTTTCTTTGGCTAAAACATCCTGCTTGGGGTTTCAGTGCTGTAGTGGCTTTACTTTTATTGATGGTTTTTACTTTTTTCAAGGGTCGAATTTTTTGCGGATGGGTTTGCCCTCAGGGTGCTATCCAGGATGTTTTATTGCGTAAGAGTCTAAGGATTTCCGTTTCTTCTTGCTGGGAACGCTTTTTACAATATGGAAGATGGATCGTTCTTCTTGGAATTGCCATCACAGCTCTGTTCTTTTCAGTTGGGTGGTTTTGTCAGTTGGATCCTTTCAAGGCTATTTTTCAATTGTATGGAAGCCCTTTGATGTTTGCTACCGCTTTTGTGGTTTTAGGTCTTTCGCTATTTATTTACCGTCCCTTTTGTCGTTTTTTGTGTCCTCTGGGCGCTCTTTTTAGTCTGAGCAACTGGCTTGCACTTCGTTTTGGTGTTCAGTCTGACCAATTGATCTCAGGCTGTAAATCTTGTCGAAAGTGCTTCAATGAATGTGCCTCCAATGCCCTTTTTCTTGATAAAAAACATGTTAAAGTAAGACGAAGTGATTGCATTGAATGCATGGAATGTATTAAGGCATGTCCCATCCATGACAAAGCCTGATTCGGTGTTCCTTCAACTTCAAAAAACAATTCAACATGAGTTGGAACTTTTTCCCAAGGCAAAAGCCCAAGACCTGGCAAAGTTGCTCTATCAAGCCGCTTATGGCCCTCAACATGCAGTATCCGCTCCCGAGGAACTTTACGAATGGTTGAACCAGGAAATGAAAACTTTAAGACCCCATCCCTCGGATCCCCTCTTGCAACCTGTTTGGATTCATTACCCTATGTTCCGCTTACATTTGGCAAGCGCATCAAAACATTTTATAGATGTCCAACTAATACACGAGCTATTTTTACAATCCTGCTCTGAGCCGACTCCATTACCTCCATTTTCCTGGAATGAACTTGTTGAAATGGTTTTTCTTATGCTAAATGAATTGAACTCGCGATATTATGCTGTTCTTGCAAGTGAGTTTAGGGAATTGACTTTTTCCAAGCTGGGCCCTTTTCATCATTCGGAGTTTTACCGAAAAATGTACTCACCTCATTATCGATTAATTTCCCTCCGTGCAATTCAACAGAAAGCTTCTCCTGATTCCATTTTGTTTATTGAAGCGCAACGCTTTCTGTGTTAAGATAAAGACTACGTCAATCGATAAAGGAGCTTGCCATGAAATATACGCTTAAGTTTCTTTTAATCATGATAGCTTGTTTTATTGGCCTACAAGATGGTCAAGTGGATGCAAGCAAGTCTTTCCATTCTCAACTCACGGGATCTCCTCAATATCCATCCCAACTTTTGTTTTTAAACTCTGACTACCTGGCTTGTTTAAATAATTCTAATCGGATGCTTAGTCTATACAATATGGAGTTAGAACGAGAAGCTAAGTGGTTTGTGCCTAAACCTGAATCCTCTTCCTCCTCAGAGCTTGCTTCCGTTGCACTCTTGAAGGATAAGGTACTCATTTTGGATATTTCTCAGTCTCAAATTTTGATTTTCAAGCAAAATGGCTCTTCTGCGGGTATCCTTCAGGGAGCTGCAACTTTTCTTGAAAACCCCACAGCCATGACAGTGATGGGAGACAAGATTTATATTGCGCAAGACCGTTTTATTTGGGTGCTGGATGAACTGGGCTACCTCCTGGATGTAAAGGAGCTACCTACCACTGGCGCGCTAACCCCATGGATTACTCATATGACCTCAGATGGCAAAGAGTTGTATCTATGTGATCAAGCCAATCATCAAATCTATTATGGTTTTAACTCTTTTCAGCAAAGGGGATCTTTTGGTTCTCATGCGGGACAATTTCAGGCTTTTTCCGGCATAGCTGTCAACGGGAATTGGGTGCTAACTGACTCACTGCAAGAAAGGGTACAGCTTTTCCACCCCGCCTATGAAAGCTGGATTGATTTAACTGAGTTGATTGAATTACCCTCCAAACCTGTAGCGCTTGCCATCAACGATAAAACGCTCTTTTTAACCACTGCTTTGAGCGATAAAGTGAGTGCAATTCCTTTAAACAAATTTCCTCACACTCCCTCTGCTTTGCTTAGCGTGAAAGAAATCGACCTTGGAAACAATGTTTTAGCTAGCGATGGGGGTTCCTTTACAGTGGTAAGTAGTAACGGTTTTCCTATTCAGGGAAAAGTTAATTGTTCTCATCCTGGGATTTTGATTCGAACCCCCCAGTTTAAAGGGAGTATAAATCCAATCTCATTTTCTTTAATTCCCGACAAAATTGCTATGAATGGCTCCATTCAGACTCAAATCCAAGTACTTCTTGAGGACGGAGAAAGCTATGCTATCGATCTTCGTTTTTCACGCAATGATCAGATAGGTTTGAAACTTGGATCTAGTGATTGGATAAAAATTACTGATACTCATCCTGATACCAGGCTGTATGTATATAGCCAGAATGAGCTTGAAGGCTCTTTTGAGCTTGGAGTAAAAGATCTGTTAGATAATTTCGACATTATACTGGAACAGGAGAAAATCGACATAAGCAAAGATCGATCCCAAAGAATAGTTTTTTCTGCCACAGCAAAAAAGGAGCTTATGTCAGGACTCTATCCATTCCAGATAACTCTTCGATCGCCAGAACTCAAGATCCAACGACAATACACCCGTTATATTGCCTATGCTCCCTCCGAAAGCTCAATCAAAAGGACTATGTTTTCTGAGCTTTTTACTGCCACCTGGTGTGGCTACTGCCCTTCTGCTGAAAAAGGAATCCATGATCTTGGCAGGAAGTACTCAAAGGATCAGTTACTGCTTTTATCCTATTATCTTGCTTGCAAGGATGAAGGCAGTGATTTGCTTTGTCGCCCCTTTGGACAAGACAGAGCCAATTTCTATCAAGCAACGGGCACTCCAGTGTTTTTCCTTGATGGAATATTCAGGAAAGACGGAGGAATAGCCAATCTTGAGGATTCCATGTTTGAAACTTACGATGCGATAGTTAAGGGAAGAGCACATCTTAGATCGCCTCTTTCTTTGCATGCGCTTGCTAGTATTGCACAGGGCTCCTCTTCGCTTCAAGTGATGATTCAGGGACAAGCTCTGCAAAACCTTGAAAATGCTGAAAATTTGCGTTTTTTTGCTGTACTTTCGGAAAAGGAAGTTCTTTTTAAAGGGAAAAACAAAAATGAAGTGCACCATGAAGTAGCAAGATGGATGCATAATAGTGAGGGTCTAAAGTTAAGAGCAAGGGATGGAAGCGATTTTACCAAGAAGGGGCAGGTTTTTGATCTATTCATCGAAGTTCCTGCTGACGCCATACCTGAGGGAGAATGGCAGGTATTAGTCTGGGTGCAGGATATGGAAAGCCAGGAAATCCTACAAAGCTCTCAAGTTTCAATACAAAATTCTTCGAATGAAGCTTTTACATGGAAGCAAAAAGCTAATTCGGTTTCCTGGACAGCTGGTAAAGAGCAAAAACATAGCTTTGTTTTAAGCCATTTTGGTCAGAGCATTGGAATATATCATATCACACCTTACATTTCAGGGCTTGAAGAAATAAATCCAGCTCAGTGGAGCTTCGAGATCAACGGAATAGAGCAAACAAATGCTGAGCAATATGAAGTCAGTCTTCTGCCTGGACAAAGTCTTGAGTTTTCAATTCTTGCACCTCCAATGGACTCTTACCCCGATAGTATTGAAGTTCATGCTATTAATGTGTTGAGCAAGGAAGAAAAATCAAGCCAACTGAATATTTTTACTATCAAGGATCAAGTATCATGCGGGGTAGAGCTTTTATATCCCAAGCATAATGCTACCGTGGATATTGCTTCATTAAATCTCCTGATCAAGGTGGATAGCGAAACCAAGTTTCTTGCACCCTCTTCTGCTAAGTATCTTCAAGGGGGTTCTGTTATTGCTGTGCCTGTAGCTTTATATGGTGGAGTCAATCATATTAAATTGGTTTATGAGTGTCTTGATGGTGAAAAAAAAGACTTGGCGATTGATATCAACTATTTCATTCAAATACAACTCTATATCGGAAAACTTGAAGCCCGACATAATCGGAAAACTGTTCAACTGGATGCAGCTCCATTTATTAAAGAGTCCCGAACGATGGTGCCCCTCAGATTCATTGCGGAAGCTTTTGGGGCTATGGTGACCTACGATGCAGTAAACAAAACGATAACTATTCAATACAGAGATAATGAGCTGGTTTTTGTTCCGGACTCAAAAATAGCCAGCGTAAATGGCAAAATCATTGAGCTGGATGCAAGCCCTACTATTGTCAATCAACGAACCTTTCTTCCTTTGCGTTTTGTTTCCGAGCAATTTGGTGCTCAAGTGACCTGGCAGGCAGAAACTCAGGGGATTAGCCTTGAAGTAAAATAATGCTTTTATCCATGTGACACAAAAAACGGTATAATGGAAAGTTGAAATTTATTATTTGCTTAAAGGAGCTTAAATGAAGTTAAACATAAACCAAAGCTTGTTGGATAAAGTAGCGCTTAGAGTTCCCGAGATTCTTTTACCCAATAAAACGGTGGATCTTAAAAAATGGGCTGTAGTAGCTTGTGATCAATTCACCAGTGAGCCTGAGTATTGGTCAGAAGTAGCCAGAATCACTCAAAACTCTGCCTCAACTTTTCATATCATCTTCCCTGAAGTTTATCTCGAAGAGGACGGCAAAGAGGAACGTATCAAAGACATCAACCAAACCATGAAATCCTACCTTGAACAGAAAGTGCTATCCGATCCCATGGAAGGATTTGTTCTCGTTCGACGCACCATGAAAAACGGAACAATACGCACAGGACTCATGGTCGCGCTGGATTTGGAAAAGTATGATTATCATGCAGGCAGTTCGGCCATGATACGAGCTACCGAAAAGACTGTTATGGAGCGTATTCCTCCTCGTGTTCAAATTCGCAAGGATGCACCCATCGAATTGCCCCACGTGCTGGTCTTAATCGATGACCCTGCTTTCTCAGTTATTGAGCCTTTGCTCTCCAGGTATGAAAAGCCAGACTATCAACTGTACGAAACTGAGTTAATGATGGATGGAGGGCATCTCAGTGCCTATCGGATCAATGAAATCGACACGATACATGGAATAGCCAATGCCCTGGCCTGCTTAATTAAAGAAGATGGCTATCTTTATGCAGTGGGAGATGGCAATCATTCTCTGGCTACTGCCAAACAATGCTGGGAAAACCTTAAAAAAACACTTTCTTCCGATGAATTGGATAAACATCCTGCTCGATATGCCTTGGTTGAGCTCAATAATGTTCACGATCAAGGTTTGCTTTTTGAGCCCATTCATCGCGTCATGTTTGATGTAGATCCTGCTGATTTGAAAGAGTTTTTATCCGGAAATGGCAAGGAAGTTCAGATGGTTCAGGGATCTAAAAGCGAGACTCTTCGTCTTAAAGACTACCCCAGCCATTTATGCGTGGGTGTTTTGCAGGCTCTTTTAGATGAATACCTCAACAAGCATCCCGAAAGCAAAATTGACTACATCCACGGAGAGAAAAGTCTTCGTAAAATATCTGATTCCGATGATCGAATGGGCTTTCTCTTGGCTTCGATGGACAAAGCAGATTTGTTCACCACGGTTTCGGTGGACGGAGCTCTACCCCGTAAAACATTCTCCATGGGTGAAGCGGAAGAGAAGCGCTATTACTTTGAGTGCAGGAAAATTCGTTAAAGTATCGGAATGATTTTTTACTCCAAGCGTAGCTCATTTGACATCTCTGCTCTGGTATTTGATAAAGATGGAACCCTGATAGGAAACATTGATAGCTGGAAGTACATTTTTTATGAATATGTTCAAACAGCACGAGCTATGGGCTATGATATTGAGGCTCAAGCAGACCGTTTGTTTGGGGTCAGCAGTGGGCGAAGAGATGCGCCTCTGCTGACCTATTATGCTGGGGAGGCTGTAGTCTTAACAGCTTCCGCTCTTTGGCTTTCTCATGGACTTCCATGGCATGAATGTCGAAGCAAAGCGCGAGATATTATTGACTCCACCAATCAAAACCTGGATTTGGAGCGTATTTATAAAGTAAATCCTGGAGCCATTGAGTTGATTAGCTATTTTAGTGCCATGCTTCCAGTGTGCATTGCCACTTCGGACAATCGCAAGGCTACCGAGCGAATGATGAAACACCTTGGTATTCAGAATGATATCCATACGGTCATCACTTCGGAAGAAGTTGAGCATGGCAAGCCAGCGCCTGATATTCTTCAAAAGCTTGGCAAGATGCTTAATATATCTCCCCAAAAGCTTCTATACATTGGCGATCACGAAGTGGATGCTGAAACCGCATGGAACGCTAGAGCCAAGAGTATCAGTCTTGGCTTTATATCTTCAAAAGCAAGTGACTATGCTTCGGATTTGTGGGAGTTATGGGAGCTCAACCGTCCTCATTTTTCGGAGTGAATATGATCCAGCTTTTCTTTTGCTTCCGGAACCAAGTCAGTTAAGGCTTGAATTGTTTCGCACGAATACTTTTCGCATTTTCCACAATTTTCTACTTTTTTATCCTCAGCACAAATGCGTATTTCGCACTCATGCCAATGACAGTTAACGATGCCTGAGCCTGAAGTGCATCCTCCACAAAGCACATCTTTGGGAGTCATGGTGCAATGGTATAACTCAGACCATCGTTGAGCAGTTTCTTCCAGTAAGTCAGCATTGCCATCCCGAGTGGCAATAAAAGCTGGACAAATCTCACAATCCAATCCACAATACGAAATCTTTGACATTCTTACCTCCCCAATTCTTCAGTCGAAACTTCGACGATACGTGCCCATCCCCAGGGGTTTACTCTCAGCTTTGCTTTGAGCGAGCCTCCCAAATTTTGCTCCAGTATGGGTCCTTGCCCTTCCGGTACAAACCAGGACTCCAGATTATAAATTATAAAAGCTCCATCAATCACGTTAGTGTCCCCTACGCTATCTCGCAACATGCCCCTTAAAAAAACCTCCTCTGAAGAGGGTTTAGTGAAGGTGAAATAGTTAAAAATCCAAAGAGAATCTTGTTCTCTCAACACAGCATACACTGTTTTCGCTCTTTTTGGTTGAACTTCATTGTGTTTTAGGTTTTTGGCGAAGTAAACGGAAAAATCATATTGCAAGATGATGTATTCGCCTCTTAATAGGTCCCGAGGATCAACTGGAACAGGTTTTACCCAGATATCTCTGCTGGATCTGTCCTGCCAGGCTTGAAAGGAAAAGAAGAGCACGATGATGGACAACCAAAGCAAAAGAATCCATAAGGTTTTAGGAATTTTCATGCGAAGGACTCCCTTCTATGATGTGCTTTTTTTGTTTTTCAAGCACAATGCCCACGGTGAGTAACACGAAACCACCAAGGATGAAAAAGACTGATCGATCCAGTAGTTTCCAAAATAAGTCGGTATAACGCAGGATGATGAACAAAAGAAGCGAAGCCATTCCTGCATAATAAAGCAGAGGATCTTCTTCCTGATTGGCCCAAAAAAAAGTACTGATAATAAGAAGTAAGAGCACTCCGTTGTAAAAGTAAACTTTCAAGGCAAGATCTGCAGACAGCAAAGGGAAAAGCAGCAAAACTCCACAAGCCATGAGAGTGTTGGCAGTTAAAAAAAGTAGAGGATAGGGAAAGAGCTTCTTACTTTTGTATTTCATAAAGTAGAGCGTCAGTATCCCGATGCTGAGAATAATTAAAATCGAGAGAAAAACTTGATGAGTCAAAAGAAGACGGGAATGCTGGATCTGGTACGGAAGGAGGGAGTCAATATATTGATAGCTAGAGAGAAAATAGAGACTTAACATCACCACAAGGTAACTAAACCAGCGTAGCGATGTCTGCAGGCTGGGGAAACGTTTTAGAAAGACCGACAAGGCTAAAGCTACTGAAGAAAAAAGAAGCCAGACCAACATCACACCCTCAGGATGCCAAACGTCTGAGGGGCGGTTCATAAAAGTGGTTTGAAGCCCAGCAAATACACGAATATAAACTCCGGCCAGCACCAGATTGAAAGGAAGCACTTCTTTGCGTTGGTACAAGCCAAAGGAAAACCAAACCAGGAGGAAGAGCCAAACCAGCCAAAAAGCCAGGGACCAAATATTCCAGTTGGAAAGCGAGAAAAAAGCAAAAGCCAACGAAGCAAGAGCAAAGTAGATGGAGCTTTTTTGGTTTTTGGATTTTATCAGATAAAACGAGCTAAGTATGGCAAAGAAAAAACACAAAACAACCAAATAGCTGGTTATTTCCACGCCAGAAGACCGGATAAAGGGAATAATCAAAAAAGCACTCAGCCACAAAAAAGCCTCTTTATATAGGTGATCTTTTGCTATCAAGTACCAAAAAACAAGGGGAAAGAAATAAAACATTAAAGTGTAGGAAGGGTATAGATCTTTCATGAAAATAGTCCATAAAAAACCCAGGAAAATACAGAGATAAGCTATGGGATCCGATTTGAGCCAGAGGTAGAGAGGGAGAATGGAAAGGATCCATATCGCAAGAATCAGCGCATTATAATGGATGGACCATTGGGCAGATTGGAATAGAAATATGATGCCAGCTCCCCACAAGAGACTCGAAAGAAAAATCAAACCCTCTCCCAGATAGGGTAGTGCTCCTTTCCTTTTTTTTCGTAGGTATTCCCCGGTAAGCAGGGCTATGCCTGCCAACACAAGCACTAAAGCTAATTTTGCCCAGGAGGCAATGAGTTCCCAATTGGAAGCAATAAAGAGGATAAAGCCAATACCAATAAACAGGCTTCCGACAAAGTAAGTAATTTGCATAAGAGACCATTGATGCTTCTTTCCTGGTTTTGGAAAATTCACACTAAGTTTTTCATAAGTCTCGTCATCGATAAGGTGGCTTTTTTTCCAGTTTTCAAGGGACTTTGCAATCGCTTTTTTTTCGATGTGTTTTCGACTCAAAAAATAAGTCAAAAAAGCCACTGGAGTTCCTATAATGGCAATTACGACTAAGATCCCAATAAATATCCCATAGCCCATGATTTCCTCCTATACACCAATCAAGGAAGCGTTTGTTCTTATTATACCTCACTTATTGAATAGAAGGGTAGGTATTGCTTCATTTTTTAGTTTTGTTTGATATGATGGATATAAATGAAAACCATAAGGAGTAAACAAAATGTCCTGGAATGTATCTCGATTATACCCTTCATATGAAGATCCCAGCTATTTGCAGGATTGGAAACAACTAGACAAGGATATAGCTGATTTTCAGCAATGGGCGAAAAACCTTGATAAAAACTCAGATGCTTCTGCAGAATTGCTTCATTACGTCAAGCAAAATGAAATAACAAGTCAGTTAATCTATCAACTTTTTTCTTACTCCCAATTTCAATTAGCGATCAATGTCAGGGACGAAGAATCTCAAAAAAAGACCGATCAACTCCAAAAGAAGATGGAAGCCATGACTGTTCCTGAAACTCAATTTGTGCGCTGGATCAAAGATCTTGATCTTGCCTTTGTCAAAGATCACCCGGAGTTGAAAAATTATGAATGGTACTTAAAGAAAAAACAAGAGGAGGGGCGTTATCTTCTTTCAGACAGAGAAGAAGAGCTTATTAGCAAACTTAAAAAAACCGGTTCCCATGCCTGGGCTAAGCTTCAGCAAAGTCTCACCTCTCTCGCAAGCGGAGAAATCATTGATGAAAATGGCATTGCCAAGACGATGCCTTTGATGAGTATTCGCAACCTGGCTTTTGATGAACGCCCTGAAATGCGTAAACAAGCTTTTGATGTGGAAAACACGATTTATGCTTCTCTTGAAGAGTCAGTGGCTGCCAGTCTGAATCATATCAAGGGCGAAACGATCACTGAAACTGAATGGAGAGGCTATCCCACCCTCTGGACTTCCATTTCTCAGCGTCATCGTATCGAACATGAGACAGTGATGTCATTAATGCAAGCTGTAAAAAAACAACTACCCCGCATCCAGCCTTTCTATCAAATCAAAGCTAAAGTATTAGGTTATGAAAAAGCTCTTCCTGTTTGGGACCTTTATGCTCCCCTGGGCAAATTGACCCAGAGCTACCCTTTTCCAGTTGCAAAATCCATCATTTTAGAAGTGTTTGGAAAGTTTGACCCCGAGATGAAAGCCATGGCAGAAAAAGCTTTCAATGAAGATTGGGTGGATGTTGAACCCAAACAGGGAAAAAGAGGGGGGGCTTTCTGTGCCAATGTATATGCCTTGAAGGAAAGCCGTATTTTGTTGAATTACGACAACTCCCAGGAAAATCTTATTACTCTGGCTCATGAATTGGGTCATGCCTACCATAATGTCTGGTTAATGAAAAATAGTATCCTTCACTTGAATTCTCCCCTTTCCCTAGCTGAATCTGCCAGCACTTTCAATGAACACCTTCTTCAAGACTGGTTGATCACTAATATGGCAGAAGATCAGCGTTTGGTTTTCCTCGACAAGAAAATTCAACGGGTTGCTGCTGTCATCGTAGATATCTATAGTCGTTTTGTTTTTGAACAAGCTATTATGGACAAAAGGAAAGAGGGCACTATCTCTGTCAGAGAGATCAAGGAGCTCATGAGTAGTGCTCAAAAAGAGGCTTACGGAGAAGGTCTGGATCCCCAACATCTTCAGCCCTTTGCGTGGATCAACAAACCCCATTACTACATCCCTGAGCTTCATTTCTACAACTTCCCCTACACTTTGGGTTGCCTCATCAGCCTATATCTTTATCAACAATACTTAAAAGAAGGTAGCGCTTTCCTTCCCAAATATCGTCAGTTTTTGGGCAGATGTGGATGGGGAAGCGTCGAAGAAATTACCTCTTCGATAGGAATGGATATCCGATCGGATGAATTTATGAAGAATACCTTTGATCTTATCGAAAAAGACATTCAGGAATTCAAGTATTTGGCTGAAAAAGTTTCGTAAATGAGCCCTTTGTTTAGCGGTAAAGTGGGGGATCCCCCACTTTACCGCTATTTTTTTCTCAAATCCAGGTTTTAAAAATCCAAGAGGGAATATAAAAACAAAGCTTCCTGGTAGTGAAATGGGTAGGGACCGGGGGAAGGGACTCCATGTTTTACGTTTTCAACGGGATAAAACCAAACAGGCACATTGTTCTCTATCAAGAGCTTGTTTAATCGTATGCTATGTTCGATGGGAACGGTGGGATCCAATTCTCCGTGAATGATGCAAACTGCGGGATCTTTGGAATCTATTTCCTCGTCCTTGCCAAAAAATGCTCCCCACAAATCAATGATACCTTTAATTCCTGATTTGTCCCAGGAGCTATCTTCCATACCAAGATGCACCGAAGTAATGCCTCCTGCGGAAGAGCCACCCACGAAAATTTGCTGGGTATCCACCCCATAGTTGTCTGCATGGATACGTAAATAGTCGATGGCATGTTGGGCATCACTCACAGCATCTTTGATGGCATCTTCAAATACTTTGACGTGATTGGCACTCAAGCGATAATTGATGGAAACAGTCACATAGCCAAAACGGGCAAAGGCTTCACAACGGGATTTCATGGCTTCCTTGGAACCAGCCCGAAATCCACCCCCATGAATGAGTACGAGGAGGGGACGTTTTTCCAATGAGTCTTCGCTGGGTTGATAGATATCCATTTTCAATGAGAGCTGATTACCTTTTCGGTCTTCTACTTCTCGATAAATTAAATTCTTTTCGATTTTTACTTTTTCAAAAACTGGCTGAAGGTAGCGCTGAGAGGGGGTATAAGCTTTTGTGTCGGGCGAGGTGATAAACACAAAGAACAAGATACAAAAAACGAGTATCAAAGCTAAGCTTTTCTTTTTCATACATTCCTCCTCTTTCTTTGTACTTATACCAAGCTTGGCATACTTTAGTTACTTTCAAGCAAAGTTTTTTTTAACAATAGCATCAACTTCCTGATAAGATTCGGGAGTTCCAATGTCGAAGCAGTCCCCATTAAAGGAATATGCATAGACTTCTTTAATCTTATACAACCAGGCTGGAAAATTTCCTGGTGCATCTGGATTAAGACCTTTGGAGAGATAGTTTTTTATTAAGGGAAGAGTGGATTGGAGGTAGATGTATCCAGCAAAGGAAGCTTTATTGGATTTAGGTACCTGAGGTTTTTCTTCAAAACCAATGATTTGATTTCTGGAATCAATTTCAACCACTCCCATCCGCTGTAATTGCTTATTATCGTTGATTTCCTTTACCAGAAGGCAATCTCTTTGGCAACGTTCAAAGAAGTGGTAAAAATCGATGAGCTTGAAAGTGAAGTAGGTGTCTCCCGCAATAACCAGCAGATCTTCATTCAATAAATACTTTCTTATGACCAGTTCCATATCGCCTATAGCTCCAAGTTTGGTTTCGTCACTCTTTGTGCCATCATTTACAACAGTGATCCGGACTCGATAGTTTTGAGCTTTCTTCCATGCATCAAAATCCTGAGCAAAGCGATCATTGCTTACTATGAAGACTTCATCCAGCAAGGGAAGTTTATCTAACTCATCCATAAGGTAGTTTAAAATGGGTTTACCTGCCAAGGGTAGAAGAGCTTTTGCTTTATTAAGGGTTAAAGGATACAAACGAGTAGCATATCCCGCGGCAAGAACTATTGCTTTCATGAGCTTTTACCTCCATATGTGGTATATTATTATTAACTTATTATGCCTTAATAATCTAATTTGTCATGTAAAAAATAATTTTAGACTTTTTCATCCATTTAAATATAATAATCATCGTTCGTTAATGGAGGGCACTAAAGTTGAGTATAAAGAAAAATATGTCCAACGAAACCACCGATAAAGCCAAGCGAGCTATGGTTTTTTTTGAAGATGCGCCCATAGCATGCTATATTCTTGACACACATGGTATATTTCTTTTCCACAATCAACTCATGCAAACCCTCTTGAACTCTAACAAAAACATACTTGAGCATGCCTCAATATACTCCTATCTTTCCAAGGAGTGTCAACACAGCTTTCAAAGTCTTTGGTTCCTCGCTGTTTCATGTGGGTAGCCTTCCCAGAATATGTTGAAGATCAATC
>DAOSES010000024.1:0-32907 GCA_035363255.1 Caldisericia bacterium | reverse complement strand
CTTTTATGAAGAAAATTCTCAGCGACCTGCGAAATGACCCTGGAGTGGAAAAACGAAAAGCCATTGCTCGTCAGACTGCATCCTTTGTCGACCAGGGAATAAGCCTCATTAGCAAAGCCGACAAAAAAACGATCTATCATTATCATCAAAATGAGTGGAAACCTCTCTTTATAAAATCGGTGAATATGGGTATGGCAGAACCCGGCAAATGGTCTACCGAATTTCCTTCCGACGAGTTTACCTATGAGCGCTGGTTTAAGATGATTGCTGATATGAATATCAATGCGGTTCGAGTCTATACCCTTATGGATCCTTCCTTTTATCGCGCTTTGTACCTTTACAACGTGCATCATCCCGACAAAAGAGTCTATCTTCTTCAAGGCATTTGGCCGGAAGAACATCCGAAAAATGACGATTATATTGATCAAGCCTATATGGATGATTTTTTAAAAGAAATTAGATATGGGGTGGATGCCATCCATGGAAAGGCAGATATTCCACAACGTAAAGGACGAGCCTGGGGAAGATATGTGGCTGATTGTTCGCCTTATACGCTTGCCTATTTGGTTGGTCGAGAATTTGAACCCCAGGAAGTGGATGCCACCAATCGCAAAAATCCTGGCTGGACCTACGAAGGTAAATACCTGCAATGCACCAAGGGCTCTCCTACCGAAGCATGGTTGGCTTGGTCCTGCGATCAAACCATTGCCTATGAGGTTACAAAATATAAGTGGGAGCGCCCAGTATCCTTTGTGAGTTGGCCTACACTCGATCCTTTGGTACATGACTCGGAATGGAACGAGTTCGGAGACAAAACCAAGGAATGGAATGACTGGATGAGCGTTGACATCAACCATATTGACACTACTGCTGCTATCAAAGGTGGATTCTTTGGTTCCTACCATATCTATCCCAACTTTCCCGATTTTATGAACAATGAGTTGGCTTTTTACAACTATCAAGACCAGGAAGGTCGCTTCCTTTACGGAGGCTATCTCAAAGCTTTTATCGAACAACACAAAAAATATCCCGCTTTTGTGGCTGAATTTGGCTTGGCAACTGGTATGGGCAATGCTCACGACAACCCTGATGGCTACCATCATGGAGCACAAACCGAAGCAGAGCAGGGAAAGGGCATCGTGCGTATGTTTAAGAGTATTCACGATCTGGGTTACATCGGGGGAGCTATCTTTGAGTGGATGGATGAATGGGCCAAAAAAACCTGGAGCACCGAACCTTTTATGATTCCCTTTGAACGCCATGTCTTTTGGCACAATGCCATCTGCCCAGAACAAAACTATGGTATTCTTGCCAATGAATCAGTAGAGCCCAAAGAGGCAGATTTGATCATCGAACAAGACGAGCAGATTGAAAAAATGAGCCTTAAATCGGATGCTTCCTACTTGTATATCGACTTAGACTTTAAGACTCCTCCCAACTTAAGTCAGCAAGAGCTAATTGTTGGTATTGATACCTATCATCGTGATCGTGGAGAATTTAAATACCTTCCCCAGCTACCTTTCAAGGCACCTTCAGGTATGGAGTTCAAACTCAGCTTCAAACAAGGAGAGGCTAATTTGCTGGTGATCCCTCCCTACAATACGGGATATATGAAGTTTCAAAGCAAAACGAGTGAAACGGGTATTTTTGAAAAACTACATCCCATCATCAATAAAGCCAGAAATCGAAAAGATGGAAGTTTTATCCCCGAAATCAGAGAAAATGCCAGCCTATTATATGAGGGCAGTTTTGAAGAAAGCCTATATCACTATCACTGGACCAACAATCAAAAAACTTTGCGAATACGTTTACCCTGGGGGCGTCTCAACTTTACTGACCCATCCACTTATCGTGTTTTGGATGACCCTCGAGTAATGAACTGGTACCTTCTTCGCGACGAATACCGCACAGCTCTGACGGATGGAGTCTTGCTGACCGCCCTGCTACTTGATCCAGGCAAACAGGAAGTGATGAGCTTTATGCCTCGATCTCGCGAAATGCAAATACCCTATCTATGGAAGAAATGGGAAGAACCAAAATATAAAGAACGCCTAAAAAACAGCTATCCTATCCTGCAGGAATTTCTCGGTTCCTCTTATCTAGATTTGGATTGATCCCTTTTCCCAGCAAAATACCCATCAAAACGAGGATCAAACCCAGAATAGAATAAAGTCTGATTTCTTCTTTTAAAAGAATGGCTATCCAAACCATAGAGAGAATAGGGGAGAGATATACCCAATGGATAGTTTGAGAAGTTTGCTCAGATCGTTTCAAAGCCAATAACCACCAAAAAAATGGAAGGCTCATCTCAAAAATACCCAAATATATACTTCCTGCGATACCCCACAAGCTAAAAGTCCTTGGAATGGGAAAAACCGCAAGGTTGAAAAGCAATACCAGAAGACTAGCGCTTGAAAACTGGACAAACAAAGCGGGAAGGGGAGAGCCTTCTTCCTTCATGTTGAGCACCCAATAGACTGCCCAAACTACTGCGCTGACAAGAGCTAGACCATTACCAAGAGACCACTGTGGTAAAAAAATGCTTCCTTTGGATACCACCACATATACCCCCAAAAAACTGATCAGCATACCCAATAATGATTTCCATTTCAGAGCCTTTCGAAAATATATCGCGGATAGAAGCGCTAACAAAATAGCCCAGGTATAATTGAGCACTAAGGCTTCCTGAGCAGGAGACATTCGATAGGCTTCAAAGAGAATAAAATAGTAGAGAAAGGGGTTTAGAAAGCCCATCAAGAGATACTTCCATTTTAGTTTTTGATTAACAGAGCAGGAGGGATGAAAAAGCAACAAGATAAAGAGCACAACAGCAGAGGTCAGAGAGGAAAAAAACAAGGTCCACGAGCTATCGATATACTCCAGAGTCCATTTGCATGCTGAAGCCACCGAAGACCAGGAAAGGATGGATAAGGCAATCCAAAGAGCGATCCCTTGTGATTTTGGTTTCTTAGGGGTGCTCATGAAGGGTGCTGACCTCGTTTGAGGTGTGATGAACCATAAACAAAGAGATAACTATCAAGGATCCTCCCAGCCATTGGGCAGGATAAACAGGCTCGCGCAGTATAAGCACACTTCCAAGAACTCCCACCACAGGAATCAGATTGACATAGACCGAAACCACGGTGATGCCCAAGGCTTTCAAAGCTATGTTGTATAAATAGTAAGCTAAAACAGAGCATAAAACTGCTAGAAAAAAAAGATGAAGCCAAGCCATACCAGACACCGGCACCCAGGCTGGAAACTCCAACAAAGCAAAGGGAATAAGAAACAAAAATCCATAAAAACCCTGCATTGTGGTGATATAGAAACTGGAAAAACGTTGATGAAGGGCTTTGCTCAAGACCGAATAGCCTACCCAGCAAAAACAAGCTCCCAACATGAGAATATTGCCTAATAAAGGATGGCTGGCAGTGTGGAATGGTTCAAGAGATACTGAAAATATGGCATATACTCCAATAATCGATAGAATGATGCCAAGAATTTGGATAAAATTACTTCGTTGATGGAAAAAAATCTTATCTGCAAGAAAAGAAAAGACAGGCACCATGGCAATGATAATGGAAGCACTGGAAGCAGTAGTGAGAGAAATACCCTTGGCTTCAAACAGGAAGTAGGCAGTAATACCGATAGCTCCGCTCCAAAGAAACAGGCTACGATCTTTTCGAGAGGGTTTGGTGCTTTTATACTGAGATTTCGAAACAAAGATAAAAGCCAAAACCATGACTACGATAAAATAGCGTAGAGTAATCATCGTGTAGGGGGGCAAACCCGAGTTTATCACAATCTTCATGCTCACAAAGGATAAACCCCAAAGAGTTACTGCAAGAAGAATTGCCAGACTCGCCCAGATTTTACCGGGTTTCAATCGTGCTCTCGTATCCTGCTTCACTCAAGCTTTGAATTATTTCCTCAATCTTATCAGTGCTGAGGATGATTTGTTTGTTTTCAAGTGAAATAGTAAAATCCTTCACATGTGCTGTTTCGAGCAGTTTGGTAATGGTTTTTACACAATGCATGCAATGCATATCGGGAACCGAAAGCTGATAAGTTTTCATGGGTTCTGTCTCCTTTTGCTAATTGATGGAATACGCAGAGAATTTAAAATAACAGTAATAGAGCTAAGAGCCATGGCTGTTTCGGCGATGGCAGGATGTAACCATCCCATCATTGCGGCTGGAATAGCTATGAGATTGTATAAAAAGGCCCAAAAAAGGTTTTGACGAATCACTGAAAAAGTGCTCAGGGAAATGATCATCATGTCTCGAATTCCTGAAATTCCTTCCTTCAGGAGGATAATGTCGGCATTATCAATGGCAAGGTCCGTTCCTGATCCCACTGCTACGCCAATATCTGCACCCTTTAAAGCAGCAGCATCATTCATCCCATCGCCCACCATCATGACTTTCATGCCTTTTGCCTGATATTTTCTAACAATATCCAATTTATCAGAGGGTAAGACCTGAGCATATACTTCATCGATTCCTGTTTTGGAAGCCACAAGCTCTGCAGTGGCTTGATGATCTCCGCTAACCATCACGGGAAGCATTTTGTGTTGTTTCATCCAGGAAATAATAGCGAATGCATCCTCGCGTATGGGGTCTTCGAGCACCAGGTATCCTGTTAGTTGATCATTTTTCAGGCATTCCACCACCGATTGACCTTGTTTGTAATAGTTTTCATACACTTTTGGGTCCCTTGCTTTTCCAACAAAGTACTGGTCGTTTTGATAGGATCCACTTATCCCAGACCCAGCGATTTCTTTTACCTCTTTCAATTCGAGTTGATCTGAAGCAATTTGGCTGACTGCTCTTGCAAGCGGATGATGAGATTGGCGTTCGATCGATGCGACTACTGGAATTTCGCTTTCAGGAAGAGAGATTTTGACTACTCGAGGCTCACCAAGGGTTAGGGTGCCTGTTTTATCCAGCAAAATAACTTCCATTTGAGTGGAAGTTTGGATAGCTTCGCCGTTGCGAATCATAATACCTTTTTTGGCCGACAAGCCCGTTCCACTGATCAAAGCCATGGGAGTAGCAAGGCCAAGAGCACAAGGGCAGGCTATCACGAGGGTAGCTACAAAGGAAAAAAGCGCAAAAGAAAAAGCGTCATCGGTTTTGAGAATCCAGGGTAAGATTGAACGAGATCCAAGGTAAAAAGCCTGCATTCTATCGAAACTAATCCACCAGAATGCACCACTCACTAGAGCAAGCAGTAAAACAACAGGGACGAACCAAGTGGTTAGCTTGTCTGCAAGTGCCTGAATGGGAACTTTAGTGCCCTGGGCTTCTTGAATGAGCTTAATCATTTGAGCTAAAAAGGTGTTTTCGCCTGTTCGCGTAACTTCGAAAGTCAAAACACCTGTTAAATTGATGGATGCTCCAGTAAGATGGTCTCCTGGATGCTTTTCGTTGGGAATGGGTTCTCCGTTAATCATGGATTCATCCACCGAGCTATGACCTTCCTTAACCAGTCCGTCCAGAGCTATGCGCTCTCCAGGAAGAACCTTTAGCAACCAGCCTTCCTTGATGGCCTCAATTGGTAGCATCAAATCACCCTCAGGGGATACCCACCGGGCGGAACTGGATTTGATCTGGAGTAAAACCTTGATTTCTCGGGCTGCTCGATCTCTAAGCCAGGATTCAATCGACCTTCCACTGAGATGAAGAGCCATGATCATCGCTCCAATAGCTCCAAAAGAAAGGATATCGATCACAATGAGCCCCCAATGGTTAGCAAAATACAAGATCGCAGTAAGCCAGGAAGTTAGAGAGCCAAGGGAAATGAGGGTATCCATATTGGTGTGTCCATGACTGAGAGCAATCCAGGCTCCTTTGAGAGTTTTGCGCCCTGCAAAAAAAATCACGATGGTAGAAGCCAGGAGCTCAAAGTTAAGATAAGCCATCGAAGAACCGTGGTGAGAGCTGGTCATATGAATGATCATCCACACCGTCAAAGGAACAGTAAAGAGCAGTGCGATAATAAGATTAAACCGATTTTGCCTCCACCGTTTCTTATCGCTTTCACGATCGATTTCCTGGGTGATATCATAGCCCGATTTTTGGACAGCCTTTCGCAATTGCTCCCAGCTTGTATCCTGAGTGCTCAGCACAAAGCCTGTTTCGGTGGCAAGGTTGATGGTAGCAAAATTCACACCAGGCACTTTGCTTAATACTTTTTCGACTCGATTTGCACAGGATATGCAAGTCATACCCAGGACTTTAAAAGTCCATTTCACTTCCGTGCTCTTGTTTATGGTTTCCATCGGAATTGTAGTTCAAAGGTGGGTCGGTTCTGAATGCTTTGCCATAGATTGAAATCTGAGAATGGTATCCTGCTTTCCAGCCAGGACCAAAAGCTGGTTTTTTGTTTATGTCGGATCCATTGAAACTCCTCGGTCCAATTCATATCTGTTTTTATCTGGGATTCAAACTCATACCAGCTCATAACTCCATCGATCAAGCCATTTTTCTGGGCTTGTGAGCCAGTAAAAATTTGCCCCTGGGCAAGCTCCCGAAGTTTTTCTTCGGGGATATTGCGATGTTTTAAAACTGTTTGGAAGAAGAGATCGAATTGTTCATCCACAAGGGTTTGAAGCATAGCTTGAACTTCAGCACTCAAGGGTTTACCTGGAGAGCCCATATCTTTGAATTTTCCGCTTGTTAGATTTTGTTCCTTGATTCCAATTTTAGCCATCAGCTCTTCATAATTAATCAATTGAAGTATAACCCCGATACTTCCGGTGATGGTGGTAGGCATCGCATAAATCTTATCCGCGGGGCAGGCAATATAGTATCCTCCGGAAGCTGCTACATCTCTCATCCAGAAATATATCTTCTTTCCACTTTTCTGCTTGAAATGCAGCAAATGTTCATATATTTCCTGGGTAGGAGCAACCGAACCACCAGGACTGCTGATAGAAAGCACCAAAAGTGAGGAGGGATCTTTTTCAGCTTTATCTAAAAGCTCTTTGACAGCTCGGGGGCTAATGCTTGCGCTCGATCCAAACCCTCCAGGAGCTTCATTGCTGATGACTCCGCTAAGCTCAATGAGAGAGACTGCCTGGCTTGGTTTGATGGAAGTAGAGGAAGGGCGTGGAGATCTGCAAGACCAGGTGCAGGTCAGCAAAACGGTAGAAATCAACATAACAATCAATCCTGTCCAAGGCACTCGCCTAGCTTTTTTTACTCTGGCTTTTTTCATACACATCGCTCCTTTCTCATATCAACTAACATTTTACTCCGATTCTTAGACTAATGAAGATGAAGGGCTTTTTCAATAGCTTTCATTGCTACAGTTTCTCGCTCTTTAGCTTTTTGGAGTAAGTTTTTTAATTCCTGGCGCAGTTCCTGTTTTGGTGCTTCTCGTTCTTGCTCTTTGGGCATAAAGGGCCAGATTTGACACATCTGTTCGAAATAGTCTGTTACCTGCTGGTATAACAGGACTGCTTCCTCCACTCCAGGAAATTCATTACTTTCCACGTTCAACCACTCAAGGAAATGATGAAGTGTTTGACGGGCTTCATGATAGACTGCCAGAAGATAAGCCAGTCCAAACCCATTCAGCTTGGGGTGATCCATTGCCTGAATCCACAAATCATAAGCTTTTTTTCCGCAAGCATACTGAGGGTGAATATGGCTGTCTTTTTTCCATTCTGAAAGCCCGTAACGCAAACTGGAAGCGATGGCTTTTTCCAGAGGGATATTTACCTGACTCAAGGGATACTGACAATACAAAATTGGCACCTCACCAAGACCCAGGTTTTCGTATAACAAAGGATCGGGGTGCTTATCATTGATCGCTTCAGTGATGAAAATTCCCTGAGTATCGTCATATCCTTTGATGATGCCAAATTCCAAACAAGGGCTTGGTGCCCAGATTAAAACTCCTTTGCCTTTATCTATGCAATTTTTTATCTTTGTTTCACACACTTTTTGCAAGTGCTTGAATGTGTTGAGTGAAGGGCTGAAAAACATCTCATCGGAGGAGGTAAAAATGCCTAGTCGATCCATGGCATAATAGTGCTCGTTGGTCCAATGGTACACCGTGATAGAGCTTGGACAGCAGGTTTCATGCACAATAAAATGCCATGCTATTCCTGAAAGCCCGTAGAATTTCCAGAATTCCTCTTTCCACCATCCAGCAGATTGCAGAATTCCGTGCATAGATCCGGCATAGGAGCACCAGGAAGGGGTGATATGAAGATCAGAAATACATGGCTTGCTCATGATTTACCTCCAATGAGAAAGATTAGCCATTTAGGCATTTTTTTCAGAAAAAAGTCTTAAAAATCTGTCGTATTGGTCCTTGAGCCAGGGTGGAGAGATAATCTTAAAAGGTTCAGCAAGAGAGAGAAGACTTGAAAAAAGCTGTTTTGAGCTTTCAAATTGAACCTCATGGGTATGATTTGGTAGGGTTTTGGACTGGAATGCAGAGCTCATTGGAAGGACTATGGCTCGATCCCATTGAATTATTGCTTGATAGGGTTGACAAAGCCTTCTGGAAGAGATGTCTCTGAATCGCTTGCTGTTAAAATCCGAGGCGACTACATAGGTTTCGCTTAAAGCTTGAAGCTTGCGGATACGATCCAACCTAAACATACGAGTATCCTTCCGTTTTTCGCAGAAAGCTATCAAATACAAATTTCCGAATGATTGGAGCCATTGATAGGGATGAATAGTACGCGTGGTAATATCGTTGCTATTGCTGAAATATTTCATATGCACTTTTGTTTTTTCCTTCATCGCGCGATCCAGGAGGTGATACTTTTTTACCAGCGAGGGGTGTAAGGGCAACTCTGGAACTGGCCACGAGAGAGCAGCTTCTCCCTCCAGTTCACCCGATATCTTTTGAAGCAACTCAGCCAGGCGAAGTGCTTGATCTGATGAGTTCATGCGGTATTGTCCAGCCAAATAGGAAAGGACTTTGCGGTCTTCCTTGGTGATAAAGAGGGAGGGAAGCGCAAACGCATCCTCCTGATAACAATATCCCTG
The DNA here is from genome assembly GCA_035363255.1 of Caldisericia bacterium. Lineage (GTDB taxonomy): Bacteria > Caldisericota > Caldisericia > UBA6126 > UBA6126 > T3SED10-260. The sequence continues at coordinate 23,896 of DAOSES010000024.1, read as the reverse complement.
GTGTTCATGACAGTATTCCAGAGGGGCATCCAGGGAATATCGGAGGTATTCAATGTCTCGAGAAGCTTGACGAATCGAAATTTCAAACTGCTCTGCTATCGTTTTGCAATTGGGATAAGCTCTATTTCTAATCTGCTGGTCAATCCACCTAATACGGTGAATATTGCTCATATATTACCTCCATTATAATAGTATTCCTAAACCTCCCCAGGTCAATATGTCGCAGATACTATGGGGACGATGCACTTGCGACATTTTGATTTTCAATAGCAGTATTTAATCAGGGTAAAACAATGAAGCTTTGATTAATCATCAAACACGTTGAACAAAAAAATCATCTTAAAAGGCATTACACACAACACCTGGGAAACAATAATGGTTGAGATATAGATAAATGTCAAAAAAGTCTTTCTAACAAAAAAGAACCGTCCCCGATTTTGGGTGGTTTGTAAGGAGAGGAAATTGGGTTACAATTTAGCAATGGGTGAAATTAAGCTTAGGGCTTTGGTGAAAAATCCGGTATCGACGGGTGGATACAGGATTCATCCAAGGGATTTGCATCACTTTGTGCAAGTTCCCTGGAAGATTCCAGCTTATTTTGATTCCTGCTCAAAAAAAGTATTTCCCTTGTATTTGCAAGAATGGTCAGACTTAAACCCTGATCCCTCTGGTTTTAAAAAGTTTTTCCCTGGCTCCCATCCCTTTTTTCGACATCTGAGCTATCTGCAATACTTTCTAGCATGGAAAAATGGAAAGCTTGCTGGCAGAATCGCAGTATATATTGACAAAAACTATCATGAAAACGGAGTTCAAGACCCAATTGGCTGGATTGGTCTTTTTGAATGCATTGAGTGCCACAAAGTAGCAGAAACTCTCCTCAAGGAAGCCATTAAAACTCTCAAGGAACAGGGCGCAACAAAAATCATTGGACCTGCCAGGTTTAATGCCAATGGAGAAATTGGGCTTTTAATCGATGGATTCCAGCATCATCCCATGTTTATGGAACCCTACCACCCCCCCTATTATCAAGAGTACTTTGAGTCCTTTGCTCAAAAAGAAAATGACTGGTATGCTTTTTTAGTTAAAACTACTACAATGAAGACTTTTATAGATCGTATCAATTCGCTGGGCAGTAAGGGCAAATCGCTAAGACAGAAGATATCAGCTCAGGGCATACAAATTCGCAGTCTCAGTCGAAGTAAGTTTAAGCAGGATGTTGCGGCAATAAAACGCTTATACAATCAAGCCTGGGACACCGATCGCCACCCCCAGTTTGAGTATTTCGATGATGCAGAATTTAACTATATTGCCCAGGGTCTAAAAATGATGGCATTGTATGAATGGGTCTTGCTTGCAGAAAAAAATCTTTCTCCCCAAAAGGAAATAGTGGCTTGTTCGGTGATGATTCCAGATCTGAACGAAGTCATCGATGCATGGGATCAAGAACATAAACACTGGATGAGATCTTTTGCCCGAATCCCTTTTTGGAAATGGCTGTGGCGAGATCTGATGATCTTTCGTCACCTCAAAAAGCGCCTTAAACTCAAAGTATTCAAGCACGCACGAATATTTATTCTAGGATCTCTTGCAAAAAAAAATGGACTGGATGCCTTGTTGTACCTTGAATCTTACGAATTAGCCAAGATTTATGGCTTGCTTGCAGGCTCAGGATCGCAGATTGCAGATATCAACCTTGAAATGATTAATCCAATGAAACGTATGTCTGATGTCACTTTTACCTGGAGAGTTTACCAATTTAACATATAATAATAGATGCAGGCAAGGCGACATCATAAAGCTTTGTACATAAACTTAAGGAGGTGGACTTGTGCGATTATTTTCTAGAGAAGATTTGCAAGTCTTGTCACGTTCTTCAGGAGCTTATCATGTTTCAATCTTTATGCCTACGCATGCAGTTGGTGCTGAAACAGAGCAAGATCCGATTCGTTTCAAAAATCTTGTTCGTCGCGCAGAGGAGGAGCTCATACTCGAAGGAGTACGTAGCCCCGAAGTCAAATCGATTTTGGATCCTGCCTATCAGCTCCTTTCCAATCATTTTTTTTGGAAACACCAACGAAAAGGTTTTGCGGTTTTTATTGGACCCGAAGGGATGAACTATTATCGAACCACTCATGCTTTTCGAGAAATGGCGATAGTAACTCATCGCTTCCATCTCAAGCCCATGTTGCCCCTTCTAAGTCGGGAAGAATTCTTCTACATTCTTGCGCTCAGTCCCGAGCAGGTGCGTCTCTTCCAATGCAATCGCGACGAAGTTGAACTGCTTGAAGTGGAAAACATGCCTCAAAGCATGGCTGATATCCTTGGGGATAAAGATTCAGAATCTCACCAATTTCACCACTATGTTGGCACAGGTGGAAAAGGAGATCAAACCGCAGTTATGCATGGGGGAGGCGATGTCAGCGATCAAGAAAAAGAAAACTTAAAAAAGTTTTTCCGCGCAGTCGATCATCAAGTCAGCAAAGTTTTGAAAGACACCCATGACCCATTGATTCTTGCCACCGTGGACACCAACTTTTCTCTTTACAAGGAAATCAATTCGTACCCCCTGCTTTTTGAAGATCACATCCCTGGCAATCCAGACAATCTTGATGCCCGAGTTTTGCTCGAAAAGGGTTTTCCATTAATCAGGCCCTATTTTAAAAAAGAACGAACTGAAGCCGAAGAGCGATATCACCAGTTGAACGGTACTGGCAAAACCTCTTCCCAGCTTGAAGAAATAGTACTCGCAGCCAAAAATGGGCAAATCGATACCCTTTTTGTGGCAAGAGAGATTGAATGCTGGGGGGCTATTGACGAAAATATAGAAAAAGTCACCCTCCACGAGAAATTTGAGACTGGGGATGAAGACCTTCTTAGTTATGCCAGCATCCAGACTCTGGTCAACAAAGGGACTGTTTTTTCAGTCAAACCTGAGTTTATGCCCGATAAGACCAATGCCGCTGCTATTTTAAGGTATTAATTTAGTAAAAAAAAGGGGGGAGCTTGAATAAAGCACAGCTCCCCCCTTTTTTTTATCTTTTAAAGAAGACTTTGCTTATAATCAAATCTAAAAACATCGTTTCCTGCAGGAGGCTCAGACACTTCGTCGTTTCGGCTGAAGGCTTGAATCGCTCGAGTGATAACATTGGCAACTGCTTCTCTCATTGGGGGTATTCCCAAGCTCAGAATGACAATCACAACCGAAATAAGCAAGATGTACTCTAATTGCGTTTGCCCCTTCTCTTCTCTTATTCGCTTCATTTGAGACCCCTTTTGCTTTATGTGCTCCTATTTTACCATAAATTGGTTTATTCCATACACTTATTCAGTGCTTGTTTCAAATCGCTAACTAAAGTATCAATATTTTCCAAACCCACATGAATCCGGATAAGCTCGGGATGGATGCCCAATTTTTCGCGCATATCTATATCCATGCCCTTTCCAATGGGAATTACAAGGCTTTCAAAACCTCCCCAGCTACAAGCCAATTGAAACACCTGAAGCTGTTGAATGAAGGTTTCAACGGTTTGAGCATCTCCTTTCAAGACAAAGCTCATCAAACCACTGCAACCAGACATCTGTCGTTTTGCAAGCTCATATTGAGGATGGGAAGCAAGCCCAGGATAAAGAACATGATCAACCGCAGGATGCAGTTCGAGAAATTTGGCAATCTTAAGGGCATTTTGCTGATGTTGTTGCAAACGCACTGGAAGCGTCCTCAAGCCTCGAATTAGCAACCAAGCTTGATGTGGATCCATCACGGCACCAAACAGAGCTCTTTCTTTCATCTGGATTGTGTCCAGGTGTTTTTTTGTCCCGGCCAGAACTCCAGCAACAATATCGCTATGCCCACCCAGGTATTTAGAGGCAGTATGCGCTACCAGATCAATCCCAAGCATGATAGGATTTTGATACAAAGGAGTAGCCCAGGTGTTGTCTATCATCGTAAAAACTTGATTTTTTCTGGCAATATTTGCTATTTCAGCCAAATCCTGCAGATGCATCGTGAAACTCGTAGGACTTTCAAGATATATCAATTGGGTATTTTGTTGAATAGCATTTTCAAACTCCTTGGGGCAAACTCCTTTTACAAAGCTGACTGAGATGTTGAATTTGCTGAGATATTGCTCCAGAAACTCTCGCGTAGGTCCATACACATTTTCTACAGCTAAGATATGGTCTCCAGCTTTTACTATTGAAAGAATCCCGGAGCTGATAGCTGCCATACCAGAACTAAAAACCAGGGCAGCTTCGGCACATTCGAGCTCTGCAAGCTTTTTTTCAGCTACCTGAAGCGTGGGATTACTCATTCGAGTATATACAAAGTTCTCTGGATCAAAAGGATGATCTTTGCTTTGAACAAATAAGGAGTTTTGAAAAATCGGAGGGATCATGGCACCATGATAATTTGTATAATCTTCACCAGTATGCGTGCAAATATCCTCGGGAGATAGTTTTTCTTTCATGTTTCACCTTTTTTTTTCATATATAATTTGATTATACTGGTTCTATTTGAAATAAGAATAGGGTGTTGCATGATAGAATTATTGGTGATAGCGGTCAGTTTGGGTTTGGATGCTTTTTCCATAGCTTTTGCACATGGCTTGTGTGATAAAGCTTGCGACAGGAACGCCATGAAAAGGCTTTCCATAGCTTTTGGGAGTTTCCAGTTTTTTATGCCCTTGCTTGGTTTTCTCCTGGGTCAAGCCATAGCTCCCTGGTTGAAGCAGGCAGATGTATGGATTGTCACGGGGATACTTGCAATCATAGGAATCCACATGATTGTAGAAGCTATCAAAAACCCCGAACAAGGCTCCACCACCGATCTCTCTCGCGGCTGGGCTTTAATTGGAGTTTCCGTTGCAACCAGTCTTGATGCATGGGCAGTGGGCTTTTCTTATGCAATCCTACAACGCAGTATTTGGATACCCTCCCTCATCATAGGCATCACTGCGAGCCTAATGACTCTGGTGGGTGTCTGGTTGGGAAGATCCTCACAAAAATACCAAATTCGCAGACCAGGCATTTGGGGTGGAATAGCTATCCTGGGTATTGCAATAAAAATACTTATCGAACGTTTACTGATTTAAGTTTATGATTTGCTTGACAAAAGCTTGAGTCACTCTTAAATTATGATCATTGGAGAGTGTGATGAAAAAAAAGATAAACACCTTATTAAATCGAATTCGCCACAAAGATCTTCGCGCCACCCTTGAATTGGGTGCTATCAAAGATCCTTCCGCTATTGATCCCCTCATCGATGCTTTGGGAGACGAAAATGAATGGGTACGCAATTATGTATCTCTTAGCCTTCACGACATGAACAACCCAGCCGTCACAGAGCTGCTTCTGCGCGAGTTGAAAGGCGACAGGGTCCCCCGTAAAATACACGCTCTGGATATCCTGTGCATGATTGGAGACCCTGCTTGTATTGATGATATCAAAAACTTAAAAGCAGATTCGCAGTTGGAAGTTCGCCAGAAAGCTGATCATGTCATTGAAAAGCTCCAAAAAAAACTTTCCAGCCAGGATCAAGCCCAGTTTATTTCTTAAGCTCTTCCACACTTGTTTCCAACAATTCGGAACCAAGTTTCAGCTCTTGACTACAGGCTTCCATAAGACTGGTGTCAAGGTTTTCAAGCGCTTTCGGGTAGTTTTCAAGCACAAAACGGAAACTTTCCAGAGCTTTTAAATAATGCATGTTGGCTTCTTTGTATTCTACAGGGCAAATCTTTCCAAACTCATCATTCAGCATTCGTTGAATGCGGGTAAGTTGAACATTAAGCTGAAAAGTCCAGCTGGTATCCTGAGGCTTGGGATCCTGCATCAGAATGTTTAGTACGTAAAAAGCATCATCCATGAGAAGCTTTTGAGAAGTGACTCCTGAAAAATACAAAACCTTTTGATCGTTAATCAGCGAAGAATCGTTTACTTGCTCAATGGGCTTGGTTTCAACCTGTTTTTGTGAATAGCAAGCGCTTAAACTGAGCACCAGGGGAAATACAATAAAAACCAAGACTAAAGAAAACACTTTCCTCATTTTCATGCTAAATCCTCCTTTTTTGATACAAACTTACTCATTCACCCAGATAAACATCATTGTACTGCAACTTGAGTAAAATCCAAAGAAAAGAACGATGATCAAGGTAAATTCCAGCTATCCCACTGAAACATGGAAAGCATCGGCAGATACGCTGAAAAAACAATCCACAACACCACCATACCAATCAGCAAAAAGAGGGCAGGTTCTGCAAGTTTCACCCATTGCTCATAATTGGCATTAAGCTCTCCCTGAAGGGCTTCAGAAATAAACTGAGCATTTTGCGCCATACGATTGCTTTCTTCACCTGTTTTTAGAAGCGAGTAAAGATATTCACTACTGATCATAAATCGATGTAAAGAACCTGCCAGAGATTCTCCCTGACGCAGGGGCTCAATTGCAAGAGCGATTTCTTCAGATAGTCGAACATTATGCAAGGTTTCACATGCAATTCCCAGGGCAGTATCTGCTGGAACCTGATTGCTTAACAACAAAGAAAAAGTGCTGAAAAACTTCCAAAGCTCCTTTTTGCGAGTCCAATCACCTATTAAAGGAAGCTTCAAGCAAAGGGTATGAAAAAAATACCTAAACCGTTGTCGCAGATAAACAGCACTTGCAAGAATGAGCAGAATCGATGCTCCCAGGTAGTATCGGTATTGTGAGATCCATTGAGTGCTGGCAATAAGACGACGAGTATTTGCAGGGAGCTCCGTATCCAAACTGGAGGCAATCTCAGTTATCAAGGGCACAATAAAACTTAAAAGACTTATACCAAGAATGAGAGATATGCTAAGTATTATCAGAGGATAGATCGAAGTACTTTTTAATCGTTGTTCGAGAGAATTCTTTCGCTCAAGATGATAATACAGGTTTTGAAATGCGGTGGTAAGAGTGCCACTTTGTTCTCCTGCAGAAATAGAGAGCAAATAAAAAGGCTCCACCTTAGGATTCACACGGAGCAAAGATTCTTTGAGTGAAAAACCTTTTTCTGTTTCCCGCCGTAGCTCCTGAGAGAGTTGCTTCACTTTCTTTCTGGTTCGACTTCTTGAAATAATATCGAGTACATCCTGGAGCAGAAAATTTTGTTGTAGCAACATCCCTGCTTGAAAGGAAAATATAGTCCATTCTTTTCGATTTAGCTTCATGAATTCAGGTTTAGATAAACCTCGTTTATAGTCGTGATGCCACGCTTAACCAGCTCAATCCCGTATTCTTTCAAGGAAATTTGACGATCGTTTTGAAGCAAAGCACTCAATTCATGGTGACGTTCTTTTTCTGCAATCACTCGTTTTGTTTCTGGGCTAAGCTGAATAATCTCGAAAATACCAGTTCGATAACGGTAACCGCTATGATAACAGAAATCACACCCTCTACCCTGCTTCATTTCGCTTAAACCTGACCACTGTTGAAAATAGGGCTCTATAGGGATTGTTGAGCTACAATAAGGACAAACCTTTCTGACCAAGCGCTGTGATATCAAGATATCTGCTGACGATGCCACAAGGTAGGGATCCACCCCCATATCCATCAAACGCAGTAGGATACTCTCCCCATCTTTGGCATGGATAGTGGAAAGAACAAAATGCCCAGTTAAAGAAGCTTCACAGGTAAGTTTCGCGGTCTCTGGATCGCGTATTTCACCCAATAAAATTACATCAGGATCCTGGCGCAGAACACGTTTTAAAAGTTGCGAATAGCTTAGCCCAAGAGCTTCGGTGACAGGAAGTTGATTTATACCTTCATCAAAGATTTCCACGGGGTCTTCGATAGAGATCACATGAAGTTTTCGTTTATCGATATGTTTCATGAAAACATGTAAAGTGGAAGATTTACCTGATCCGGTAGGTCCACTCACCAAAACCGAACCCGTTTTTCGGGAAAGCTTCTCAATCATAAATCTTTCGAGATGAAGAGGAAATCCAATATCCTGAAGACTTAAAAACTCATTACCCGAAGGGAGAATACGCATGGCGAGTTTTTCACCAAAGCAAGTGGTAATAATAGAAATTCGAACATCCAAATGTTGAATATCAATGTCGTGAGAAAACCCTCCTTCCTGAGGGAGTCGTTTTTCTGCAATATTCAATCTGGAACGAATTTTGACATGATTGAGCACCCGTTGATAAAGAGAAACTGATAGCTGATAGATGGGATACAACAAACCATCCAGGCGAATACGGACAATAATGGATTCACGATGGGGATCAAAATGGATATCGGTCGCTTTTTTGATGACAGCTTCTTCAAGGAGGCGATTGACGAGTTCTTCAGGATTTTTGGATTGAGCAGTGATTTGATTGATGCAAAGATCTTCTCCAAGAAGGCCTATCAGGTTTTGCTCAGTGGCTTCGTCCAAGGGCTCTGAAACACGGAGGATCGGACGCTTGCTTCTTGCTTCGATATAAAAAGATTCTACCGAAAGATTTTTAATCAGGTCTTCGGGGATAAGTTTTTGAATTAGGGGTTGTTCATCCACGATTTTAAAACTTTCCTTTCAAAAAATCTCATTAGCTTGGTCCAAATCATTTCGTGCTTTAGATCTATGGCTTGCACCAGAATGGTTTTTGTACCGAGTAGTTTTCCGCCCAACACATCCGTAAACAATTGATCGCCTATCACGCAAACTTCACTGCTGGAGAGTTGTAGTTTTTTAAGAGCTTTTCGAAAATAACAAGACCATGGCTTGATGGTCCAGGCAATGTATTCGAGCTCAAGAGGGTCTGCAGCTCTGCGTATTTTGGAAGGGATATTATTGGATAAAAGGATGACATTGCTTTGCTTTTTCAGGGACTTAACCCATGCTTGCACTGTTTGATCAGGTTCATTCGCTTTTCTGGAAAGCAGGGTATTATCTACATCGAGGATGACGCCCCTGGCTCCCCATTGAGCTATAAGCGCTATGGGAATATCATTGATTTGAGCAACCATTAAATCGGGTTTAAGCCACTCTTTAAGGGCTTTCCACATGGACTATCTCCAGATTGCCAATGATTTGGGATAATTGAAGAAAAAGAGCGTTAAGCTCAGGAAGACGATCGGAGCTTGTAAGAACCTGCAAACTCCCAGGAAACTCTGGCATAGAGCTCGAAGTAACCAAACCCAAACCATCCATGGATTCGATCATGTGCTGTACAAACCAGATTTCCTCGAAGGGGGCTCTGAGGGTAAGATAGACGTCTCTGATTTGCTTATGGCAAGTATTTTCTGACATTACGCTGGTGCTCCTCAAGTGATTTGCTGAAGGCGTGGGTGCCATCTCCTTTGGCAACAAAAAAGTAATAGGGAGTACTTGCAGGATGAAGGGCAGCATTTAAAGCTCTTGCTCCTGGATTGGCGATAGGCCCCACGGGAAGACCGTCTACTCGGTAGGTGTTGTAGGGTGAATCGATTTCGAGCTCTTCCAGAGAGAGTACGTAGGCTTCTTTTTCTATCACATACTCCACGGTGGAACAAGCTTCCAGGCGCCAACCATCACGTAAACGATTGTAGAACACCGAGGCTACCTGAGGAAATTCTTCGGCAGATTGGGCTTCCTTTTCAATGATCGAAGCAAGAATGATGATCTGGTAGGGGGTTAAGCCCAGCTTATCTTTATCAGAGTATAATTCAGGATTGAAGACTTTTTTGAATTGTTGTGTCATCATTTCTATAATACGATAAGCATCAGGCCTGGCAAGGGAGTAAGTTTCAGGAAAAAGAAAACCCTCCAGGCTTGCATTTTCAGGAAAATCAGCTAAAATTTCACGGCTCAATTCGGCAGGAGGATGGAGCGCCAGATCCAAAAAAGCCTGCTCATCCACCAGACCTTCTGTTGAGAGTTTCTGGGCTATTTGTTTGATGGTGTAACCTTCGGGAATGGTAAAGGTAAATAATTTTTCCTGACCCCGTGTGAGGAGGCTGGACAAATCCTCCAGACTGGTATAGTTTTCAATGGTGTATTGACCAGCTTTAATATCTCGATCCAGCTCTTTATATCGTAAATAAAGCGCAAAAACTCTGTCATTACGGACATAACCAATATCCTTAAGCAGTTTGCTTATACTTGCAAGACTTGCATTTTGAGGGATTTCAAAACTTACAGGCCCAGTAAGAGTGGGGCTGAGTTGAAACAAGAGCCATTGATATAGTCCTATGCCCGATAGCAGAATGGCCATTAAAAAAAAGGATATAAAGATAAATAACTTAGATTTGCTGGATTTCTTTTTCATTTTTCCTCAGTGTAATGTAGTATTCAAGCAACAAGGCTGCCTCAAACTTGTCTTTTTGATTTCGAGCCTGCTTGGAGTTGCCTCCGGCAGTGTGAACATTTTTCATATGTTGAGCTGAAGTCATGCGCTCATCTACCATCGTGATTTTAAGCTTTGGCCAAGCTTGTAAAAGTTTCTGGTAGAAAGCTCTTACTTTGAACGTCTGGGGAGTATCTTCGTTTTTTAAGTTTCTGGGAAGACCCACTATTATTTCAGTGATTTTGGAAAAACGAGGAAGCTTTTTTTCGAGAATATGAAGATCTTTTTCCATTTCTGATGCAGAGATCACATCTACTGGAAATGAAAAAACCTCCTCTTCATCGCTCAGGGCAAGCCCAATATTCTTTTCACCGTAATCCAAGGCAAGTATCATGTTAATATTATACTATAAAAGCCGTAAAGCCAAATGGGGGCATTTAGACAAGCAATATCCACACAGAACACATGAGTCGTGGTGAATGCGAATACCACCATCAGCAGAAGCATGAATAGCATTTGAGGGGCAAGCATCCACACAAGTCAGGCATCCCGCACACAAAGCTCTTCGATAAAATAGCTTTTTTTCGTGCAAACGAAGGGAGGGAATCATATCAGGATGAAAGGTGCCTTCTATCAGAGCACAGTTTGCATCAATTTCGGCTCGATTTTTCATTCCAATAGCGATGGCATGCTTATATGGATATTGATCAACATAGCTGAAAGCAGTTTGAAAATCCATGCTGAAGCGTCCACCCCCAAAGGGTTTCATGACATAGATCCCCTTGCCTGACAGATAGAGTTTTTTTATGTTTTCTTCCTGTTCCTCAATGGTACCATGCATATAGCCATGCCCCATATAGTTGAACAGCGGATGTATCACTTCATATTCAGGATGGAGCGCCAGTTGATCGACTAGTTTAACTGAGTGAGTGGAAACTCCAATAGCTCTGATTTTGCCCTGTTCTTTGGCTTTTTGCATTGCTTCAAGGGCTCCTCGATGCCCTTTGAGGGTAAGCACTGATTCCTGTTCATGGAGTTTGAAGATATCAATATAGTCCCTATCCAATTCCTGAAGGCACTCTTCGATAGCTTCAGTCATCTCTTTTTCGTCCACTGCATACGATTTGGAAGCAATCACGAGGGAATTCTTTTTTGAGGAGCTTAGAGAGCGGAAGTAGGCATAGCTTTGATAAAGTTCTGCGGTGTCAAAAAAATTTATACCTTGCTCAATTGCATGTTCGAGCAAAGCCTGTCCTTCTTTTAAAGGTAGGTTTGCCTGCAAAGGACTCATCACCAAAGTTCCGAAACAGAGCTCAGATACCCTGAGGGGCGTTTTACCCAGTTGCTTGTAATTCATGGAGAAGGTTTTTGAGTGTTTTCTGGATTTCAGGAATTTCTTCAGTTTTAACCTGAGTACCTGTAATCATATGGGAAGGCCCTCCCCCCTTTAACTGAAACTTGCTTTGAAGCTTAGTCCACAGCGTTTTTAAATCTATTTCTTTTGAACTAGAAAGAACGAGACCTGGGGTAGCTTTAGAAACATCAAACAACAAAATGATGCACTGAGTCTGGATCTGTTGGCGCAAGAGATCGCTTAATAGCTTGAGCTGATCCAGGGAGAAGTCTTTGGATTTTCCACTGATCAGGCTTAGTTGTCCAATTTTCTCAGCTTTGTCCAGCCACTCCCTGGAAGAGAGTTCCAGCAAGCGCTCCTGAAGTAGTTTTAGGCTGGTCTGAGTCTTTTTGTGTTCTTCGATAACCTGATTAACTGCTTGCAAAGAGCTTAAGTTTGGTTTTTGGAGCAAACGTCCGATAGCTCTTAATTCCTGACTTTCATTGCGGTAGCTTTCAATAGCTTTGTCGCCCACTGCAGCTTCTATTCTTCGCAGGTTGGATCCAATACTGCTTTCGTTTAGAATTCTGAACAGTCTAACTTCGCAGGTATTTTGAGTATGTATTCCGCCACATAACTCTTTTGAAATGCTTTCTATACTTACGACACGCACCTGCTCTCCATATTTTTCTTTAAACAAAGCAGTAGCACCATCTTCTATGGCTTCCTGAAAGCTCATATCCTGAGCACAGACGTAAATCCCTTTGGATATTATCTTGTTTACAGAATCTTCCAATTGAACAATTTCAGCATCGCTTAAAGCTCTCAGGGCATTGAAGTCAAAACGGAAATAGTCAGGTTCTATCCAGGAACCTGCTTGATTGACATAGTCACCTAAAATACCCTTCAATGCAACATGGAGCAGATGAGTAGCGGTGTGTGCACGAGTGATGGCTTTTCTGAAAGCATGATCCACTGAAGCAGTTATTTTGTCTCCTGAGGATAAGGTACCATCAACTAGTTGACCCTGGTGAACAATCAGATGGTCGATGGGAGACAAGGTTTGAGTAACATGAAAGCTACCGTGCTCGTTGCTAATGAAGCCCTGATCGCCGATAGGACCGCCTTTTTCAGGATAAAACGGGCTCTGATCCAGAATGATTAAATACGATCCTTTCTTTTCTTTAATTTCTGTAACTACCTCACCATTATGGATTATCGCAAGAATATTGGCTTCTTCGTTCTCTTTTTCATATCCAGAAAAACTGGTAGCTCCTACATGATTTTTCAAGTCCACCCAAAACTCAGTTTCCTGGATTAAGGATTGAAAAGATTTCCCTTTTTTTGCTCTGCTTCTCTGCTCTTCAAGGTTTTTTTCAAATTCTTTTTCATTTAAACTCATCGAATAATCTTCCAGCAACTCACGGGTGAGTTCGATAGGAAATCCATAAGTATCATGAAGCTTGAATGCTGCTTTCCCGGAAAAAACATTGACAGTCTTTTCACGTTCCTCGTGAAACAAACGAAACCCTTCTTCGAGGGTATCTTGAAATTGGTTTTCTTCCTGCTTGACGATCAATTCAATTTTCTCGCTGGCTTTCTCAAGGTAGGAATAGTGATTTCCCATGAGTTGGATCACTGTTTGGCACAAAGGCCAGAGAAAAGCTTCGTGGATACCCAGTTGATATCCAGCAAGTTTTGCTCTTCGCAATAAACGTCTCAATACATAGCCATGCTTTTGATTTTCTGGAAACACTCCATCAGCAGTGAGAAAGACCATGGCTCGAGCATGGTCTGCAATCATGCGAAATCTTCGCTCATCTTCACTTTCCTTTTTTCCGCTCAAATCTTGTATTTGAGAGATCAAGGGTAAAAAGATATCAATACCAAAATTGGTACTTGCTCCTTGCATAACAGCTGCCAAACGCTCCAAACCCATACCCGTATCAATGTTTTTTTGTGGTAGCGGAGAACGAACACCTTTGACATCAAGATTAAACTCCATGAAAACTAAATTCCATATTTCAGTGAAGCGTCCACAAGAACAAAGTGGATTACAGTCAGGATTAGAGCAATTTTTCTGGGGACCTCGATCAAAGTAGATTTCGGAATCAAAGCCACAGGGTCCTGTGTCTGCCATTTTCCAAAAGTTATCTTTGTCATCGAGTATTCTCTCGCTTGGAAGGAAATGCTTCCATTGTTTTTTTGCAGAATCGTCTTCAGGATATACCGTAGCCCATAAATTATTGGGATTGATCTTAAGAGATTCGACAAGAAACTCCCAGGCATAGTCGATAGCCTGGCTTTTAAAATAAGCACCCACCGAAAAATTACCCAACATTTCAAAAAAAGTATGATGTCTTGGGGTTTTGCCCACCTGTTCAATATCATTTGTGCGCAGGCATCGCTGAGCACTACACATTCTTGGATTGGAAGGAGTTTCTTCTCCCAAAAAGTATTTTTTTAAGGGTACCATACCAGCCACCGTAAAAAGCAGAGTCGGCTCTTCTATGGGCAAAGGAGAGGAAGTTAGTTCCTTGTGCTTGTAATCCTTAAAAAATTGCAGAAATGAACTGCGTATTTGATCCGTGGTCATTCAATCAACCTGCTTTCTTTCATGGATTCGGGTTTTTGGACACCCATCAAAGACAAAATCAAATCAGCCGTGTCGCTTAATAGCGCTTTTTTTCGGAGTTTGACGCAACGATCATCAGCAAGCAGAAGATATAGGGGGACAGGATTAAGGGTATGAGCTGTTTGAATGTTGCCCTCCGGGGTCAGCATCTCTTCAGCATTTCCATGATCTGCACTAATGATGATATGATAGTCAGATTTAAACTGTTCCACCAACTGTGCAAGGCAGACATCCACCGTCTCAACTGCTCCTATGGTGGCTTCTATGCTTCCAGTGTGACCTACCATGTCCAGGTTGGCAAAGTTGAGCAAGATAAAATCGTAGGCTCTGGAATAACGTTTTAATAGCTCTTGAGTCACTTCATGAGCTGACATCGAAGGTTTTAAGTCAAAGGTAGCCACCTGGGGAGAAGGAACTAAAACTCGATCTTCATGAATGAAGGGCTCATCACGACCTCCATTAAAGAAAAAAGTAACATGGGCATATTTTTCGGTTTCAGCAATACGTAACTGAGTTTTGTTATTTTCTGACAGCACTTCGCCTAAAGTATTACTGATATTTTCTTTTTCAAAAAGACAGGGAAAAGTAAAAGTCTCCTCATAGGGAACCATGCAGTAGAAGTTTTTAAGCACAGGAGCATTGCCTCGGTCAAAAGCTTTAAATGCAGGATCAGCAAGGCTGAGAGATATTTCTCTGGCACGATCGGCTCTGAAGTTAAAAAAAATCATCACATCGTCTTGATGAAGACCACCTGCTTTGCCCTGATCAAGCATAGCCGTAGCTTGCACAAACTCGTCATTTTCCCCACGATCGTAAGCTTCCTGGATGGCACAAAAGGGGTCTTTGCTGTGCAAGCCTTGCCCTAAAACAATAGCTTGCCACGACTTCTCAAGTCGATCCCAGTGTTTGTCTCGATCCATACCATAATATCTGCCACAAAGGGTGGCTATGGTAGCTTTAGAAAAATGATTAGTGGCCTTCTCAAGCTCTTTAAGATAAATTAGAGCAGAGCGAGGTTCGGTGTCTCGACCATCCAAAAACAAATCCAGATATACTCGCTTTACTCCATTTTGATAGGCTGAATCAATTAGGGCTATCAGGTGATCCATGGAAGAGTGCACTCCACCATCTGAAAGCAAGCCCATTAAATGAAGCGATGAACTTTTTGCTTTGTTTAGAGCTTCCAATAAGACGGGATTGGTATAAAAGCTACCTTCCCGGATGGCTTTGGATATGCGAGTAATGTCCTGGTATATAATCCTCCCGGCACCGAGATTCAAATGCCCCACTTCGGAGTTGCCCATTTGACCTTCGGGTAAACCAACTGCTTCACCCGAGCATGTTAACTCGGTGTACAACGAGTGGTCCTTGAGGTGGTCTAAAAAAGGGGTATGCGCCAGGTGAATTGCATTGCCTGGATAGGGTTTTCCTACTCCCATACCATCGCAAATTATAAACAGGACTTTGTTTGTCATCATAAAAGAGGCTTGATTCCAGGGAGTTCTTTTCCTTCCAGGTATTCCAGCGTGGCTCCTCCGCCGAGAGAGATATAGTTAAAACGACTTGCCAGACCAAATTTCTCGATAGCTGCGCTGGTATCGCCTCCAGCAGCAAGTACATGGGTGTCTCGGAAATTGCCTAAAAACCTGTATAAATCAAGGGTTCCGGTACCAAAGCCCTCTTTTTCAAAGATCCCCATGGGTCCGTTGGTAAGGATGGTTTTGCCATAAAGCATATGCTTTTTGAAGAGCTCTACACTGGACGGACCAATATCAGCTCCGATCATATGATCCTGGATTTTGTCAAAAGCAACAATTTCACGATGAGTAGAATGCTCAAGGGAGTCGGTCACCAAAAAATCCACGGGTAAGATAAGCTTCTTGCCAAGATTCTTTGCCATTTCCATGATTTTTGTGGCTACATCGAGCTTTTCGATTTCAAGATATGACTTTCCAACCGCATAGCCCTGGGCTCTGAGAAAAGTGAAAGCCATACCACCACCGATGCATATTACATCCAATTTATCTAATAAGCGCTCAATGACTCCAATCTTGTTGGACACCTTGGCTCCCCCCTGAAGGAGAATAAAGGGATGAGCGGGATGGTCGAGAAGTTGGTTTAATTCGATGATTTCCTTTTCCATGGAAAAACCTGCATATGAAGGTAAATAGTTAGTGATACCAAGCACTGAAGCGTGCTCCCGATGAGAGGCACTAAAGGCATCATTGACGTAGATTTGCCCCAGATCAGCTAATTCTTTGGAAAATTCAGCGTCATTGGTATTTTCACGGGGATCAAATCGTACATTTTCCAGCATAAGTACGTCCCCAGCCTGCATTTGATCTATTGCAGATTTAACCTCATCTCCTGTAATTCCAGCGGTTTTGAGGACTTTCTTTCCAAGCAAAGCTGTCAGACGGTCAGCTACCTGATCAAGCCGATACATAGGATCACTACCCTTTGGTCTTCCCATGTGGCTGACAATGACCACTTTGGCTTCTTTTTCCATAAGATACTTGATCGTGGGAAGAGATGCAATAATACGTGTATCTGAGGTGATTTGACCATTTTTGTCAATGGGAACATTGTAATCTTCTCTCAGCAAAACTGTTTGGTGGCGTACTTCAACTTCACGAATCGATCTCATGACTATGAACCACCGTTTTTCTTTTGATGAATCAAATGCACCAAATCGGCCACACGACAGGAATAACCCCATTCGTTGTCATACCAGCTCAGGATTTTTATAAAGTTGCCATCCAACACATTGGTGGACAGTCCATCGATGATTCCTGAATGGGAATCTCTTCTAAAATCGGAGGAAACAAGTGGTTCTGTGGTGAAACCCAGTATGCCATTCATCGAATTCCTGGAGGCTTGCTCAAATACATCGTTGACCTCTTGAATACTGGTGGATTGCTCAACACTACAGACAAAATCGGTGACTGAAACTGCTGCAACCGGAACTCGCAAAGAAATTCCCGTGAGTAATCCTTTCAACTCGGGAATAACAATGCCCACAGCATCAGCGGCACCTGTGGAAGTTGGGATGATATTGACAGCAGCAGCACGAGAGCGTCTGAGATCTTTGTGGGGGAGATCGAGGATCCGCTGGTCTGAAGTATAGGCATGAACCGTTGTCATAAAACCTTTCAGTAGTTTAAAACGTTGATTGAGAAGTTTGACTGCAGGAGCGAGACTGTTGGTAGTGCAGGAGGCATTGGATATGACAGCATGTTTTGTAGGATCAAATAGCTCATCATTAACACCCAAAACTATCATACAATCAGCATTTTTTGAGGGGGCAGTGATAATTACTTGTTGAACATCATTTTTTAAATGTAGGGCGGCTTTTGAGCGATCAGTGAAAATTCCAGTGGATTCAATAACCACTTCAATTCCTTTTTGCCACTCGATGGTATTGAGATCGGTAAAATGGGTCATGGATATGGAGTTTTTGCCTACGGTCATGGTGTTGTCTTGGGAGCTGACCTCTTGAGAATAAACCCCATAAGTAGAATCGTATTTAAAAAGGTGTGCAAGGGTTTTGGTGTCTGCAATATCGTTAATTTGAACAACTTCATACTGAGGGTGACGTTCCATCAGGGCTTTCAGGACTTGTCTGCCCACCCTTCCAAATCCATTAATTCCAACTTTCATAACATCCTCCACTAACTTTATTTTTATTTCATTTGCTCAAAATCATTTCTTTTCTTACTCTATGATTGTAGTTTTTAAAGGATGTTTTTCAATGAAAAGAAAGTATCAGTCTTTATATGAGAATTTTAAAACTCCATTTTTTCATCTCTATCTTGAAAAGGATTTGTCCTCACCTCTTCTAACTGAAAGAAACGATCCAGTGCTTTTTTCGCTTTATTTCGTGCAATATTGTATGAAGGCCAAAACTGAGCCTTGCTAAGCAACTCGTATTTTTTGTGAAAGGTGAGATACAGAGGGGGTGAAGATTCATATTGAGTATAAAAATCCACCAATTCTGGAAAACTGTCATAAGACAAAGCTTGTAAGTAATTATCGTCTATCTCACCACTGCTATAATACCTTTCAATATTCTTTGAAGCAATCAATTGGTCGATATTCATATAATTTACCAGTATAAATGCCAGTAAGGTCAAGACGATGTATAGTTTTTTAAGTGGAACTTGCTGGATCCAAACCTTAAACAAAGCCACCATGATCAAAGCAAACAAAAACGCCATAAAACTATGGGTCAGCAAGCGAAGATAGGTGTATCCAAACGCAGCTTCATAAAGCGTCATGCGCAAATGAGCTGAAAACAAGATGGCCAGAGTGAACAACACCAGCGAAGATATCAAAAGGTTGAGGAAAAATGCATAAGCCTTTCCAGCAAGAGGTTTGAAACGAATAAAGATCACATAAATCACGAAATTGATCAAGGCAATGATTAGAAGCTCAGAAAAACCCTTTCGAGCGTATTCTGCAGGTGAAAAACCCTGCGGCAAAACATAATTGATCGCACCAAACATATAGGCATACTTCACAAGAAAAAATCCCAGATAGACCAAATTGAACAAGAAGAGGAAGGTCATACTAATGGTGGAATCCATGTGCTTCAAAGGTCGGACATTGCTTGGCCAATCATCATAAGGCTTTTCAGCTTTTCTGCTGTGTTTGAAGATCCATAAGTAGCCGTAAATCAGGGATGAAACCAGGAAGAAAATAAAGAGTTGATTGAACAAATCAGCCAACTTAATCGACTGAAGCAAATCGTTGATATAGAAGCGGAACACATCATCAGCAAAAGCCAACAATGCAATCACAATAAATATCAGAGGAATTGATACCAAAATACCGATAAAAATTTTCTGCATGGTATTTACTTGCTTATTGTTACCATAAGATTTGAGGCTGAAATAGCTATGCTGAGAAAGGCGGGGGAGGCCTGAAATAGTCTTTTCAAAAAAATGAAAGATTGCTTCAGGTATAAAGCTGATTTGATCCCATGAGGACTTGTGAAAACCAGTGATAAGTAGTTGATGTGAAATGATTAAGAAAAGAATCATAAAGAAATTCAAAATCATAAACAAAGGGCTTGCAAAAACAAAATAACTTGAAGCCAGTACCAAAATCACAAAAAGAAGAAACCAGGAGATGAGAGGTCTGAATTTTATCTTTTGACGAAATCCAATAAAAACCAAAAGAAAAAAAGCCAGGATAAAGAGAAGAAACGATACTCCAAGCAGTTTTTTGTAAAACAATATTACAAAACATACGCCCAAAACCATACTTCCTACAAACAGAAAACCATCTAATAGATTTGGTCGCTCTTCTAGTGAGGATACATCATGAATCTGGTTCATTTCTTCCATTACTTCACCTCATTCGTTTTTGTTGATCCTTCGAATCCTTTAAGATTATAAAAATCGACTTTTACCTGGTAAAAATTATCATAAGCATTGTTTTCATCTCGTTTTAGCGTATTCTGAATGACAAAATACCCCCCGGGATGATACAGCAAGATCAAATCACCAAGTAAATAGGGAAAGTCGGCTAAGCCATAACATTTGGTTTCCAATTTACTTGTCTTGCTGTCTAAAGAGCATTTCATCAGGTATAAATTGTCGTTTTCCTTGTCTGTGAACAAAAGGACAAAGTCTTTTTCCTGAGTCCGATAAACTGCTTGATTGTAATGATGGATAAAATCAGTTTTAAAGTTTACCCTGATTTGCTTTGCAGGTTTCATTTCCTTGTCCAGCTCAAGGATCATGAAATAATGGTTTTGAACATCAGCAAAAGCTTCGGGAAAGACCAGCAAATCATAGCCCTTGGTGCTTTTGGAGAGAATTAGCTTGTCAATTTTCCGATCCACTGGAGCCAAAACACTTTTCAGACTTATACTGGAACGCTTTTTGGTAATAATATCGTAAAACTCAATTTCCTCAGCCATATTGTCGTACATCAGTATCATGGGATGATCGTTTTCAAGGTCACTTCCAGGATGAATATAATATCGATCCCTTTCAAATTCAATCATATCGGGGGGATTAGCAAAGTTTTTTTCAAAAAGATATATCCGATCGCTCTGATTTTGTGTGGGATAAGTGAGAAGAATATAGTTTTTGAGTTCATGCAAATGCAAGAGTCTTTTCATATTTTCAGGAGCATCGGCTTTGAATATGCTTGCATATGCTTCAGGGATGATTCTATTCTTTCTATTTTGCTTATATTTCACGGTATCAAGTTGGAAGGCATTTGGATCACTATTTAAAAGCTCTTTTATTGGACCCACTTTGCTTTTATCCTCTACCATGCTTAGCTCTGCGTATAAGTTGATCAAGTGGATATCGTTGCCTTTTAAATACGCAAGCCATCCATGGTAATAATCGACATAATTGTGGTAATAAGCCATGGGTTTGGGGAAAAATTCAACATGATCCAGCGTATCTATCTGGTGGGCAAAGGAGATGGAAGCGTTGCTAAGCCAGAGCTCAGTTTGTTGGTTGTTTGTTGACATATAATGCAAAAAATACGGCTTGGGAGGAGTAAATTCATTTTTTACCTTATATTTAAGCTCAAAAAAAGCCAGGGGATACTGATATTGGGGAACATTATAGCGTTCTGTTTTAAAAATCTCCATGTTGTATTTTTGATAATCAGAATTGAAATCAAAATACTGTTTTGCGGGAGAAGAGCTTGCCTCATATCTCACTAATTTGACAGTTCCACTTCCTCTGGGTAGTGGGTAAAGCTCCTCGTAATCAAGGATGTTTAAGGCACCATCGCCCATACGTAATACTTGCTTGTAAGAATCATGAAACTCATCAGAAATTCTGTCTGGTTTGAAATTACTGATTACAGGCACTTTGATTTCAAGGTTTTGAACAGGAACAGAAGAGACAAACTCGGGATCTGTTTTACCTCCAGCACCACCCGCAGTGCATGAAGAAAGAATAACACCTATGATGACCAATAATACTAAATTATATTTCATGGAACACCCCCAATAGCATCATTATAATCAAATTGCTTTACCACAGCAATATATAATATGGCACGGGGACATCGCACGGGAACTGAAAAAGTAACTCTCGCGTTTGCTCGTGTCTCATTTGCCAGACCAATGCGGGTGTGTTTAGGGAAGATTGATTAACAACATTTACAATAGGGACAGTGTTTACTGCCCCTATCTTGTTTATCATCTGTTGGTCAATATTAATTTAAAACAAATCCCTGCTACTTTTTTTCCTTTTTCTCCTTGGTGATTTTTTGTTTCATCCCATTTTAACCTAAACATCAGAAGGCAATATGTTATCTAAAAAATAAATTTTCCCAGATCTATTTTCTAAAGCAAAAATGGATTCGGTTTGATTTAAAGTGGTTTGTCTTGTTTTGGTAAATGCAATCAAGTTGGAAGGAACTTGATGCATATCAAAAAGAAGTTTGGATCCCTGCATTACAAAAAAAGCATCAATCATAATCTGCTCTTCTGATGTACGCATGGTTTTATATACCAAATAATGTGAATTGTGATTGGTAAAAAGAATTTTGTATGAATAATCAGAGTAAGAAAAGCCTTTTGAAGGCAAGCTAATCTGATTTTTGATCCTCAGTTGAGATCCGTCGTAGGTACATTCAGTGGCAACACCTCCACTTTCCAAGGTAAGAAGAATGTTTCCTGAAACATCGATATCCAAAATATCATTTTCGAAACGATGAATCTGTTTCAAGATATGGTCAGAGGGATCAAGAGATACAGAAGAGAGAAAGTATCCCCGTTCCCAGCTTCTGCTTAAAAGCATCAAGTTATCATTCCACCAAAAAAGTTGCAGGAATGAATCGGAGGTGTTGTCATAAGCGATGCGATGAAGTAGTTGGAGTTTGTGTTCTGATAGATCATACCGATAAATAAGGTGTTCTCCCTTGTAATCATAGGGACGGATTATTGGGCTACCAAGGGATCCTCTGTTTTCAATATGATCGTCCAGAATATAAAGGTTGCCTGACAAATCATTCGTAATGGAGCAAGGCAAATACAATGGTGAGTCTTCAAACAAGGATCCCTTCAGTAAGTGCTTGTTATATGTACCTTGATCTTCTTGGTTTTTCATTACAAAGATATTGTTGCTGACAAAAGGGTCATACAGATATATCTTATCATCAACTACTAGTAGGTTTTGGTAGAGATTTCGATCAAACAGCGTACTTTGTAACAAGCCTTTTTCCTGGAAAGCACTGTGCCAGGAAAGGGGTGGAGGTTTATCGCAAGAAAATAAACTAATAAGCATTAAGCATATCAACATAGAACTTGTCAATTTATTATGCAAAATTCCCTCCTTTAGTAAATTGTGTTTCATCATGGGTATGGTACAGTATATTCTCCACAATTCTTTGGAATTCCAAATGTGTCACCGTTAGCTATATTGTTAAGAACTCTAAACGCATCCCACCTTAAATTTAAAGCTGGTTCACCTTTACCAACATAAACTGAATAATTTGAATCCAACAATTTTGCCCAGCATGATGGATAAACCCACCAAAAACCACCCAAACAATCATTATGATCTGTTTTCATGGTATTGGCTGCTTTCCAGCATTCATATGTTTTTTTACAGATAGCTTTGATATTTGTTCCTATTCTAAACACTTTACATTTAGCCCTGTTTGCATACTTTTTAAAAATTTCTTCACATGTTTCATTTCCATAGACCGTACAATCAGCTTCAGTTGGTCCCATCAGCCTCATCCCATTATCCCCGCAATCCTTGCCAAAACGACTGACATGTGACAATATTTAATTGAGCTAAAAGTGAACCAGGCAAGATGTCACACTTATAAATTAAATAGTTAATCATGCGGAGAACTATATATCGACAAAATATCTCTAATTCTTTGTTTTTGTTCTGTGATATTCTTAACCTTCCATTCATTGTCATATCCATAATATTTTAATGAATATTCAGTGTATGATTCATACTCTTCTAACTCATTGAAATGCTTCTTAACATTTTCAATATCCAAGTTAAGAGCCCAATTTTCATTCTCAAGTGCCAATATTCTATCATCAGCTTTCTTGTAAAGGGCATAATATCTATTAGTAAAAAAAGAAAGAATCATACAAGAAAAAAATAACGCTGTGATGGTAATAAAAACTAGTTTTCTTTTCATCAATATTCCCCTAATCAATTATATTCTATTTTAAATTAATTATTACGATGAAAAATCATGTAAGAACCAAATCTCTAAATAATGCGTCGCATTCAGCTTTCATTCCTAATCCACCACCTCCAGTCCTTCCTCCACCGCCTCCAGGTGATCGCATGATATAGTCCATTATAGAATTTAGGTTCTGGTAATGAGAATACCTCTCTTTGTAATATTCTATATTTCTTTTTGCAGTAGCTTTAGCATTTTCAGCTCCAGGATCACTATTAGGTATAGAAGCTAATTCACTTTCCCAAAACATGATCAATTCTTTCATTTGCTGTTCCATAGAGTTAAAATAATTTTTACAGTAATACATTAATTTACAGTTTGAATATGTTATTTGTAATGAATTACCATTTCTATTTTGAAAAAATTTATCGCAATCTTTTGGTGTAAAATCATCTCCCATCATTCTCATCCCATCATCCCCGCAGTCCTTGCCAAAACGACTGACATGAGTAAGGTCAGTTACCATACGA
>DAOSES010000023.1:0-35541 GCA_035363255.1 Caldisericia bacterium | reverse complement strand
TTATGCTCCTGACCAGAGGAAAAGGAGCTAATTTACAAGTGGGAAAGTTGAGTTATTACTTTGTGATATCCTGGTTCGAGTTGTCCCGAAAACGAGATAAGCCCAGCTTTGCTTTTGTCTAAGCTTAAAGAGCTATGATATGCAATCAAGAACTTCTTACCAGGGCTGTAATGCGACTTCATCATTCCAGGGGCTGATATCTCGTCAAGGCATGCAGTATGATCATATGGAAGAATGGTTTCCAGATCCTCTTGTGTGATAACACCATTGCGAAGTATTTTAAAGCCAATATTGGTGAGTTGAATAATGCTTGATTCGATGCCAACAGCGGTTTTGCCTCCGTCAAGAATATAGTCTACGCTTGTAAGTTGTTTTCTTACATGAGCAGCGCTAGTGGGACTGATACGTCCGAATTTATTGGCACTTGGAGCAGCTATGGGGCAATCCGATTGAAGGATCAACTCTAAGGCAATATCATTGGCTGGCATTCTAATGGCTACGGTAGGAAGACCGGAGCTTACGATTTCAGGAACAAGCTTGCTTTTCGGCAGTACTATAGTCAAAGGTCCTGGCCAAAATCTTTCAGCCAAGTGATACACTCTTTCATCCTTTGTTGTGATCAGTGTTTCCAATTGGGTCAACTGGGCGATATGAACTATGAGTGGATCGAAAAAAGGGCGCTCTTTGAGTTCAAAAATTTTAGCTACTGCTCGGGGGTTGAAAGCATTGGCACCTAATCCATAAACAGTTTCAGTGGGGAAGGCTACCAATTTTCCTTCTCGTATGTATTTTGCAGCAATTTCAATGGAACGCGACATTGATTATTCAGCGATTGGTCTTACATTGCTCTGACTTGGCAAGCACCTGGTCTGTTAGCTTTTTTTTGTATTGAATGATCTTGCTCCGGAGAGAGCTGTCCGACACCGATACTATTTGAGCTGCGAGGATGCCTGCATTCTTGGCTCCATTTAATGCTACTGTAGCCACAGGGACTCCACCGGGCATTTGTAAGATGGAAAGGATGGAATCCCAACCGTCGATGGAATTGCTTGATTTTATGGGCACACCGATCACAGGTAAGGGAGATATTGCTGCTACCATACCTGGCAGATGAGCAGCACCCCCCGCTCCAGCAACGATCACTTCTATTCCCCGATGATGTGCTGTGGATGCAAAATGGTACAATTTTTCGGGTGTTCGATGGGCAGATACTATATCCATTTCATATCCAATGCCAAATTCATCCAGTATTTCAGCAGTTTGTTGCATGATGGCTAAATCGGAATCTGATCCCATGATGATACTTACTAGTTTTTGTTCCATGATTTCACCTTGATTAATTGTTTTACTTTTTCGGCTTTATCCAGAGCCTCTTCCAGCGAAGATGCAAGGACGGTAACATGTCCCATTTTTCGATATGCCTGGGTAATTTTCTTTCCATATAAATGAATCTTAACTCCCTCAATGGCCATGCTCTCGGTTAAGCCTTCGTAAACTACTGGACCTTCAAAGCCTTCGGATCCCAATATATTAATCATCACGGAAGGAAGTTTCAACCTTGTGCTTCCAAGAGGTAGTCTGAGGATAGCACGGAGATGTTGCTCGAATTGGGATGTAATGATGCTTTCAATGGTATGATGGCCGCTATTGTGGGGTCGGGGAGCCATTTCATTCACCAGGATATCTCCTTTGGAGTCGATAAAAAATTCTACGGCAAGCAGTCCTTCCATCTTGAGCAATTCAATCAACTTGCTGGCGATGGACATCATGTTATCTGCTTGATCTGCGGGGATGGATGAAGGGCAAATCAGCTTTTCCACCAGATTTGCTTTAGGATCAAAAAGCATTTCGACCACAGGGAAACACTTAATCTCCCCTTTTGCGTTTCGTGCTACGATGACTGAAAGTTCTTTTGCTATAGCCACCTTTTCTTCAACCAGGCAAGATCCCTCAAGCAGCTTCTTGAGGTCATGGCAGTCGTTGATGACTGCAACTCCACGTCCGTCGTAGCCGCCCTTCCTTAATTTTTGAACCAGGGGAAGAGCTATTTCTCCCTTTTCAATGCCATTTAAAATAGCTGTTTTTGACTCAAAAAGTCTAAAGGTGGAAGTTGGTATTCCATTCTTTTGGCAAAACTCTTTTTGTGAACCTTTGTCTTGGATCAACTCTATAATATCGGGATCGGGAACAATTCGGCGACCTTCGGCTTTAAGTCTCTTTAGAGCATCGATATTAACATTCTCAATTTCGAAAGTTAATACATCAACTAATTTTCCAAATTGGTATACCGAATCAAAATCTAAATGATTTCCCTGGATGAAGTGTGAAGCAATTTTTCCAGCTGGACAATCTTTGTTGCTATCTAAAACATAAGAGACGATGTCCCACTTACTAGCTTCTTGAATAAGCATTTTTCCAAGTTGTCCGCCTGCAATAATACCTAATTTCAACTCAGAGCATACGAGTCTTTCCATACTTTTTCTCTCTTCGTGTCTATTTTCAATGTTGTCGGATGAAAAAATGTCGCAAGTGCTACGTCCCTCTGCGACATTTGGGGACATATGGCGGAGAAGGCGGGATTTGAACCCGCGTTACGATCACTCGTAAACACGCTTTCCAAGCGTGCGCCTTCAGCCACTCGGCCACCTCTCCGTTAAGTACAATGCTCTATTATAGCAGAAAATGTAAAAGTCAAAAAATACCTTATTCAACTACTATTTTTGCGTCTCCGCTGGTAGTCTTGAGATTAATTTTTACATTTCCAAGAGAAAAGCGAATGAGCTTATCTGAAGGAGCAATTTTTCCTTGCTGGTCTTCAAACTGAATTTCTCCAGATTGAGATGAAAAACTTATACTGTCGAGTTCAGAACGAAGACTTGCTGGGATGTGGATTTTAATGTCGCCTGAGAAAGATTTGATATCCAGAAAACCTTTTATTTGAGACGGAGAGATACTAATGTCTCCGCTAAAAACAGCAAGCTCAGTATTTTCGACGGATACTTTTTTGAGGCTGATATCACCAGAGTAAGTCTTGACTTTTCCCGAGATACTGCCTCCTTCCATGCGAATATCTCCTGATTTTGAAATGAGCTCTTTGCATTTAGAAACATTTTTCAGCTTCAGATCTCCACTGACGGTGATCATGGAAATGTGGTTGGTAAGATTTTCGGCATGAATGTCGCCTGATACACTTTTGACCTGAACCATGCCTGAAGTATTGGATAGGCTAATATCTCCACTTACAGTTTTGATTTGCATTGGGCAATAACTAGGTATTTGTATGGAGACCAATTCCTCTTTTTCACTCGAAGAAAACGCTTTGTTGGCCCAGTCTTTTTTGGAGGCTATCAATACGCTATCCTGGCTTTTGTTGATGGTGAGTCCATTGATACCACGAAGAATGTTAACTTGCTCCAAAGTATCGTCACCACTTAACTTTAAATCTTCATCGATTAGTTTGATATTGAGTTCTTTGTCTTTGCACGACATGATTGTTCCAACCCTGAGGGTATCTTTGGCTTGATTAACTTCTTCTCTCATGGCTTTGATCAAGACTTGTTTCTGATCTTTCGTTATTTTTCCTGCTTCATACAGTTGATTTATCTTGCTTTCCATTTCATCGGCAAGCTTAGCTTCATCTTGGCTAAAATCGGGATCTTCCATCCAAAATTCCATATCTAATTGCTTGCTCATTCGGTGTCTCCTCCCAATTCGCTAAGAATATCGTTGAAATCTTTGTTGCCTTCTTCGAGCTCTTTTAGAAGATCCAGCATCTTTTTTTCGGATACTTTGGATTTGTTGATGGTTTTCATTTCGATGTTTTCGTCTTCTGTAGGGGAAGCCTCGCTAAGACCCAAACTTTGCAAAAGTTTGTCCAGTCTGGCTCGAGCTGTGGGATAAGAAATGCTCAACCTTTCCTGAACCTCTTTCAGGCTTCCTCGGGAGGTTAGGAAGCTGAACAAAAACTCTTCATCGTCTCGGGTGAGACCACTGAAGCGGCTCATGGAAAACTCTCCTTTAACCTCGGTTTCGCATTCGGGGCATTTAAGCACGGTGATTTCAAGATTTTGACTACAGGAAGGACACTTGGTAGGAAGCTTACGGCTTTGTTTTTGTTTTTCGCTTTTAAAAAGTTTCATTCGACCACCACCTGGATGTGGCTGTCGTCTTGTTGAATATCAACCAGAGTTCCTCGGTAGTTGGGGTTGGTGATAGCTTCCATCAGGAGTTTTTTGTCGATGGGGATGGATTTCCCTCCTATGCAAATAAACTGATCATGATCGGATACAAACTTCAAACCAAAGCTAACCCATGATATGGGAAGGTTTAAGTTGATATTGTGGTGGTTTTCATCGGAGATGTGTACTTTAAACTTTCGTGCTTTTTCGTTATTGCTGGTGCTTGCTTTTTGATCTTGGCTATGATTCAGGGCATCAATGAGTTGACCTGCTTGTTCTTTGCTAATCTTACCTTCTTCAAGTAAGCTCAGGATTTTCTGAATTTCTTCTTTCATTGAAGATCCTTTCTATTTAATAAATTTAAAAACATTATTAATAATATTAACTAATAACTAAAATTTTGCAAGTATAATTTGATAATAAATGGTGACTGCTTATCTCATCAAGATCCATGAGATATAGTTGCATTTTAACCAGGTTGCAGGTAAACTTTTTTGGCAGTTGGTTTTAGCCGAAGTGGCGGAATGGCAGACGCGCTAGGTTCAGGTCCTAGTGGGGGCAACCTCGTGTGGGTTCGAGTCCCACCTTCGGTACTTTATTGGAGACTTTTCATATAAGCTAACCATTTTTCCAGTGCTTTTCCCCGGTGGCTGGTACTTATCTTTTCTTCAAAACTCAGTTCAGCGTAGGTCTTTTTCATTTCTTCATCGAAGAAAACAGGATCATAGCCAAAGCCTTTTTCTCCTTGTTCTTTTTCAAGAATTGTACCTAAAGAACGCCCTTCAAAAAAAAGGGTATCACTTGCATTTTTCCAGCACAAAACACAAATAAAGGATGCACTGCGATCTTTGTCTTCAAGCGCTTTCATATTTTCCAGCAATAGACGGCGATTGGCTTGAGAAGTGCCTTCTGAGGAGTATCGTGCGGAATGCACCCCAGGAGCTCCTCCTAAAAAATCTACTTCCAGCCCGGAGTCATCCGCCAATACGCTCAGTCCAGTGCGCATGAAGACATAATCTGCTTTGGCTTGAGCATTTCTGTGATAATCAGAAAAAGCTTCAAGCTCATCTGGAAGGTGAATGTTTAGGGAAGTAAGAGTATGGATTTGTACGGGAAGCTCTTGTGCATAATATTGAATTTCTTTTATTTTCCCTTGATTCTCGGATGCAATGATCATCTCGGAGATCATGAATGCGAAACAACATCCTGCAGGCATTGTTTTTGTATGGTGTGCAGTCTTGCGATGCCTGTTTGACCTAATTCAAGCACTTCGTCCAACTCTTGTCTAGAAAAGGGACTTTTTTCACCTGTGCCCTGTATTTCTATCAGTTGATTTTCTGAATCCATGACCAAATTGATATCCAGATCTGCTCTGACATCTTCTTCATAATTCAGGTCGAGCATCATCATATGATCCACTTTTCCTATGCTGATCGAAGCGAGTTGTTTTTGGGGAATGGAACCAGGACCATAACGATGATACAAAGCAAGGCACACGGCAACGAAACTCCCGGTGATGGATGCAGTGCGAGTTCCTCCATCGGCTTGAATAACATCGCAATCAACTACAATAGTTTTTTCCCCCAAGCTGTTTAAGTCAAAAGCCATGCGTAATGAGCGACCTATAAGGCGTTGGATTTCTACGCTTCGACCATGACGCATATTGCCAAACTCGCGATGGGTGCGGGTGGGAGTGGATGAAGGAAGCATGGCATATTCTGCAGTGAGCCATCCGTGCCCAGAACCTCGTAAAAAAAAGGGTACCTTTTCTTCGATAAGAGCTGAACAAATCACTTTTGTATTTCCCATACTAATCAGAACAGAACCAGGATTATGGTGGAGGAAATGGGGGAGAATGATGCAAGGTCGTAGTTCCGAGAGTTGTCGTCCATCTTTGCGGGTAAAAGAGATCATGCTAATCCACAGTCAGCGTTTTGCTGATGTTTCGAGGGAAATCGGGATCATAACCACTTTTTATAGAGGCATAATAAGCGATCAATTGCAAAACAGCTGTGTTGGCAAAAGGAGTCAACATATAGTGCATATCGGGGACTATAATGCATTGATTTGCAGCTTTTTCATATCCTTCGTCGTGGGGAGAAATTACTACTACAAAGCCTTTTCGAACTCTTATTTCGTTGATGTGAGAAATGACCATATAGGATTCTTCGGGGGCTGCAGGGAAAAGAATAGGATAGCCTTCTTCAATGATAGACAGAGGACCATGCTTGAATTCGGAGGAATACATACCTTCACAGTGTTTGTAATAAACTTCTTTGATCTTGAGTGCTCCTTCAAGAGCAGTGCCAAAATTGAGACCATATCCCAGGCAGTAAAGATCGTTAGCGGGTATAAGATGTTTATCAGCAATTTCTTCACAGACTGTCTGACTTGAATCAATGGTCTGACGTATCAAGCTTGGGATTTTGTGGAGTTCTTGTTTTACCTCAAGGGCTTGTGGTATATTTTTTCGGCAACCTATTTCTACTGCTAGATATAGCAACATTAAAATCTGATTAGTAAAAGATTTAGTTGCGGGTACACTGGTTTCAAGGCCAGCAGATATGTTGAGCGAATGTAAGCTCTTTTGTGCTATGCTGGAGCCCACCACATTAACCATAGAAAGAATTTGCCCAGTTTTTCGTTGTAGCAATGGGTTCATTGCGTTGATCAGGTCTTTGGTTTCCCCGCTTTGAGATATACAGAGCAGAGTGTCTCTTGTTCCAACTAAGGGACCATATATTTCGTTAAACTGCCCTGCGATTACAGGATGAACCACCATTCCAGCCAATTGGGAAAAATAAAAAGCTCCAAGAACTGCGGCATGATACGAGGTGCCTGAAGCAACAAACCAGATTTTGTCTGATTTTTCGAGCGTATGGATGACAGCATCTTGTTCTGGATTTGATTGAGCCATGAGATCCAGGAGTTCTTTGGTTTTGACGGTTTGTTCATTGATTTCTTTGAGCATGTAATGAGGAAAACCTTCCAACTTGGCTTCTTCAATGGAGATGCTTGAAGTTTCAGGTTTGCGGTGGATTTTCTCTCCAGTGTGAAGATTGTAGATTTGGTAGTTTTTGTGATCGTAGATGACTAATTCTCCATCTTTTAGGAGGACGATTTCTTTGGTGAACTGAAGAATGGAGGCTAAATCTGAAGAACAACAAATAAACCCATCTCCCACTCCCATATAGAGGGAGGACCCCATCTTGACTGCTAACAGCTGGTGGGTATCCTGGTGGCCAACAATAAAAGCGTAATCTCCCTTTAAGATAGTTTGGGCTTTAATCATAGCCTGAAGTTGGTCAGGATTTTCATTGTAAAATTTTTCAAAAGCATGCACTACCATTTCTCCGTCGTTGGTACCTCGAACGATCATACCTTCTTCGTTGAATTGTTTGATCAAGGCATTGGTGTTGACAATATTACCATTATGTGCGCCAATGATATCTCCATCGCTATCATAATGAGGCTGGGAATTGACCTCATTGGGTTCTCCAAAAGTGGCCCAGCGAAGCTGGACAATGGCTCGAGCACCATCGAAGTTTTGGATATCGTATTTTTTGATTACTTCATCGAGCTTGCCTGGTCCTTTGCAGAGCTTTGTTTTTCCAGAACTGCTAAAGGATGCAAATCCCGCAGAGTCATACCCTCGATAAACCAGTTTTTGAGCAGCTTTTACGAGATATTCACCCATTTTGGGATGATCCGATTCAAAGATGATTCCAAAGACTCCACACATAACTTGATTACTCCTTTATTTATTCGCCTTTTAATATTGAAGCTATCAAACTGTTGCTAATGCTTATGATGATTGCCAGAATTATAGCTGCAGGAAAGAAAGACTGAATGGTAAAACCTGGCACAAAATAGGCGGTAGCATAAAGTATGATAGCATTGATCACGATACTGAACAAGCCAAAGGTGATGGCATTAAGAGGAATGCACAATACCATCAGCACAGGTCTGATAAGTAGATTGAGGAGAGCCAGCAGAAAAGCTGCCGTCAGAGCTACTTGCCAGGTTCCAGTGTTTATCCATTTGAGCATAAAGAACTCATTGAGAAGGTATTCCATCAAAAGCAGGGAGATCCAGTTGGCTAGAATGTTAATCATAAGTTTTCGCATGATTACTCTTCCAGCTCCATTGATTCACGCCCTTTGAAAGCGCTCTTAATAGTAAGTTGGTCAGCAAATTCAAGATCACTTCCCATCGGTAAACCTGAAGCAATACGGGTTATCTTTATGGGAAAAGCTTTGATCTCTCGAGCAATGTAGAGAGCTGTCAACTCGCCATCATAAGTGAGATTGGTGGCCATGATGATTTCTTCAACAGGCTCCTGTTTTAGGCGATGCAAAAGCTCACGAATGCGTATTTTATCGGCATTAATACCCTCTACAGGGCGTAAAACTCCTTGCAGAACGTGGTACAAGCCACGATAAACCCCCGTTTTTTCGATGGATATTAAATCGCGACTTTCTTCGACGATGCATATTTGGTGTTGATTCCGAGTTGGATCCTGGCAAACTGGGCAATATTCCTCTTCGCTGAGATTATAGCATCGTTTGCATCTTCTTACCCTTTGTCTCATTTGCTCCAAAGCATCAATAAACTGTTGAAAAGAATCGAAATCCATTTTGAGCAGATAGGAACTTAGCTTTTCAGCGCTTTTTGGCCCTATACCTGGCAATTTGTGTAGCTCTTCAATGGCTCTGAGAAAGCTTGGAGCATAATACTGCATTATTTGAAGCCAATCCCCATTTCTTTGGCCATTTTTTGTGTTCTTTTCTGGACGGTACCTCGTGCTTCAGAAAGTGCACGATTAATGGTTTCAACAATCAGCTTTTGAATGGCTTCGATTTTCATGCTACCATCCATCAAGCTTGGATCCAATTCAAGGGATTTGGTAGTGAAATCACCTTTTACGGTAGCTTTGATTTTGCCATCTTTACTGCTGGCGGTAAACTCCATTTTGTTCATTTCATCGGTCATTTTTTTAAGTTCCTGCATTTTTTTAACGTTGTCAAACATTCCCATAACTTTAATTGCCTCCCTTTTTCTCTATATATTGTATATCTGCTGAAAAAAGTTCAACTGCTTCTTGAATGGTTGGATCCTGCATTACTTGTTTTTTTTCGTTTTCCTGGAAAGCTTCCTCCCTGTTGGTAGTGTTGCTTGGAGAGCCGATGCTGAGTTTTACTTTATGACAACGTCCATAAAACTCTTCGATAAGTTTTTCAAGATTTTGGAGTTTATCCTGTTTTTCCAGGTGGCTGGCAAGAAATTTGCTTTCTTTGGGAAGAATGACTTCAATGGTGCCATCTTCATGATATATAGGGTTTCCTTTGCACAGGGTGGTGAAAAACATGAGTTCTTTGTTTTTGAGAAAGGCAAGGAAATCATCCCATTCCTGCGAAGCCATGAGATTGGGAACTGACTCAGCAGAACTTGATGAGTTTTGAGCTATGATTTCGTTTTTTGTTTGCACAGCCCGGTCATATTTATGTTTCATTTTGATAGCAGTTAACTCAAAAAAAATGTCGGGATCTGAAAGGTAGCGCATGTTTTGAAGGGATTCTCCCCACATATTCATCATACCAAGAAGAACATTTTCTTGAATAGTGAGAGCAAAGGGTCCGTATTCCTTGATATCGTCCAGAGGAATCATTTTGAGCTGTGTTCCGCTTTGACCCTTTGTTTTTTGGAGCACAAACAAATCTCGAGAAAAAACTATTAAGTCTTTAGAGAACTGCATCAGGTCGATACCATCAATCATGAGGGTTTCAATGAAACGAAAAAGATCTTCATAGGGTTGGTGGATCAGACAATCAAGATATTCTTTGAGTTTTTTTGTATTGCTTCGACCCAGGAGGGAAAGGACATTGGCTTCATTTAAGCTTTTATCTGAGTAGGATAGCAACTGGTCGAGAATGGATTCTGCATCTCGCATGGAACCTTCTGCAGCCTCTGCAATACGTGCAAGTGCACGCTCATCAATCATTATATTTTCGTCTTCTGCTTCCTTGTTAAGTTTTTCGGCAATAACACTGGGAGGAATCCGTCTAAAATCAAAACGTTGGCATCGACTGATGATAGTGGCGGGAAGTTTATGGGGTTCGGTGGTAGCCATGATAAACACGGTATGAGATGGGGGTTCCTCGAGAGTTTTTAACAAGGCATTGAAGGCCTCTCCTGTCAGCATATGGACTTCATCGATGATGTAGATCTTATATTTTCCTTGTACAGGAAGCAAACGAACGCGTTCTCGCAACTCACGAATGTTCTCAATACCTCTATTGGATGCGGCATCAATTTCCAGAATATCCAGGCTGTTGCCTTTGGAAATCTGTTCACAGTTAGGACAAATCTGACAAGGTTTTGGAGTGGGTCCTTTTTCGCAATTTAAGGATTTAGCAAAAATACGTGCACAGGAGGTTTTCCCTGTGCCTCGGGGTCCACAAAAGAGATAAGCATGACTGATGCGATTGAGCAGAATAGTGTTTTTCAATACCTGCACGGTATCGTCCTGACCCAAAACATCATCAAAATCCATTGGTCGCCATTTTCGATACAAGCTTAAATACATTACATACGCTCCGGTGATGAAATGCCTAATATATTAAATAAAGTATTCAAAACTTTTTCAAGCGCTACCACAATGGCTAAGCGGTTTTGAGCAATCTTGGGATCGTCCAGACCAAGGATGCGGCAATTTTCATAAAATTGATGAAAGTCAGCAGATAGAGCCAGGATAGACTGGGCAATAACATGGGGAGAGAAATCGAGGCTTGCACGGTGAAGTTGATCGTGCAAGATGGCTAGTTTTCGGAGGATCATCCACTCAGTTTCATGTTTGAATGAGTCTGGATCGATCAGTTCTATGCATTTTTCGTCAGTACAAAAGGATTTTTTTTCTGCTTCACGAAGAATGCCTTTGCATCGGGTGTAGGCATATTGTGCATAAAAAACAGGATTTTTCAGATCTCTTGTCCTTGCCAAATCCATGTCAAAGTTGAGATGTTGTTCGTTACTGCGAGTGAGAAAAAGAAAACGAGTCACATCACAGCCCACTTCTTCCATGAGATCTCGCAAGGTAATATAGTCACCTGATGATTTTGACATTTTAACTTCTTCTTGCCCTCGAAAAAGATGAACCAGTTGGAAAACGACAGTTTTCCATTTGCTAGTATCATATCCCAGAGCTTCCAACGCCCATTTTAATGGTTTTTGATGGCTTTGATCCGCCCCCCAAACGTCAACAATCAGGTCAAAACCTCGATCAAATTTATGAACATGGTAGGTGATGTCACCTGCGAGATAGGTGGGCAATCCTGTGCTCCGGCGAAGCACCCGATCTTTGTCATCTCCAAAATTAGTAGTTTTAAGCCATAAGGCTCCTTCGGCTTCGTAGGTGCAGTTTTTTTCCGCAAGACGTTCAAGAGTTTTGTTTAGGTAGTCTGGATGAAGGGTATGCTCGTAGAACCAACTATCAAAATGAACGTTCATGGTGGATAGGTCTTCTTTGGCTTGTTCCAGCATGGATTCAAGACAAAAGGCTTTTACTTTTTCGAGCACTTCAGTTTCTGAGGCTTTCTGGCTAAGCTCCATCTTGCTTTCAATCAGCTTTTGAGCTAACAATTGAACATATTCACCAGGATACATTTCTTCAGGGACCACTGCTTCCCAGTTTTTACCCCTTTGGTAAAAATACCAAACTGAACGAGCAAGTTTTTCAATTTTTGTCCCTTTGTCGTTGACATAGTATTCGTTGCAGACCTCATACCCGTTCCATCGAATCATGTTGGATATGGTAGCTCCGATGGGCCCCCCTCTGGCATTGGCAACGGTGAGAGGGCCGGTGGGATTGGCGCTGACGAATTCTATGAGTGCTTTTTTTCCTTGACCCTTATCACTGCTTAGCGCTTGATAGGGGTTGATTATTAGGTTTTTGAGGTTGTGGATGAGGAAGGCGGGTGAGATGAAAGCGTTGATATAGCCATTGGGAGCAATACTTATATCACTCAGATTTTCAGAACTGATAAAGGGCAGGAGTTTTTCAGCGATGGCTTTGGGTGGGGTTTTCAGGGTTCTTGCAAGAGACAAAGGTAAAGTTGAGGCTAAATCTCCCATATCCATCCGAGGGGGATGCTCAACCACCAGTTGTTCTTCAATATACTCTATATTTGCTTCATTTAGAGCCTTTTTAAGAGCTCTTTTCATCTCATCCTTTAATAGCATATTTTTTCCTTTACTGTTTTTCTCTTTAAATACTATATTCAGATTAGGGCATTCACCAAACACCAAGTAGAAATTTCACATAATATGATATTGACAGTATTTTAGCTTAATATAAAATGGATGGAAGCAGGAGTTGCGCGGGAGTAGCTCAGCGGTAGAGCTTTTGCTTCCCAAGCAAAGGGTCGCGGGTTCGAGCCCCGTCTCCCGCTTTGAGTAGTGTTTGTTTAAGGCGACATAGCCAAGTGGTAAGGCAAGGGTCTGCAAAATCCTTATGCGTCGGTTCGAATCCGACTGTCGCCTCTTTGTATGGAGGAGAATATGAAAAAAATTGCAATTAGTTTTTTGGTTAGTGTTTTTGTATTTTGCTTTAGCCTGAGCGCTTTTGCCGACCAGGAAATCGAAATAAAGATGGTGGTCGACAATCCCAAAGCTTCTGTTAACGGCAAAGAAGTTACCCTTGATGTTCCTCCTACTGTCATCAAAAACCGTACTCTGGTACCTATCCGCTTTATCTCTGAAGCTCTCGGAGCCAAAGTGGATTGGGATGCTGCCACTCGTACCATCACCATCCGAGTGCCCGATGCCGTAGCCCTAAAAGAAAAACTTGCTGAAGTTCGCGAAGAACTCGCCCAGCTTCAAAAAACGATACTCGAAAAAGCTAAAGAGATGCAAGACAAGCTTGAAGCTTCCGAAAAAGAAGTTGAAGATTTAAAGAAAGAGCTTCAAGATCTCAAAGCTGCTCATGCTGCCGAAAAAGAACAACTCGAAAACAAAATTTCATCGCTGGAAGAGCTTGTTGAAGATCTCGAAGAAAAGTTGGCTGCAGGTGGCGGAGCAGGCCTCACCGAAGAAGCTGAAGCCCCTGTGATTTCTCTTGCCAACCCCACAGAAGGTCAAGCTATTTCCGAAACCCTAACTCTCCAAGGCACCATCGAAGACGAGAGCCCTGTAGTTTTTGTCCGCGTCAAACTCGGTTCCATGCTTCTTCATGAAGGCAAGTCCATCGAAGGCACCATCAACCCCCTCAAACTGATTTCCGGAGAATACACCCTCAAGATTGAAGCCATTGACGCTTTTGGAAATAAAGGCGAATTTCTTCGACCCATCAAAATTGCTAACGAAGCCAAAGATGAACCCGTCAAAACTTCCGTCAAGATTATGGATATGTCCGCTATGGGCGG
This sequence comes from Caldisericia bacterium, assembly GCA_035363255.1. Taxonomy (GTDB): domain Bacteria; phylum Caldisericota; class Caldisericia; order UBA6126; family UBA6126; genus T3SED10-260. The sequence continues at coordinate 21,944 of DAOSES010000023.1, read as the reverse complement.
AGGAGCTTATCTAAATTCAACCAGCAGTAATCAGTCTTCTTCCTATATCGAGATTTTAAATGTTGAAGTGTTTGATGCCAAAGGCGAACGCTTTGAGATTATGCCTGGCGTGGGACTCCTCGATATGATGAAAATGCAAATGGATATGCAGCACCTGATGCTTCATCACAGTGACAAGCTTTCCCTTCCTGTTGCTGTAGATATGGAAAATTCTGGTAAACCTGCCAAAGAATACTTCAAAGGCTGGAAAGTCAAAGTAACTTATTTCGATCCAATCATGGAAAAGGAATTTGTACAGGAAACCACTTTCAAAGGATAGTGCGGGAGTTTTACCCGCTTGAGCATAAAGCCGGAGTGGCGGAACAGGCAGACGCACGGGACTTAAAATCCCGCGGTAGCAATACCATATCGGTTCGACCCCGATCTCCGGCAGTTTTTACTTTGTATTATATAAGGAGAGCAGTATGAAGTGGCAAAAAATTTTCCTTCACAAAGCCTTCATTCTTAGTTTGTGTCTCATTCTCGTTTCAGGTCTTGCCTGGTATGGCATTAAAACATTGCAAACCCGTCGAGCAGAACACGATGCCTTTATCGGGGATATCGAAAACTTGTACTATTTTCTTAAAAAAGAACCCTTCAACATGGAAACTTACGCTGTTCTTAAAGAAGGGGACAGTGTAGCAATATCAGTTTGGCAAAATGTGATTTCCACTTCTGAAATGAATGTTAAAAAATACGACCTGATGATCAACGAACACCTTCATGATTATGCTCACTATAAAGAAATTGTAGTCTTAAAAAAACTAAGCGAAGCCCTTGAAGTTTTTAAAGAGATTCGTACTGAAAATCGTGAACGTGTTGAGGGTCGTCCTGAGTATGATATCAGTGATTTTCAAGAACAAAAAGACAAGCTCAATTCAATACTGGGAGAAGTTGTCAACATAGCGAAAGAGCATAACATAGATTTACGTTGAGATACGATTGCTTCAATCAACTTGAAGAAAGAGAGGCTGATGCATGGAAAAGCTAAAACCTCAGGATTTGTCCAATGTTTGTCATTGTAATAAGTTCAAGTTTCAGAGCTCAGACGAGATCCCTGTTTTAATTAATACAGTCGGTCAGGATAGAGGAATTCAGGCTATCTGGACTGGACTCCATACTACCGCTGACGGATTTAATGTTTTTATTACTGGTCCCACTGGCTCAGGTCGAAATTCCACTATCCGTGCAATTCTGGATATCGTATCGAAAACTCAGAAAACACCCGATGATTGGTGCTATGTTTACAATTTCACCAATTCCAATTTTCCCAAAGCCATCAACCTTCAGCCTGGAGAAGGGCGAGTCTTTAAAAAGGATATGGAAGAGTTTATTTCACTCTCAAAAGAGCGAGTGAGTAAAGCCTTTGAAAGTGAGCATCATGACCGGGAAAAAGGACGAATCATTTCGGAGATAAGCAAACGAAGCGGTATGCTTACAGACAGCATAAATAAAGCTGCAGAAGAACTCGGTTTTCAGGTAAACTCCTCTCCAGAAGGTATCTTTACTGTACCTGTAATGAACGGCAAAGCCCTGAGCCCTGAAGAATACCAAGCTCTGGATGACAAAATTAAGGAAGATATCGATGAAAAAAGGGACCAGCTCCAACAGGAAATCAACAATGCTATCAAAAAAGGTCAGCAGATGGAGCGTCAACTTCGCCAAAAATTGGCTGAACTAGACAAGCGAATCGGTCTATTTGCCTTGGATGTTCTGGTTGATGATCTTAAAAGCAAGTACCAACAAAATCCGAATGTTCTTTTGTATCTTGACGCTGTTAAAGAAGACATCGTCAACAATATAAGCTACTTTAAAGAAGATCAGAAGCATAAGCCTGCTCCAGCCGTTCCTGGAACCCCAGAAAGTAGAAGCAAAGATGATTTTTTCGATCGCTATCATGTCAATTTGCTGATTGATCATTCTCAAACCAAGGGAGCTCCGGTAGTTAGAGAAATCAACCCTTCCTATTACAACATTTTCGGCAGTATCGAGTATATTCAGCATTATGGCGTCATGCAGACCGATTTAAGCTTGATACGATCCGGATCCATCCTGAATGCTAATGGGGGCTACCTGATATTACAAGCCGCCGACCTTCTTTCAGCTCCTTATCTATGGGAAAATTTGAAACGAACTTTAAAAAGCAAGCAGTGTCTTATCGAAAACCTTGACGAGCAGATCAAAATTATTCCAACCGTTTCACTCAAGCCTGATCCTATACCCTTGAATCTAAAGGTTATCATTGTTGGCACTGAGTACGAGTATTCACTTTTTTATCAGTATGATGGAGATTTTAGGAAGCTGTTCAAGATTGTCAGCCAGTTTGATTATGAGATGACCCGCAACCAGGAAACCGAGGAGTTATATGCTTCCTTTGTGGGCACCCATTGCAAACAACACAATTCCTCCATTAGTTTTTCCGGAGAAGCTATTGCCAAGATCATTGAATATGGTTCCCGAGTGGTGGAAGATAAAAACAAACTTTCCACTCGCTTCAGCATGATTCTTGATATTGTGCTTGAGAGCATTCATTGGGCCGAAAAGGATAAAAAAAAGAAAGTGCAGAGCAAGCATGTTCTGCAAACGATCCAGGAAAAACGCTATCGATCCAACCTTTATGAGGAAAAAGTATTCGAGAGTATTCGTCAAAAGACCATTCGAATCGATACAAGTGGAATGCAAGTTGCTCAGATCAATGGTTTATCTGTCCTGGGCACTGGAGACTATACTTTTGGGCAAGCCAATCGTATTACTGCCAGCACTTCCATTGGTAAAGGGAATGTAGTCAATATTGAAAAAGAAAGCCAGCTCAGTGGACCTATTTTCGATAAGGGCGTTTTTATCCTAAGTGCTTATCTTTCCCGTGAATATGCAAGCGATCGCCTCTTTCCCGTGAGTATAAGCTTGTGTTTTGAGCAAAGCTATGGTGGAGTGGACGGGGATAGTGCTTCTGCCGCAGAGTTGGTTTCCATCCTTTCCAGCTTATCGGGTCTTCCTTTGCGTCAGGATTTGGCCATTACCGGCTCCATCGACCAATTTGGCAATATACAGCCCATTGGCGGAGTTAATTATAAGATTGAGGGATTTTTTGATATTTGCTCTCAAGAGGGACTTTCAGGGTCTCAGGGAGTAGTCATCCCATGGCAAAATGTTCAAAATCTAATGCTCAGAGAAGATATTGTGCAAGCAGTGGCTGAGGGCAAATTTCATATTTATTCCATTAAACATGTCAAAGAAGCGCTCGAATTGTTTATGGGACAGGAACACAAAGTGATGGATAAGGCAATCATTAAAAAACTGGAACACTTTATAAAAGTAAGTAAGGATTATCGTAAAGAAAACTAAGTGCGAGAGGCGGGACTTGAACCCGCATGGTTTTACCCACTGGATCCTAAGTCCAGCGCGTCTGCCAATTTCGCCACCCTCGCGCAAAACTGGAGCGGAAGACGGGGCTCGAACCCGCGACATCAACCTTGGCAAGGTTGCGCTCTACCACTGAGCTACTCCCGCTTGCATCTGGGTCGTACAGGACTTGAACCTGTAACCGCCTGATTAAGAGTCAGATGCTCTGCCAATTGAGCTAACGACCCACCCAAACGCAACTACTGCGTTTTAGTATATTCAAGACGGCTTGCTTTTCAAGTCTAAAAAAAACGCGCCCAGCAGGAGTCGAACCCGCAGCCTACAGATCCGAAGTCTGTCGCTCTATCCAGTTGAGCTATAGGCGCATCACCGTGTGAATTGTCAATAACCTGGGCCTAACAGGACTTGAACCTGTGGCCTACGGTTTAGGAAACCGTCGCTCTATCCACCTGAGCTATAGGCCCATGGGGTGGGTGAGGGGACTTGAACCCCCGACATCTGGTTCCACAGACCAGTACTCTAACCGCTGAGCTACACCCACCATCACTATATCCGCGCCTGGAGGGACTCGAACCCCCGGCCACCTGCTTAGAAGGCAGATGCTCTATCCGCTGAGCTACAGGCGCAAAAATACTTCTATATAGACTATACAAAAACCCTATCAAAGTCAACTATAGTAGCAGATGCTTTTTTATAAAGGCCAAATCCAAATAAGAAATGGAATTGAAGTAAGCAGAATAAAAAGTGACAAGGGTAAACCCATTGGCCAATAATCGCTAAAACGATAAGCACCTGGACCCATCACAAGCGTATTGGATTGGTGACCGATAGGAGTAAGAAAAGCGCAGGAGGCTGAAATCGCTACCCCCATCAAAAATGGATCTGGCGACACATTCAAACTAAGAGACAACTCAAGGGCAATTGGAGCCATAAGAATAGCTGTGGCAGCATTGTTGAGAATATTGGATAAAAGCATGGTGATTAGCATTAAAACTCCTAATAGCATTGGGATAGGAAGAACATGAGATAAGACAAGAAGTTTCTCAGCTATCCAAGAAGCACCTCCCGTGCTTTGCATGGCCATTCCCACTGGAATCATAGCTGCCAAAAGCACCAATATAGGTCCTTCAAGGCTTGTATAAACCTCATTTAGCTGGATATGCCCAAAAAGAATGAGTAGTAATACCAGGATCATGAATGCAATATGAAACGGAAGAATTCCTGTTAAAACCAGCAATAAAGTGATAATGAACCAATAAATGGGCATAGGATTCTTTTTTGGTGAGGGAAAGTCCCAGCACTTGCTTTCCAATGGCAGACAGTTCATATCTTCAAAAAATTCCTGAAAGGAAGTTTTGCTTCCTTGCAACAACAAAACATCCCCTGCTTTTATTTTGATTGAAACAATACGATCACGTAGCATTTTCCCCTGTCGAGATATACCTAAGACATTGATGGAATAGTGAGTTCGGACTAGGAGTTGAAGAATGGTTTTGCCAGTCATTTTGCTTCCTGGCATTACCACTACTTCCTGAATTACTGCATCATCATCAATCAAGACTTCTGAGGAATATCTACTACTTTGAGCTTCAAATACCCATAAAGTTGCTGTGATGAGCTTTTTGATGGTTTCGGGACTAGCTTCAATTACCATAACGTCTCCCTGGCGAATATGATACCTTTTGTCAGGGGTTTGAATGCGGGTGTGGTTTCGAAATACACTCAAAACATTCCATTCATTTAAGCCAAGTTCCTTTTTGATAGAATACAAGGTTTTTCCTTCATGTGGATTTTCTCTTGGGATTCTTAACTCGGTTACATAATCATTGAGGCTAATCATTTCTTCATCAAGATTCTTTGCACGTAGAGGTAGGAAGCGCCAACCCAATAAAGCTATAAACCCGATACCCAGGAGAGTAATCGCCACACCTACAGGCGAGAAATCAAAAAGCCTAAAAGCCTGGCCCGAATGGCTTTCTCTGAAAGTTGCGATGATGATATTGGGTGGAGTGCCAATGAGAGTGTTTAAGCCACCTATCAGCGAAGCAAATGCGATAGGCATCATCAGCAATGAGGGTGAGTATTTACCCCGTTTTGATAGATCCAGAGCTATCGGAATTCCCAACACTAAAGCTCCAACATTGTTCATGAATGCAGAGAGAATGGCAACAAACAACGAAATGAGGAGAAGGTGGATCGTAGCCCTGGGTGAAATTTTCCAAATAAAGCTGGTAACCTTGCTCATCATACCAGTTTTCATGATAGCTTTACTTACTATCAGCATCGCTACTACTGTGATCACTGCTGGATGCTGAAATCCTGAATATACTTCATTGCTTGGGATAATTCCCAAAACCGTCAGCAACAGAAGAGAAAATAAGGCAACAATATCAAATCGCCATTTGTCGATAAAAAATAGGACTAATGTGAGAATAAGCACTACAAAGAAAAGGATCATTTCCATGCTTCTATGATGTTTAAAATAGAAAAAAAAGCAAGAAATAAAATGGTCGGGGAGAGAGGATTTGAACCTCCGACCTTGTGGTCCCAAACCACACGCTCTACCAAGCTGAGCCACTCCCCGTTGGATAAATAGCCAATGAATGGATATACCTTAAAAAGAAAAAAAAACAAGCTTTCCTATCAAAAGAAGTTTTGCATTTTCTTTGAAATTTCTCATACTTTTCCCTTATGGGACCTATATTTTTATTGTTAATTGACATTGCCTTGCCTGTATTGGGAATCATTATTGTTGGCTATGCTTTCGGCAAGCATTTTCGTATGTTTGACTTGAATATTCTTTCCAAAATGGCTTTTTATCTCTTTGCACCGGTTATGACTGTGCAGGTGGTTCGAAGCAACCCCTTGGATTGGATCCAACTCGCTCGTTTGGGAGTAGTTTTTGTCGTCTTGAAAATAATACTGGCTATAGCTATTCTGCTTGCAAATTTTCTTCCATTCCTTCGAATTAAAGATACCAAGATCCTCCTTCTTCTGACACTGTTTACCAACTGTGGCTATTACGGTTTCCCCATCGTATTACTTGCCTTTGGAGAAGCTGGCCTTGCCATAGCAGTACAATACGTCTTCTTTTTTAACTTGATGACTGCCACTGCTGGAGTTTATCTTGCCTCCTCCAAACCCCTTCCCTTAAAAAGTGCCTTTCAACAGGTCTTACGTTTACCTCTTCTGACTGCTTTTCTAGTAGGTATCATGCTTCAGCTTGGAGCCACCTTTTTTCCTGCTATCAACCAATTTAAAGGCACTGTACTCGTTTTTTCAGTGCTGGAAATGCTTTATAAAGCATCTATACCATTTTTACTTCTTACTCTTGGGGTAGAGCTTTCCAAAGTTCCTTTCAGACTGCATCTGGTGGATTCACTAAAAATTACATTTTTTCGACTGCTTTATGCTCCAGCCATTGCCTTGGTGCTTTTTTATTTTTTTCCAGTATTAAAAGGACTGATTGCTCAAGTCGTTATTCTTGAAACTGCCATGCCCACAGCGTTTAATGCTATGTTTCTTGCTCGTGAATTGAAGGGAGATTACGAAAAAGCAGCATCATCAGTACTTCTTACTACTTTTTTAAGCGTTCTTAGTATTCCTGTTTTTTTATTTTTACTCCAGTTGTTGAATTTTTGAAAAAAAAAAGTTTTTTTCCATTTTCTCTATTAATTTGTGTGATATAATACTCCTATGGCAGATAAGCATGAATGCGCAATGAAGTCAAACAAGCAAAGTATTAGCAAGCGGATGATGATACTTTTTCTTTTCACAGTCATTATTCCTGTGGCTATGATGGGGATAGTATTTTATCAATACATGACCGACAGTCTTCAGCAAGAAATCATGCTTTACTCCGATTCAGTCATGAATGAAAAAAATGAATTTTTCGACCTTCTTATCAGCAACATCACTCATATCTCTTCCTCAATGATGCAACACGATGATATGCCAAAAGCCATCCAGGAGCTTCAACAAAGCCAAAACATCAAAAATCTGGAAAGTTTCCATAGCATTGACAGACTTCAACAGACCTTCTCAGAACTTCAAGAGCAACAAGGCGTAAGAAAGCTCCAATTACTACGACTTGATGGCAGTGGTATCGAGTTTTACGGGAATTATAAGAAGGCATGCGCTGTAAATCAGATTTTTATGAGACACTTCAATTTTCAGGAAATAAAAAACCCTCAGCATTTACAATGGTTTTGGAATGCCAATGATGCAACAGAAAACAATGAACAACTTATTGCCTGGCTTCCTCTCCTTGATTCCAGCAAAGTCAAGACCCAAGGCTACCTTCTATTTTATATAGATATGATTTACCTCCATTCCAAATTCAAAGGCGAGCAACGTTATGGGCAGTATTACGCTGTAGTTGATGAAAATCTTCAAATTTTGTACCACCCCGAGGAAAAACGTATTGGAACCATCTTACTGGCTGATGATTTTTCCAACATTATCGAAAAAGGATCCAAATTACTATATGATTTCAACCATGAGCTCTCCATTGTATCGTATAGCTGTTTCAAATCCACCAATTGGTCTTTTTTAAGTTTTATTCCCTACCAGTACATCCATGACCGCACTTTTGGAATTTTAAGCACAACTTTTGGCTTGGTTTTTCTGCTATTAATCTTGGCGATCATGTTCGGTCTTTTCCTTTCCACCTATTATCTGGTTCCACTCAACAAAATCACCCAGCACTTTAAAAACTTCCAACTGGGGATTCCAAATCCTGATTTGAATCTAAGTGAGAGAGGAAACAACGAGATCTCAGAGCTTACGAAATGGTATAAGTTGTTTTTTTCAAACCTGAAAGAAAAAGAAGTGATTGACAAAAAACTATCCAAAAAACAAAAAGAGTATCACCAATTGGTAAATTCTATTCGAGAAGTTTTGTTTCGCATGAACCAGCATGGCGACTTGGTCTTTTTAAACAAAGCCTGGGAAGAAATCACATCGTATTCGATTGATGAGGCCTTGGAAAACTCACTGATTAGCTTTGTGCATCCAGACGATCATGCCCAATTTTCTTATGCCTTGGACACTCTTATTCGTGAAAAATCCGAGCTAAAAACTGTAGTTCGTTTTATCAAACCCGATCAAAGACAGGGTTGGATGGAAATCATCGCTCGAGTCGATGAAACCGACGAAGACAACAAAGAAGCTCTGATCTCAGGCATCATGATCGATATCACAGAACAAAAAGAATTGGATGTGCTAAAAGATAATTTTATCAATGCTGTTTGCCATGAAATCAAGACTCCATTTACTTCCTTTAAACAAGGCATACAAATTCTAATCGATAGCGAGCAGGAAGCCATCTCAAAAGATGAGAAAACATATGTTTTTGAAACCCTCAACAAGAATATATTCCGACTTCAACGTCTTTTAGATGATTTGTTTATCTTCAAAGATTTTGAAGATGGGCAGGAAAGCTATATTATCAAAGCAGACAATCTAAACAACCTTGTTGAACAGATTGTCGAAGAAATGAGACCCCATGCTGAAAGTAAAAAACTGAGCCTTGACTTAAGCAAAGACCCCATGCTGGAAGAAATCGAGTTTGATCGAGATAAAGTAGCCCGAGCTTTAAAAAACTTATTGGATAATGCAATAAAATATACTCATCAAGGTGGCATCAAAGTAAGCACCAAATTGGACCAAAACAAAGCATTGGTGAGCGTTCAAGACACAGGCATAGGCATCAACGAGGAAGATTTTTCCAAGCTTTTTCAGCAGTTTAGCCAGCTATCCTGCGGATTAAACAGAACTACTGGAGGCACTGGGCTGGGTCTTGTTATCGCAAAAAAGATCATGGAACAGCATCAAGGAACAATCAGACTACAATCGGAAGCGCAAAAAGGTAGCTGTTTTACCATGGAGTTTCCCTATACTCCTGTTGGCAAAGCATAGAGTAGTTCCTACATCAGTTCCAGGTAGCGTCGCTTATGCACTCCCACTTGCACCACGATTTTTTGTATGTAGCCCGAGACAGGATCAAAGTGGATAGCCACCAGAAGAGCATTTTTTGACATCAGAGCATAGTCTTCCACTTTCAAGATCTTGACCAGATAGTCCTCAAGGGCGGGATAGAAACCGTTGGGAATCAGGTAAAAGTCCTTTTTTAGGGAATTGTGATACCTTAGATCATCTTTAGACTCGAATCGTAACTCTTTTACTTTTTTAAACCGTAAGTCCTCCATATAGAGTTGATCTACTTTATCCAAAAGCTCCTGGGGCAATTCGTTGGAGACAAGAAGCATATGCTCTGTCTTGGAGCCAAATTTGAGCACTCCCTCCTCCTTGGCAATATCAAAGTCAGAGAAAAGTGCTTCTACCTGCTCTGCTTTTGATGTGCTGGGTATTTGCTTTCCATTGAGAAAAATCATGCCTTGAAAGGCTTTTTGGCAAGGGTAGGAACCAGATTTAGCATCATATAGCAGTTCAAGCGTTTCCACCATATCTTTATGCAAATGCACAATCAAACCCAGCTTTTCATAAACCAGGGTTTGCTCATCAATCATCTTGCCATCTCCAAAGCCCCATTCAATCGCCTCTCGTTTGGGAGACCACTCATAATAGCGAGAATTGATGGTGAAATAGGCAGGATCCAGCGATACTCCAATGGAATAATTGACCAAATCAAAAATAGACTGCTTTTTGATTTCCTTCTGCTCTTTGCAAGATAACAAGCCGAAAGAGAATAAAATCACGCAAATAATAGCGAATAAGCGCTGAAGCTTAGCTTTCACAATACCTCTACATTAACTCCAGGTAGCGTCGCTTATGCACTCCCACTTGCACCACGATTTTTTGTATGTAACCCGAGACAGGATCAAAGTGGATAGCCACCAGAAGAGCGTTTTTAGACATCAGAGCATAGTCTTCCACTTTCAGGGTTTTGGTCAGATAGTTTTCAAGTGCGGGGTAATAACCCTTGGGAATGCGGTAAAAATCCTTTTTCAGGGATTCGTGGTGAGTTAGATTTTTTTTAGCAGTAAACCGTAGCTCTTCCACTTCTTTGTGTCTCAGATCATCCATATAATGTTGTTTTACCTGATCCAAAAGCTCCTGGGGATATTCATTGGATACCAATAGCATATGTTCTGTCTTGGAGCCAAATTTGAGCACTCCCTCCTCTTTGGCAATATCAAAGTCGGAGAAAAGAGCTTCCACTTGCTCTGCTTTTGATGTGCTTGGGATTTGCTTTCCATTGAGAAAAATCACCCCTTGAAAGGCTTTTTGACAGGGGTAGGAGCCTGCTTTCGCATCATAGAGCAGTTCAAGCGTTTCCACCATATCTTTATGTAAATGCACAATCAAACCCAGCTTTTCATAAACCAGGGTCTGCTCATCAATCATCTTGCCTTCCCCAAAGCCCCATTCAATAGCTTCACGTTTGGGAGACCACTCATAGTAGCGCGAATTGATGGTGAAATAAGCAGGATCCAGCGATACTCCAATGGAGTAATTGACCATATCAAAAATAGACTTCTTTTTGATTTCCTTCTGCTCTTTGCAAGACAGCAAGCCAAAAGAGAAAAAAATAACGGAAATAATAACGAATAAGCGCTGAAGCATATTGGATTTAGAAACCCATTTATTAGAATTCCACATAAGGTTTTTTGTGAACTCCTACTTGTATTATAATTTTTTGAATGTAGCCTGAGATGGGATCAAAGTGAATGGTAACTAATAAGGGGTGTTTTGATATCAGGGCATAGTCTTCCACTTTCAGGTTATTAACTAAATACTCTTCGATGGTAGGGTTGAAACCCTTTGGAGTTGCATAAAAACCCTCTCTTATAGTATCATAAGAGGTAAAAGTCTTCTTGGAAAGAAAAAGCAATTCTATCACTTTTTTGAATCGTAAGTCTTTTAAATAGTGTTGTTTTACTTGATCCAGAAGCTCTTGGGGATACTCTTTTGACACTAGTAGCATATGCTCTGTTTTGGAGGCAAATTTGAGGATTCCGTTATGATTGATTCCTTTGTAGTCGGAGAAAAGTGCTTCTACTTGCTCTGTTTTGGAAGTGCTTGGGATTTGCTTTCCATTGAGAAAAATCACCCCTTGAAAGGCTTTTTGGCAAGGGTAGGAACCAGATTTAGCATCATATAGCAGTTCAAGCGTTTCCACCATATCTTTATGCAAATGCACAATCAAACCCAGCTTTTCATAGACCAGGGTCTGCTCATCAATCATCTTGCCTTCCCCAAAGCCCCATTCAATAGCTTCACGTTTGGGAGACCACTCATAGTAGCGCGAATTGATGGTGAAATAAGCAGGATCCAGCGATACTCCAATGGAGTAATTGACCATATCAAAAATAGACTTCTTTTTGACTTCCTTCTGCTCTTTGCAGGATAGCAAGCCAAAAGAGAATAAAATCATGCAAATAATGACGAATAAGCGCTGAAGCATAGCTTTCACAAAACCTCTAAGTTAACTCCAAATAACGTTTCTTGTGCACTCCCACCTGCACCACGATTTTTTGAATATAGCCTGAGATAGGATCAAAGTGGATAACTACCAGAAGAGCACGTTTTGACATCAGGGCATAGTCTTCTACCTTCAGAGTCTTGACCAGATAACTCTCAATGGCTGGATAATATCCCTTGGGAACAAGGTAAAAACCTTCTTTAAGCGAATCGTAGTAGCTAAGATTATCTTTTAATGTAAAAAGTAGTTCTTTGACTTTTTTGTATCTCAGATCCTCCAAATAATGTTGTTTTACTTGATCCAAAAGCTCTTGGGGGTATTCATTGGATACCAATAGCATATGCTCTGTCTTGGAGCCAAATTTGAGCACTCCCTTCTCTTTGGCCATGTCAAAGTCGGAGAAAAGAGCTTCTACTTGCTCTGTTTTGGATGTGCTGGGGATTTGCATTCCATTGACAAAAATCATGCCTTGAAAGGCTTTTTGGCAAGGGTAGGAACCCGCTTTAGCATCATAGAGCAGTTCAAGCGTTTCCACCATGTCTTTATGCAAATGCACAATTAAACCCAGCTTTTCATAGACCAGAGTCTGAGCATCGATTTCCTTACTTTCCCCAAAAGCCCATTCGATATCCTCTCGTTTTGGGGACCACTCATAGTATCGGGTGTTGATGGTGAAATAGGCGGGATCAAGGGATATGCCTATGGCATTATTGACCATATCAAAGATCGATTCTTTTTTAACTTTTTCTGGCTTTCTACAGGAAGTGAACCCAGAAATTAGTAATGCAAGACAAGATAGTACTACAAAATAATGAAACCAAGTCAATGCTTTCATTATTTTGGGCTTCTATTACACTTCATTAGCCAATCACCATAATCACCCTTGTCATCAGTAAAAATAATAACAGCTTCTTTGCCAATCGTTTCCCTTCCCTGATCATCAATACCAGTTATATCCTTATTGCAACAGTTATTTATTGCTACTTCCATCTCATCAATCATTCCGTCCAGCTCTTCTTCTTTGTAGCCTCTTTTTCGAAGACGTTTCTTGATTTCCTCTCGATCTTCTTTGGAGATCTTGCCTTTACCCTGTTTCCAGTCACCACAATTGCAATCCCAGGTGATATCGTTTTCATAATTTGCATTGCTCAAAATCTCGTAATCTACCCCAATGACTCCCCATGAGGCTCCAAGCACAAACTTGCCCTGATGGTCGGGGAGGGTGATGCTGGGGAGATTGGTGGTGAATAGGTTGTTGATTGAGAAATTGAAAGCAGATCCCTGGAAGGGGAGTTGAAGCTGTTGGGGGTTCCATTCCTGAATGCGTTGTTGTTGGTTGATATCGTATTGGAAGCTGGCTAAAAGGTTGCCATTGAGATCGGTCACTTGCGCCAAATTGCCAAAGTAGTCGTAATGGGGAATCAACTCTCCGCTATAACCACCGAGTTGATGATAGCTGATGGAAGTTACTCTTCCAAGAAGGTCTCGTGAAAAATCAAGGCTTAGATCCTGAAAGCCCATACTTGTACGGGTGGCATATTCCATACCTTTGAATCCGTTTACAAATTGCCAATTTTCTACCGTGAAACCCTGAATGCTTTTGCTGATGCCAGTGAGTTTGCCCATGGCATTGTAGTTGAAGCTGTAATTGCTTTGGTTTTGTAGTTCCATGCTCGAGATTTGTGAAATTCGGTTTTTGGAATCCCAGGAGAAAGATAAGGATTTGTTGGCTGGCAGGGATATGCTCTCGAGTAGTCCTTTGGAGTTGTAGCTATAGGTTTCACTGCTCATATCGGGGTAGCTAACATTTTGAATGAAGCCTTGGGGATTGTATGAAAGGGCGTAAGTTCCTTGGTTGGAAAACTGAATGGAGCTTATTTTTCCGTGGCTGGGATGATAAGAATAGTTCACGCTTTGCATGTCGGATGAGCGTTGTTTGGATTGAAGTCGTTGGAGGGTGTCGTAGGTGTAGGATATGGTGTCTTGATAGGAGGGGGCTTGATTGTATGACAGGGAGTTGAGTTGTAGTTTGTTGTTTAGGGAAGCGTTTGCTGAATAAAGGGTGGTGCTTCCTTTTTTTAGGGTTGTTTGAGTGCGTTGATTGTTGGTATAGTAGTTTTCTTGCACGATTTGACCAGGACTGCTGAGAGTTTGAAGACGATTTTCATTGTTCCATTGATATTGAAAGCTCCCTATTTGCTTGGAAGTATCTTGAGCCTGAGTCATGCGATGAAGGCTATCGTATTGAAAACTATAAGAGCCGTGTTGTCCACTGCCAGTGATGGTGGTAGGCACTCCTACGGAAGAGCGGTATTGAATAAGGGCTTGATTGGTGCCATCTGACCACTTGGTTTGCAATCTCAATTGATTGTATTCCTGGGGGATACCATTGATACTTGCTATCTCATGGTCAGCTCGATAGGTCCATTGATCTGTTCCTCCTCCAGTATATTGTGCAGATACTTTGCGTCCCATGATGTCATAGCTGTAGGTGCCTTTCTCGTCTGATAAGAGATCTCCCCGAAGGCTGTAAGAGTATTGGATCAAGCCTTTGGAAGGGTGATCAAGGACAAGAATGCGTCCCAGAGCGTCTCTTTGGTAGGTCCAAGTGCCTTCCCCTGTGCTTGTTTTGCTTTGGATTTGATTGAGTTTGTCGTAGGTGTATTCTGTGCTCTTTCCATCAAAAGCTTGTGTTGATATCATTCTGCCCAGGGAATCGTAGCTGAAGCTTGAGCTTTGACCCAGGGGATTGATGATCTCGGTGACTTGAGCTAAATCGTTGTAGGAATAAAGCATGACTTCGCTGTTATTGTAGGTGATTTTGGAGGGGGGCGGAGCGAAAGGGGGGATGGGGTCAAGAAACCCTGGTTGTTTTGGATTTCTTTCCAATTCGCCTCCATTCCAGGGACGGGGGTGATAGATTTCGAGAATTGGAGCTTGCTGGTTGTTGCTGGCACTGGTCTGATATTCGTAGCAAATGTCTCCACATTGGTCTTCTTCCAGTTTGCATACCAGCATACCATCAGCGGACCAAACGTTACTACTGCTGGTATTGTTGATGTTGTCAGTGATTTTAAGGGGAGAGCCATGAAAGTTTGGATCAGTGGAAATGCTCTTTTGAATCTGCCCCAGGGAGTTTGATCCTTGATACACAAATTCTAAAACACGAAAACCATTGGCATTGTACTGATAGCTTCTATCATTACCCTCGGGGTCTATCATGAGGGTTAGATTGCCATTTTGAGCGTAAGAAAACTGGCTAGTTCGATTCATGCCAGTAGGATCCAGGACATGGCTAAGTTTTTGCCCTTGTGAATTGTAGTCAAACAATTCAATAACACCATCAGCTTTTACCATTTTGGAAGGAAGGCATGGAGCATCCTGATCTTCGTAAAAGTAATAGGTGCTTGCCCAAAGAGTGGAAGTAAGCTTTTCTCTTTGTTGGATGAGTTTGCCTTCGAGGGAGGCTTGGTCGTAGATCCACTCTTCTATGTATGAAGCCTGACCTGGAAGAGCAGGAGGGTAAATAATCGAAGTGATTTTTCCTGAATCATTGCGGGAGATGAGGTAAAGCTCACCTTGAGGATCGCTTACTGAAGACAGCCAACCAAGATTATCATAGGTATAGTTGCTTTCAATGGTGTCCTGGTCGATGATTTCTTGAATGCGTTCTATGCTTCCTGAAGAACTTCCGATATAGTAGTGACTTGCTTGATTTTCAGCGTTGGTGAGGGTGGTTTTGCTGGCATAATTTGGGATATCGTTTGAATAGTCAAAGCTGGTGGTATGATTGTTGGCGTCTGACCATGCCGAGATTTTTCCAGAGGCAAAACCAGAGCTGTGATAGCTTAATGCAATATTATATTCTTGAAAGGTTGTTTGTTTGGTGAGATATGACTGACTGTTGTATTCGAAGTGACTTTTAGCAATTTCTGTTTCGGGGGTTTCGGGTTGTTGAAGGCTAAGGAGTTGTTGGTAATCCTGGCTGTAGCCTAGCTTCCACTCGTGCTCCATGGGATCTAATACCGATACAAGCATGCCTGCGGAGTTCCATTCCAAGTCAATACTGCGCTGAGATACGGGATCACTCATGGAGATGGCTTGACCATTGGTGTTGTAAGAAACGGTATAGGATCCTCCACTGCATTGTTTAACTTCGATGAGTTGCCCCTGAGGGTTGAATGTCTGAGTTTGAAGATTAAGATCTGTAATGCTGATATTGCCGTTGGAGTGATAGATGGCTTGCCCTGAAAACCCCAATGGATTAAGGTATTTGTTTTGAGCTGAGGAGTAGGGAAATATGAGTAGAGTGCCCGTGGGTGAAACGTATCGGATGGTGTTGGTAAGGGGGTCTCGTAGCGCTGAAGTATGAAGATCGCTCATCCAGCCTTTTCCGAGACCAAGATTGATGTCTTTGTGAAAGGAGTTGTAAGTAAGGCCAAATTTTAATGGAATGCCTGCTCCAGGTATATCGAACAACTCAGCACGAACTACAAGATTGCCAGTGGGAAGGTGGGCAAGAAGGGTGGTCCAGGTGGTGGTGGGCATCATGGCGTATTCCATTTTGCTACCATTCAGACCTGCTCCCGTTTGGGCATTTTCAAGCAGGGATTGGCTGGAATAAGACAAAGGAGAAGCGCTGACAAAGGTCTGGGCACTGGCGGGTAAAATACAAGCGATACTAAAAATCAAAGACAATAGCATACTTAGAGCTTTGGAAGGTCTTGAAAATACGCTCATGCTGTCACACCTCATGTATCAGATATTTTATAAAAAATCATTTGTTGCACATACATGCTGTAATTAAAACGAAAATACCTCGATTTGTCAATGTATATCAGAAAAAAAAGTAAAATTCTGCTATGATATATTGTCTTGAAAATGAGTTATATCGTTGTGTTTGTTTTTTTGTGTAGTATGAAAGGTATGTAAAAGCTGTATGAATGAAGATTCGCAACTTGTTATCATACGAAATTATCGATGGAATTTTACCGTAAATAGTTTAAATGCTGCTTTTTATACAGTTGCAATGACTTTTGCCTCTATTGTTACCTTTCTTCCCCTCTTTATTGAAAAGCTGGGGGGGTCAAATCTTTTAATTGGATTGGTACCAAGCGTAGCTTTCATTGGCTACCAACTTCCTGGTATGTTTAGTGCTGCATTTGTCGAGAATATGCCCAACAAACTGCGTTTTGTAAAAAATATCACTTTGATCGAACGCCTTCCTTTTTTGATTTTAGCCCTTTTGTGTCTTGGTGTAGCAAGAGAAAATCCTCAAGTAGCCATTTTATTTACTTTTGTTTGTCTGATCTTAATTACCTTCACCTCAGGCACCATTACCCCTGCCTGGTTGGACTATATCGTAAAAGTAACACCCCGAAAATCTCTTGGCATGTATTTTGCAATGGGTTCTGGTTTGGGGGGCTTGATTGGCATTGGTGCATCTTTTTGGGCTGGTTATTTTTTAAAGACTTATCCCTTTCCCACCAATTTCTTTTACTGTTTTATCTGGGCCTTTGTGGCAGTCATGTTGTCTTATGGCATGACTCTGCTTGGCAGAGAGCCTTCTGTGCAACCCAGTCAGACAAAAACGAAAATCTGGGAGTATTATCAGAAAATTCCCCTTCTTCTCAGCAAAGATGGTCAACTTCGAAATTACATCATTTTCAGAAATTTACAGTGTTTAGGTTCGATGGCAAGTACTTTTTTTGTGGTGTATGGAGTCAAAAGACTGGGTTTTCCTGATCAATCTGCCAGCTGGATGACCGTTTCTCTCTTGTTGTCGCAATCGATGTCCTTTTTCCTTTGGGGATACAT
Organism: Caldisericia bacterium; assembly: GCA_035363255.1. Lineage (GTDB taxonomy): Bacteria > Caldisericota > Caldisericia > UBA6126 > UBA6126 > T3SED10-260. The sequence goes on along the minus strand of DAOSES010000023.1, from coordinate 4,279 downwards.
TGGAGATCGGTATCATCATAAAATCGTCTTGATTTTTGGTGCGATAGGGTTAAGCTTGACCTCCGTTTTTGCTTTGTTTTTCAGCACTTATTGGGCTATTCTGATGGTTTTTGTGTTTCTGGGTTGGTATTATAGTGCGCAAGGTACTTCCGGTTTGGCCATCCTTCGGGATATGGCTCCCGAAGGACGGTATCCGACCTATCTAGCTTTAAGCAATGGCTTGACGGTATTGGCAGCTTTTTTGGCTCCTGTACTGGGAGGCAGAATTGCTGACTTATATTCTTATCGAAGCATGTTTTGGCTTGCTTTTTGCTTTAGTGTGGCGGGGCTTTTGTTTTTGTTGTTTTTTATACCAATGCGCAAGAAAAGAATGGAGTGACCAGCTAGGAATTTTTTTGAATTACTTTCTGGATCAGGCTTTGTATTGCAAGCTGTGCTGGATTTAGCACGGTATCATGTTTTGATTTAATTCCATGATCCCCTTCTTGCATGATTCCAAGATCCCATGGGATAGAAGCCAGCGTTTCTATCTGAAAATCTCTACCTGCTCTCTCAGCTTCCGAAGAGTTTGATAACAAGATACTTTCTTTGCAATGAGGACAAAGGATACTTGCCATATTTTCCACCAAACCCAGAATGGGAACATTCATCTTTTTAGCAAACTGTATCGATTTGCGGACATCAAGATATGCTATTTTTTGAGGCGTGGAGACGATGATGCTTGAGAGGTTTCTAATCTGTTCTCCTTGTTGAAGAAGCTGAATGATGCTTAAAACTTCATCTCCAGTGCCTGGGGGGCAGTCAACAACCAAGTAGTCCAATTCAGGCCAGGCTACTTCTTTGATAAATTGTTCGATGACTCCCATTTTCATGGGACCTCTCCAAATGATGGGGCTATCTGGATGGTCAAGCAATGAAGCAATCGAAACCAGATGTAAGTATTCATTTTTTTTGATTGGCACCAAATGATGATCTGCATTGCTTTGTATTTTTTCATTTTCCATTCCAGTCATGGAAACAACTGAAGGACCATGCAAGTCTATATCTAACAAACCTGTGTTTTTGTTTTCTTGAGAAAGACCAAAAGCAAGGTTTACAGCTATAGTACTTTTTCCAACCCCTCCTTTACCACTCATAACCAAAATGATGTTTTTAACTGAATTTAGTGACATGTTTACCTCTTTTTTCTCATTTCATTCGTTTAGACATTTTCTGCAACAACCACAGCCTTTAATAAAACATTGCTGGATGTTTACCACTTGATCTGAAGAACAAAAAGGACAAAGAAAAAAACGCTCTACCCCCTTATCTTCAACTTCAAAATGCTGTCCACACTTGCTGCAGCGAAAGATATTTTGTTCTGAGGATACTTCCCCCCCTTGGATCAAAATAGTTTTACCTTCCACAAAGGCTTTGGCAATTTTTTTACGTGCATTTTCATAAATCCGTGACAAGGTGGGTCTTGAGACCTGCATTTTTGATGCAGCTTGCTCGTGGATTAAATTCTCATAATCCATAAGCTTTAAAGACTCATATTCATCCAATTCAAGCAAGACAGCACTCTCAAGATCCAAGGGAAGAGCTAATGGCTTAAAGCCTTTTATGCTTGGTATGCCAGATAGTTTTCTACACTTTTTATGGGGCATAAATGCTTGCTTTCAGAGTATTTGGATCAATGATCACAGATATTGCTACCAGAAGTAAGGGTGCCAGCAAGATATTGCTCAACAAGAGTTTCTGGGAATTCATTTTGCGCTCCAACAATGACTTTGATCTTGTTTTCATTGAAAAGCTGTTGAGCTCTTTGGCCCATACCCCCTGCGATAATGACATTCACATTTAGGTCTGCCAACCAACGAGGAAGAACGCCAGGCTCATGGGGAGGCGGAACAGCATCTACTCGCGTAGAAATCTTTTCGTTACTGCTATCTGTTTCCAAGATAGCAAAACACTCACAATGACCAAAATGAGAGCACAGTTTTCCTTCTGCTAAAGGGATTGCAAATTTCATATACTACCTTCTTTCTTTATTAAATAAGGTTGATTTTCATTTTTGTGAAGCAGTTCTTTCCACACAGACATAAGAGTGCTGGCTGTTTTTCCGTTTTTGTGATACTCAATGATGGTTTTTCCTTCCATCATAGCTCGGATAAACTCAGTATCGTATGGAAGTTTTCCGAGAACTTTCACTTTCATGTTCTTGAACTCCGATTCCATTTGTTTGCTTAAGATCGGAGAGATATCCCATTTATTGATGAGTATAAAGCAAGGAACGGAAAAGTGTTTGGAAAGCTGGATCAATCTTTTGGCATCATGAAGACTTGATAAAGACGGTTCGACAACTATCAAGAGGAGATCACATCCAGTTAGTGAAGCAATCACTGGACAGCCAATTCCGGGGGGACCATCGATAAGAACAAGCTCAAGGTTTGAAGCTTTTGCAAGATCTAAAGCTTTCTTTCTGACCAAGCTTACCAGCTTCCCGGAATTTTCTCCTCCTGGATGGAGTTGGGCATGAATTAATTCACCAAAACGGGTGTGGGAATGATAGTATTCGCCATTATCTTTGTCGATAAAGCTGATAGCTTGCTCTGGGCAATTTTTGACGCATACTCCACAGCCATCGCAAGCTATAGGATTCACCCTGTACTTTTGGTTTTCATGATCGGGAGTCATTATTGCTTCAAAACGGCATAATTGATAACATTTGCCGCAAATTGAGCATTGTGTTTGATTTATGCTGGCTTCTTTTCCTGAAATAAATGAAAAACTTTGGAGTATCTCAGGTGAGAGGAGGAGATGCAAATCAGAGGCATCCACATCACAATCAGCAAAAACCGCTTGTTTTGCCAAGCTGGCAAAAGCTGCGCTGATACTTGTTTTACCAGTTCCTCCCTTTCCGCTCGCAATAAGTATTTGCTTCATATGGTTTTTCCAGACTTTTGTTTCAAAGATAAAAGCAAAGTCTTCATGAGGGGTTTGTATTCTGGTATTGCTTGAAGGAGTGAAACACCCTGGGCATAAGCTTCAGCTATTTTTCGAGACTCAGGGATCTGTAGGAGAATGGGAATACTTTCTCGATTGCAGTAGTCCTTTACTCTTTCATCTCCAATATTGCATCGATTAATGACGACTCCAAAATAGGCAGAAGAAAAACTTCGAAGAGTTGCGACTGCAAGCTTCAAATCATGAAGACCAAAAGGAGTAGGCTCGGTCACTAAAATCACTGCATCGGCTCCGTCTATGGAGTGTATCATAGAACACGAAGTGCCAGGAGGACAATCTAAAATGAGCCAGGGCACATTGTTTGGGACTGACTTCTTGACTGCTTTGATGACAGGTATAGCCAATGGAGTGCCAATATCTATCTTTCCCTGCACCAGGTTTAACTTGTTTTTTTTGCTTATTTCAAGTCTTCCTATCTGGTGAGGGTAGTCTTGAATAGCATTTTGGGGACATATTAGCGTGCAGGCACCGCAACCATGGCAAAGATCTGAAAAAACGATAGCTTTCTGTTTGACTATCACTATCGCATTATACTGACAATATTCTTTGCATAGACCACAAGCATTGCATTGTTTCTCATCAATACTGGGACATAAAATACTAACTACTTTGTTATCGACGGACGGGGAAGAAAAAAACAAGTGGAGGTTGGGTTCTTCAACATCACAATCGAGCAAGAAGGTATCCTCGTGCTCAAGGCACTCTGCCAAGGCTAAAGCCAGGGTTGTTTTGCCAGTACCTCCCTTGCCTGAAGCAACTGCAAGTTTCATAGCCAGTGGCTTTCTACATCTGCATTGTCGAGAGCTTTGAGTTTGTTTTCAAGGTATAAACCAAGAGCATCTTTCACGCTACTTGCTTCGGTGCAGTAAACTTTGATCTCTGCTCTTGAGAGGAGTTGCCAGGCTTTAGGTCCACAATGCCCTGTAATGAGCACTTGAACGTTTTCATTGAGGATATTTTGAGCTGACTGAATTCCAGCACCCTGAAGAGCATTAAGGTTTTGGTGATTGTTGATAGAAGAAATAGAACCTGTTTCAGTATCATGAATAACGAAGAAAGGAGCTCTACCAAAGCGTTTTTCAAATGGATCTTCTGGCAAAGGACCTTGTGAACTGATAGCAATTTTCATATCTTACTCCTTCTTTATGAGCATATGCTCAGTAACCTTTCTTATTATATGAGCATATGCTCATATGTCAAACTTAAGCAAATCTTAACCGTGTTGCTTCATTTAAAAATGTGGATGAAATGTTTCATTCATTTCCTCGTCTAA
>DAOSES010000022.1:0-42432 GCA_035363255.1 Caldisericia bacterium | reverse complement strand
CCTTAAGGGTAAAGCCCATAGCTTTTGGTAGCTATTGTACGAGAGGGACGGGGGTACTGACTCACTTTCTAAATCCTACTAACACTTTATTAATGATACTTTATGGCAAGTCTCTTTCTTTCATTTTCAACACAGTTAATTTTTTTTATATCTACCCTAATTATTAGTATTTATAAGCATTATAAGACATTTTTTTAATACATGACTTATTAATATTTTTAATAAATATAGCATTTTAACAAGCAATAGTGAGAGTATATAGAAGTAATAAGATAAGATTTTAACTTCCTTTTGAAATAAACCATCATTATAAAAACAGGTTAACATTCTTTATTCATGAGTGTTTAAAGCAAATAAAATTGAGTCAGTACCCCCGTCCCTGCGACTCAATTTTGGGGAAAAGATAAGGGGATAGTTTACAAATTTTTTACACTTTGCTTTCTTTTTTTTACCAGCAATTTACAGCAAATCGCCATATAATGCATCTTTAAGGTAAATGAGAGAGGGTTAATTAAAGATGAAAGAAGGCAATAAGCTAAAATGAAACACTTTTCAAGAATCACCATGTCCATATTTATTGAAATCATGATATGTCTTGGCTTTATTAGCTTCCTCTTCGTTTTTGTGCAATTACTAAACCTTATACTTGCATGATTCCCGCTTTACGCAACGATGATTGGTCTACTATCCTGCATTTCTCAGGAGCAGTTTTTTTCTTCCTTGGAGTGGCAGTTTTACTACCAGTAATTATCGCTCTTTTTGCCTCAGAATGGTCCAGCGCAGTAGATTTTTTCTTCACCGCAACTGTACTTTTCCTTTTGGGAGGTATTTTTTACTTATACTTTCGCCCAAAAAAAGATGCAGGATGGCTCCATGGAATGTGCATCACAGCATTTTCATGGATCATTTCGATGCTAATCCTGGCAATCCCCTATTATCTCAGTCCTCATTTTTTATCTTACCTAGACGCTTGTTTCGATGTAATGAGTGGTCTCACCACTACAGGCTTGGTTCTCATACAAGATATCGACCACCTGCCTTTATCCATGAACCTTTGGCGACATTTTTTAACCTATCTTGGGGGTCAGGGAATCATAATAGTCGCAGTAGCATTCATCCCTTCCATTGGAGTCAACTTTAAGGCCATGGTAGGAGAGGGAAAAGAAGAAAGATTGTCCCCCAACATCAAACATACGGGACGCTTCATCTGGCTGATCAGTTTTGCATTTTTAGTCATCGGCACACTCATTCTATTTTTACTTGGCCTGCATATTGGTTTAAAACCTGGATGGTCGCTGTTTCATGGCTTATCTATGTTTATGTCCACCTGGAGTACAGGAGGCTTTGCACCCCAATCCATCAATGCCCTTTATTATCACAATGTATACTACGAGGTAGCATTGACCGTATTCTCTATCGTTGGATCCATGAATTTTGGCTTACACTATTACATGTGGTTTAAAAATCGAAAAGCTATTTTCCAAGATATCGAAACCAGGGCATGGTTTGTTTCTGTCGTCGTACTATTTATGATAATGACTTCCTATTTAATAAGACAAAACCTGTACCCCTCCACCTTCTCTCTCTTCAGGAAAGCACTGTTCATACTGATTTCAGGGCACACCACTACTGGCACTCAAACCATCTATTCAGCTCAATTTTTAAATCTCTGGCCCCCGATGGTACTGATTTGCTTGATCGTTGCTATGTCCATTGGTGGTTCGAGCGCTTCGACTGCTGGAGGATTTAAAGGAATTCGCATGGGTATCCTCTTTAAATCGATCATACAGGATGTCAAACAATTCTTCCTTCCTTCCCACGGAGTCAGTGTTGCCACCTTTCATCATATCGGCAAGCAAGTATTAAACGATAAAATGATAAAATCCACCATAAGCATTGTTTTACTATACATCCTCTTCTATGTCCTTGGAGCGATCTTGGGAGTTGCGTATGGTTATCCTGCAAAAATGGCACTTTTTGACTCAGTATCAGCAGGATCGAATACAGGATTAAGCACTGGTCTGGTCAGTGCATCCATGCCCTCCGTAATGAAAGTTTACTTTATTCTTTCGATGTTTTTAGGTAGAGTGGAATTCTTCTCTGTCCTGATATTTATCACCTTTCTTGTTCGTTATATCACCCAAAGAGCAATAAAATGAAAAAACTATTTATCTCAAAGGGAGTTTTGTTGTTTCTGTGTCTCTTGTTTATCCTAAACGGTACTTTCTTTGCAAATGCAAATCCCCCAGTCAAGCAAGCAGAAAAAGCCCTCACAATAAGGGAATTCCTGGAACACCCCTTTTATTGGGATCAACGTTCGATTAGCCTTACAGGGGAAGTGATTGGTCAGGTCCTTTTTTCTGGCGATCAAGCCTGCATCCACTTATTGGACCACGAAGGAAATTTAATAGGAGTTTGGATGGACCGAAAACTACAAGAGAAAATCAGCTGTTATGGTAAGCACGGCATCAAAGGGGATACCGTCAAGGTTGAGGGTATATTCCACGAAATATGTACCCAACATTCAGGAGACACCGACCTCCATGCGACTAAAATATCTATTGTTGAAGCTGGTTCCATTCTACCCCCTGCAAAAGTAGTTTGGACAAGATTATGGGTCAGTCTGCTAATCCTGGTGATACTTTCTTTTATGTACCTGCGATTCAAACAAAGAAAATCCCAATTTTCAGAGTAAATTGAACAAAATCAGCATATAATGATTCCTGATTATGAGAAATGAAAAGGAAAAAAAAGTGAAGCACCCGCTCTCATCGTCGGATACAGGAAATCTTCATGCCCCCCCTTTCCCTGGTACCCTGACCATCTTCCTCGGAGCAGCATCAGGAGTAGGAAAAACCTATGCTATGCTGGAAACGGCCAAAGAGAAGATCGCTGAAAGAAAAGAGGTAGTAATTGCCTTCCTGGAAACTCATGGGAGAAGTGAAACTGAAAACATAGCTCAGGGCATCCCCGTCATCGAACCACTTCTCATCGAAAAAAATGGCACTTACATCAAAGAATTGAACCTGGATGAAGTACTCGGAAACAAACCAGATATTGCAGTCGTTGACGACATGGCTCACTCCAATCATCCAAAGCTTCGAAACAGAAAGAGATATCAAGACCTTGAAGAACTCTTAAAACATGGAATTGATGTATACACCACCCTCAATATTCAGAATATAGAAAGCTTATTTCATATTTGCGCTGATATCACTGAGTTAAGCATTCAAGAGACAGTACCCGATAACTTTCTACAAAACGCTCGTATACAATTGGTAGACCTGGATCCCGAGACGCTAATTCAAAGATTACTTGATGATAAAGTCTTTATACCAGGGCTTTCAAAAGAGGAAATGCATCACTTCTATCGACCTGGAAACATCAATGCACTTCGAGAAATCGCCCTTCGATACACTGCCAAACAAGTCGATAAAGAGCTGAGTACTTACATGGAAAACCACTCCATTGAGGGTCCCTGGTCAACTTCGGAAAAAGTACTTCTTTATATTGAAACCTCAACAAATCCTATCCATTTACTACGAACTGCTAAAAACCTTTCAGATAGCTTGCAAGGGGAACTGGTTGTTGCCATACAACAAACTCCCACCTACTTCAACAGCGAAAAAAGCAAAACCATCCTGGCACAAACCATACAACTCGCTGAAGAATTTGGCGCAGAGATCATTTTACTCTCTACCGACAAATTACTGGATTCCATTATTCAAATAGTCAAAAAGAAAAATATAAGCCAAGTCCTTATGGGAAAACACAAAAACAAATTCCGATGGATGAATGTTTTCAAAGAACCCTTTGAAAATGTTTTGCTTGGCAACTTAAATAATGTCAGAGTTCATTTACTGCCACTACAAAAAGAGACAAAAAAAAGATCGCTGGAAAAATTCAAATTCATAAACACCATCCATATCATTCCCCTCTTATACCATATCTTGTTGGTCGTCATTTTAACAATCATTTGTAAAATCTACTTGGAAAAACTTGGTATGATCAATATTTCCACCTTATTCATAATTCCCTTGCTCTTATCTTCTTTGTGGGGCTATCAAAACTCCATCATTGTAACACTTGTGAGTTTTCTCTTGTATGATTTCTTTTTTATCACCCCACAAAACACTTTCATCATAAGCGATCCCAGGTATTTGATTAGTTTGATCATATTTCTTTTCATAGCCTTCCTGGCTGGATACATTTCCTTACTGTATCAAAAAAAAGCAGATATGGTCGAAGCAAGCCATATACAAATCAATTCATTGTTTTCTTTAAGCAAGGATATTGCTCTGGATATCAGCATTGATTCCATCATTACGAAGATTGTCTTTGAAATCTCAGAATTTACCGATTCCAAGGTAGCAGTGCTTCTCCCCAACAGTTCAAACAAGCTGCAGATAAAAAGCTCCAACGATGAAAAGTTAAGCAAAGAAATTCATAACAAAGAAATGGAAACTGCAAGATGGACCTTCAACAACAAACAAATGTCCGGCAAAGGCACTCAGACCCATCACGAATCATCGCTTTTCTTCTACCCCATCTTGTCCAGCAACGCCATCTTTGGTGTCATCGCCTTAAGTAACTCCTGGTTGGATTTTAAAAAGGATCCTCTGATGAAACGATTTCTTGAGGCGATATCACATCTCACCGCTATTGCTTTACACCGGCATCAATTAACTGAAAAGGCTAATGAGGTTAAATTGATTGATGAATCTCAAAGGCTTCAGAAAGCCTTATTTGATTCCATATCCCATGACTTAAACACACCCTTGACTTCCATCATTGGCGCTTCAAGCAGTTTGCTGGATGAAGGCGAATTGTACTCAAAAGAAGACAGGAAAGAGCTTATGCAATCTATTCTGCAGGATGCCAACGACATGAATCGCTTGGTCAGGAATCTGCTAGACATGGCTTTGCTAGACAATAGAGTGCTTCAACTGAAAAAAGAATTTGTAGATATTGCAGATATTGTTGATTATTGCATTCGAAAAATGAAACATAGCGATAAAAGAAAAATTGTACGTATGATTGACGATGCTCTGCCTTCCATACCATTGGATACCTCATTAATTCAACAAGTAGTAAGTAATCTATTGGACAATGCTTTCAAGTATTCCCCCGAAAATTCAAAAATCACGATCAATGCCTACAAAGCACATCGAAAGCTGTATTTTTCGATCGAAGACGAGGGTATAGGGATCCCCTCAAAAGATATGGACCTGGTTTTCACCAAGTTTTACCGCTCTGGAAATGCAAAATCCCAAAGAGGATCTGGTTTGGGCCTTTCCATTTGTAAAGGCATTATTGAGGCACATAAAGGTGAAATCTGGGTAAAAAGAAACCGCCTGAAGGGATCAGAGATTGTTTTTTTTATACCCTATGAAAGGAAGACAAGCTAGATGGAAACCCAAAAAACCAGAATCCTCGTAGTCGATGATGAATCGCAAATACGGAAACTGCTTTCCATAGCACTCAACGCCCATGATTTTCATGTAGAAACTGCTGAAAATGGAAACAGTGGAATACAGGCTGTAGCCTGCTTCAAGCCTGATCTCATCCTGCTGGATTTAAGCCTTCCAGATATCGACGGGGTGCAAGTGATAAAAAGGGTCAGAGAATGGACGCAAATTCCCATACTGATCCTTTCAGTTCGTGGCACTGATGAAGACAAAGTCGAAGCATTAGACAGCGGAGCAGACGATTATCTCACCAAACCTTTCAGCATGAATGAGCTTTTTGCCCGAATCCGCACCGCTCTTCGTCACATAGCCAAAACATATGACAATCCAGCGATGGAATGTAATGGAATTAAAATCGATTTTTTAAAAAGACAGGTTTTTGTAGATTCCCGTGAAATCAAGTTAACTCCTACAGAATATGAAATCCTCAAAGCCCTGATTATGAATTTTGAAAAAGTACTGACCCAAAAACAACTACTCCAAACCGTGTGGGGGTCTTCATACAACGAAGAAACTCATTATCTAAGGATCTACATGCGAAAACTACGAAAAAAAATAGAACAAGATCCATCCAACCCCAAACATCTCATCACCGAATCAGGTATAGGGTATCGCTTAATCTGAGTCTTTATAGCCTATGCACTTTTTTTTGCTATAATTCTCACTATGGAAGAGAAAGAAATAAAAGAGAGTAAAAAGCCGGAAATCCAGTGGGATCATGACATCCCCCTCTATAATCGCTTTATCGCCAAAGACGCTTTTGTGGCTTTCGGTCTTCCCACCCTCATCATTGCACTATGGATAGGAAGCATGTACCTTTCCGACATCCGCAGTGGCCAAAGCGTCTCCTTCGATGGCTTTCAGTACGCCCTGGGTATGGTCATCATCCTTATTCTCTGCACCATGCTCCTTTTATGGATCCTCTACGGAAACCGCTTTGAAACCCGTTTCATCGTCAACAGCAAGGGCGTCAAACTCTCCCTTCAGGCAGGTACCCGCAAAAAAAGCCGCATCGTCAACTTCCTGCTCATCTTCGCTGGAATGGCTTCCAAAAAGCCTGGTTATGCTGGCATTGGCCTCATCTCCCAATCCCAGGAATCCTTCAGCGCCTCCTGGAAAGACATCTTCAGCTACCAGCCCTACCCCCGCATTTATTGCATCGTCCTGCGCAACTCATGGCGCAAACTCGCCGTGCTCCATTGCAGTAAAGAAAACTATCAGGAAGTCTTGCAAACCCTCGATCACTACATGCTCCCCCGTCGCGAAAGCATCAAAAAAGAACTCAGCTCCATCCGCAAAGAACGCCTTAAAAACCTTTACTATATCCCCTTTATCGCCCTCTCCGCCTTCTTCATGACCGCCATATACGAATACGACTTTGACAGCAAAGTCATGGTCTATCTCGTGGCTTTCTGGGTGCTCTTCGGGGTTCTGGTCGATTTGGAGTTCAAGCCCATCTTCAGCTACCTGGGATATGCAGGCATAGCGCTCCTCTGGGTAGTCTTCAGCTTCTCCTTCTTCGACTCCTCCATCTGGTCCTACGACTTTCCTCGCTGGCTCTTTTTCACCCTCGGCAGTCTGGGCATGATCCTCATTCTCTACCTTCAAAATCGCAGAACTGCCAAGCACAACAAAGAAATCAACGCAATCTATTAGCCAGTTTAGTTTCCACTATCAATTTTCCAGCTATCCATCAAAGCCCCCTGCCCATCCACCACCTGCAAGCTCCTAAAACAGGAAGCAGTCACGCAGGTATGATTGGGAATAATATGTAGCTCATCCCCCGCTTTCAGAGAAGACTGAGGAGGCACTTTAAGCCAACCAAGCTCTTCTGAAAGTCTGTACAACTCAGCCTCGGTATGCTCCAACACATAGCCATAAGATCCAAGCGTCGAGCTTCCATGGGCCCCTTTATCCAGGCCCAACTGCTTACTCCCCGTATTAATCACCGCATGATGAAGATTTGGACGACTCAGCACACTGGCTTTAACTTTCAAAGCGCATTGTTCCAGGCTTGCCACCCCAAGCTTCACTTGAGTCACGTCATAAAACACATAATTGCCAGGACGCACCTCGTTGATCCCCTCAAAACCATCCGCCCCCAAAACCGTTGGAGTCGATCCAATAGCAACCCTCGAAAGGGGAGCAAAGGTTCTCAGCACCTCAGAAGCTCTTCGTACCGCCTCCTGCTCTATCATCGCAATTCGCTTCACTTCTTCCAGAGCTTGGGAAGCATACACCTGCCCAGCATGAGTACTCACACCACACAACTCCAAAAAGGGCAAGTCCAGCACTGCTTTGGCTAGCTTTTCCAGTTTCTCAGTATCTTCGGGCAAAACTCCCAAACGGTGCAGACCCGAGTCGATTTTGATCAAAACCTTCACTGCTTTCCGCCCGGAAAACTTTGCAAAACCAGCAAAACACTCCTTTAAAAAGACCAAATGCTCCATACTGTCCACTGTAAAAGTTAGCTCTGCTTCTTCCGTCAGCTCCTGATAAAAGGGAAACAGCTCCTTCTGAACCAAAGGATAGGCCAGAGTAATATCCCTGCAAGCCACCGAGCGCGCCAAAAAAGCCTCCCTGGCATTTGCCACCAAAACGCCCGTTGCGCCTGCATCCAACTGCATCCGAATAATTTCCGCACACTTATGCGTCTTGACCATAGGACGCAAAAGCACCCCATGCTCCCTGCACCTGTTTTGCATCCGCTCTATGTTTTGCTTGAGTTTTTCAATATCACAGATCAAAGACGGACTGGAAATCATCCTCTGCCTCCTTTCGCTTCTCCAAAAACGATTTACTTATTTCTTCTCTTTTATTATCTTTCATTTCATAGATAATAAAAAGGATAAAGGAGGGATAGCGCATTGATCAATTATTTTCTAATGGAAAAGCTGTACGATGCAGCCCATATACAGCGATGGAACGACCATCTCCGCACGAAAGGCTTTACGGAGTTGGACAAACAATCCCATAAAATGGTGATTGCTTATGTTTTGGGTAAATGTCAGGAAGATAGCCAAAAAGCTCCCCTAAACTGGAATCTACTCCTCGAAATGGGCTTTTTTGAGTTTATCAAACGAGTCATCCTGACCGACATCAAACCAGCCATCTATCATGAAATGGTCAAAGTCAGCGGCCCCGAGCTCAACCAGTGGATCTGGCAACAATGCCAGCAAGAACCCTCCTGGCTGCCACCCGAGCTATATGCCAAGCTGGAGCACTACCTTTCCCATCCCCTTCCCGACTGCATCGAAAGCAAAATACTCAAAGCCGCCCACTATTACAGCACCCTCTGGGAATTCAACGTCATCTATCCTTTCAACAAAGTCTTCTTTAACTCTTCCGAAACCCGAGAACAACTCGACAACGAATGGGAAAACTATAGCGACTTGATTGGCATGCAAAAACTGAGCATGCAAAAAAACCTCTATCGTTTTCTTGACATGGTAGGACAACTTCGCTTTCAACAACGATGGTCCCGCACCCCTCGCATCCCCGAAACTTCCGTGCTGGGGCATATGCTCATCGTAGCCTGGCTTTCCTGGATTTGTTCCTACGAGCTTTCCGCCTGCCCCAAACGCAGTTACCACAATTTTTTTACCGGGCTTTTCCACGATATTCCCGAAATACTCACCCGGGACATCGTGTCCCCCATCAAAAAATCCATTGGAAAGCTGGAAGAGCTCATCTCCGGCATCGAAGACGAACTCATGAAAACAAGAATCTACCCCCTCCTCCCCCGTCCATGGCACGAAGAATTTCACTACTGGGTCGATCAACCCTTCATCAATCGCATCCGCCAAAACAAACAATGTATTCAGCTATCCCCAGAGCAGATTGGAGCTGAATTCAACCAAGACGACTATGAAGCCCTCGATGGACAAATGATCAAATCCTGCGACCTCCTATCCGCCTTCACCGAAGCCTATTTTTCACTCAAACATGGCATCCGCTCCCGCGAGTTAAAGGAAGCCTGCCTTAGCCTGGAACAAACTTTTCAGGATCGTTCCAAACAGGAGTCATACCCCTTCGCTCAGGTCTTGGAAGAGCTCCGTCAGCATTACAACTGGAAAGAATAAGGACCAAGGAGAATGAAAGTCATGAACACGGTAAAACCTATCATTGTCATCAGCAAATGCCTCACCTTCGATGCCTGTCGCTACAACAGCCAAATGATCCCCGATTCCTTCATCGAAAAGATGAAAAACTTTGTAGATTTCATCCCTGTCTGCCCCGAAGTTTCCATCCATCTGGGAGTCCCAAGAAAACCCATACGCCTGGTATTAACTAATGAAAAATACCAACTTGTCCAACCTGCCAGCGGGAAAGACTGCACCCAGGACATGGAGCAATTTGCCCACAAATGGCTGGGTAGTCTGAAGGAAGTTGATGGCTTCATCCTCAAAAGCCGATCCCCCTCCTGTGGCATCAAAGATGTGCGAGTATATCCTGCCATCGATAGCAAAGCCTCCATCAAAAAAGACATTGGTTTCTTCGGAAAAAAAGTAATGTTCCTCTTTCCCCATCTTGCCCAGGAAGACGAAGGTCGCATGCTTAATGCCAACATTCGAGAGCATTTTTTAAGCCAAATCTTTCTTCAGGCTCAATTTCGCGAACTCCAAAAACAATACTCCATCAGCCGTCTGATCGACTTTCACGCCAGGAACAAATACCTTTTTATGGCATGCAACCAATCCGAACTCAGCAAAATGGGTCGTCTGGTGGCTCATGCCAAACGTCTCCCCCAGGAGCAAGTATTGAAAAGCTATCAGGAACACATCCAGGCCATGTTTTGCAAGCTTCCCCGTATTGCCACCATGATCAACGCCTTGCTCCACTGCTTTGGCTATGTTTCCGACAAACTCAGCTCCGAAGAACGCTCCTATTTCCTCGATTTGATACAACAGTATAAAGGCAAGCTCATCCCCCTCAGCGTCCTGGTTTCAGTCATGAAATCCTGGATCATCCGCTTCAAAGAGCCTTATCTGAGCGACCAAACTCTCTTCAACCCCTACCCCGAAGCCCTTGCAAACATGAGCGATTCCGGGAAAAATGAGTGACTTGGAAAGCCTGCATCAACGTATCAGCGAAACCCCCCGACCCATCCCGCACCAAAGAGCCTACGTGCTCTACTGGATGCAAGCCTCCCAACGCATAGACTATAATCCTGCCCTCAACTACGCCCAATGGATAGCCAACCAGCAGGAATTGCCACTCCTCATATACTTTGGCATCAGCGAAAACTATCCCGAAGCCCAACTCCGCCATTACCAATTTATGTGGGAAGGGCTAAAGGAGCTTCACACTGAAGCAAGCAAAAGAAGACTCAAAGTTCTTATGAGAATAGAAGATCCTCTGATGGGAGCTCTTCACCTTTCCAAAGAAGCCTCCTGGGTAGTAGCCGATCAAGGCTATCTCCGACATCAAGTAGCATGGAGAGAAGAGCTATCTCGCCACATAGACACCCCCTTCAGCCTCGTCGAGAGCGAAGCCAGCATCCCAGTACGATCCGCCTACCCCAAAGAAGCCTGGCAAGCAGGACACCTTCGCAAAAAATTACTCTCCCAGCTCAAGCCCAACGGGGTAGAATGGCACTCCGTCATTCCAGCAGTTGATGCCTTTGCAAGCCTGTCTCAGCTTCAAGGTCTTCCTCCCAGCCGTTTTCAAGTCAGTTCCCTTAAAATCCCTAAAGAAGTCCTTCCCGTCACCTGGCTCAAAGGAGGGCGACAAGAAGCACTCAAGCAGTTGAAACGTTTTTTATCCAAAGACCTGGCGCAGTATGCCGAAAAAAGAAATCACCTGGATCATCCAGCCCAGTCCAATCTCAGCCCCTACCTTCATTTTGGGCAGATCTCCGCCATCGAAATCGTCCAAAAAGTCCTCGAAAGCAGTCCCAAGGTAGCAGACAGCTTTCTGGATGAGCTACTCGTCCGTCGAGAGCTCTCATTCAATTTCTGCCATTATAATCCCCGTTATGACCAATATGAAGGTCTTCCAGAATGGGCAAAAACAACCCTAAATGAGCACAAGACAGACTCCCGACCCTATATCTATACTCCCCAGGAGTGGGAAAAAGCAAAAACCCACGATCCCTTCTGGAATGCTGCACAACGAGAAATGTTAGAAACGGGCAAAATGCACAACTACCTGCGCATGTATTGGGGTAAAAAACTCCTCGAATGGTCAGAAACGCCTGAAGAAGGCTTCAAAACAGCCCTTTACCTCAACAACAAATATTCCCTCGACGGACGAGATCCCAATAGCTATGCCGGGGTGGCATGGTGCTTTGGCAAACACGACCATCCCTTTCAAGAACGCCCCATCTATGGCAAAATCCGCTCCATGAACGCCAACGGCCTACGCAAAAAACCTGGCTTCGAAGCCTACCTTGCCCAGTGGAACAACTGACAAAACTGAGTCAGTCACAGGGACGGGGGTGTTGACTCACTTTTTTGCAAAAGTCCTTTGACTTTTGCAAATCAACTCCAGGGAATACTGGAAGATTCTCTCCAATCCTGAGTTTGCGTCAATGCAATGATAGGACACGAGTAGTTCAGACTTCATTTTCAAGTGTCCGATAATTTCGGACAACTGGCTACCATCTTCCTCAGATTTTATGCATCCAGCATACTCTCCAAGACGAAACTTTGAGATGGTCATAAGCTGATGCGTCATGGCAATTGACGCAAAAGCCAGCTGAGTATCCTCTTGCACTAAGCAAATTTGATTTTGTTTCATTATTTTATATACTTTCAACAAATGTTGAAACATATACTTGGAGTGAAACAGGAGTGAACAAAATAGCTTTGATTGAGTGCGTCAAAAGTAACATCAATTCTATGTTTTCATCAGTTAGCTTTGTTCAGGTTTCATTTATTCAAAACGAGAAAAATGAACCCTACTCAGGACTTGATTTGCTTGCTGAAGCAATCATCGACAAAAATAAAAAGATTCGCCTTTTATTTGCAATAAAGCCAGAAGGACAGCCAAGATATGCTCGTATGGCTGCAATAGAGTTAAAAACTCAAATCAATCAGAATAAAGACAGCTATGGCATATTTGTTGCCCCTTACATATCAAATGAATCAAAAATAATCTGCAGAGATAACAATATTGGCTTTATGGATCTAGCAGGGAATTATCTCTTCTCCTTTAAAAATGTATACTTGAACAGGGAAGGACAAATCAATCCATCTCCAAACAATCGCCCAGTTAAGTCTATTTTTACCCCCAAATCTTCCCGGATCTTAAGAGTTCTTTTATGTAATCCAAAAAATGAATGGTATGTGCAAGATTTAGCTAAAGAAGCAAAAGTTAGCATTGGACAAACGTCAAACATTAAAAAGCAACTTCTTGATATGGAGTATTTGGAAGAGAAACTTGTTGGAAAAAAAATAAAACTAGTTCTTAAAAAGCCAGAATTGTTGCTTCAAGAATGGTCAGAAAACTATAAATACTCACAAAACAAATCAAGAAATTACTATACCCTACACGATCTCGCAAAGTCAGAAAATGATATTATCGAGTACTTCACAAAAAACAAAGATAACTATGCATTTACATTGACTTCTGGCGCTTCCAGAATCACTCCTCATCTTCGATACAAGCGAATATATTTTTACTATCAGGGGGATATTGATCAAATGGTAAAAGAATTAGGGTGGAAAGAAGTAGATACAGGTCCAAATATCACGATTATGGATCCATATGATAGTGGAATATTTTATCAACTACAGGATATCAATCATGCTAAAATTGTATCTAATGTTCAGCTTTATCTCGATCTTTTAAAGCTTGAATCAAGAGGTAAAGAAGCAGCTCAATATCTTTTGGATCAGAAATTGAGAAAAGAATGGTAACAAGGCACAGTTACGGGAAAAAAGAAACAGAACTATGCCTTTCAGTCTTACTGGAATTGCATCCTATCCTCGGAGAGTTTCGAGATAAAATCGTATTAGTAGGGGGTTGGATTCCGTATTTTCTAATGGTAGAACACCAATCTGAACATGTTGGAAGCTTGGATATTGACATGGCAATTGCTTTGCAAGATAAAACAGAACAAACTTATCAGACCATTCTCAGAGCTCTAAGCAAAAGAGGGTATATAGAAGGCAAGCAACCTTTTCAGTTCTTTCGACCGATAACTAGTGATTCAGACACTCAGTTAGTCATTGAAATCGATCTTCTCGCAGGAGAATATGGAGGGACTGGTAAAACTCATCGAACCCAATCAGTACAGGATGTAAGAGCGAGAAAAGCACGAGGTTGCGATCTTGTTTTTGATCATTATCAAATGGTAAAAGTATCAGGAACAATGCCCGATGGTTCAACAAACGAGATTAATATTAAAATTGCAAATGCTGTATCATTTCTTACGATGAAGGGAATGGCAATATGGGATAGAATGAAGGAAAAAGATGCCTATGACATCTATTTTACCGTTCTGCATTACCCAGGAGGATTGTCTGAACTAATCAAGATCTTTGATCCACACAAAAACAACACCCTGGTAAAAGAGGGTTTGGGAAAGATTAAGGCAAAGTTTAAAAGTATCAATTCACCTGGACCAGTCTGGATAACAAAATTTGAAAATATCGAAACATCCGAAGAAATAGATCGAGTAAAAAGAGATGCTTTTGAACGGATCAATACCTTTCTAGATGCCTTAGCCATCTATGAATACGAAGAGTTATCCTAACCCTCCCCCTGCCCCCACTCAAGCGATATCCAGAAAAATACGCATAAGGTTTCTGATGTTTTCACGTGTTTCCTCAGATTTTATGCATCCAGCATACTCTCCAAGACGTAACTTTGAGATGGTCATAAGCTGATGCGTCATGGCAATTGACGCAAAAGCCAGCTGAGTATCCTCTTGTGTGAGTAACATTTCCGTGGGAAAAATCGTCCTTCCCGGTCGAAAGGAAGTAAAGGGGACGACACACACGACAGGTAATGCTTGGTTCACTGCTTCCTCAGAAACTACCAATACAGGTCTTCTGCCTGCCTGCTCTGATCCCTCCACAGAATTCAAGTCCGCCCAAAAGATATTCCACTGATACTTCATCTTTTAGCAGGCTCAGGCAAGACTTCATCGTCCACTGCTTCAAAATCTTTCATGCAAGCTTGAAGATCTTCCATAAACAAGGGGTCAGCAGCTGCTTTTTGCATTTCCTGCTGAAGCCATGCCTTATTCATCTTTAGAACATAATACTCCACTGCTTCCCTGACCATGGTGTTAATGGAAGGGTTTTCATCAATCTCAGCATAGCTTTTTACTTTATCCATCAGCTCCACAGGGAGCGAAAAGGTATAATTCTTAGTGTTTTTGGCCATATACTCCACCTCCAACTATATTGTAAATATATATGGTAATTTTTACAAGTATTACATTTTGCTTTCCTAATCTTGTATACTTTCAACAAATGTTGAAACATATAATATAAGTGAAACAAGAGCAGATATAAGTTACGCTGTTATGGCTTGATAGGTGAGGAGGAGCGTATGCCTACTTTTTTTTATTTTTACTTTCCGTTGTTGTTCATCGCGATGGTCATCGCTATTGTTTACGGATTCAAAAGAGCAAAAAAACAAATTTTAGCAGACGCAGAAGCAAAGGGCTGGAAAAACATCAAAGTTAGACAAGGTTTTTGGGATTGGCTTGTCACCTATCAAGATGAAAACGGAGTGCAAACTACAACTCACTGCAGCACACCTTTTTACAAAACCAGTTGGATGAATGATACCGATGACTTATATCTTGACCAGAAAACCTATAAAGCAAAAACAAAAAACTGGAAAATCATCAGCACTGTGTGTGGGCTCTGCTTTTTGATTCTCTTTGTGGGATACCTATACGAGCAACTCTCATGGAATACCTTCCGGTATTCTTTTGTAAAAAATGGCGAAGCAGTCAGGATAGACAATCAATTTGCAATAGGCATAGAAAGCATCCTCCGAGGTGAAGAAACACTAAAACTGGTTAACACGCTTTATCCAGATCTCGATCCACCTCAGGAAAGTAAGGAATTAGCCATTATAAAGCTAAAAATCAAAAACATCAGCAAGAAAACCTCAGACAAAATAAGGATCAATGACATTTCTCTATATAGTGGTACCTCATATTCCTTTCTGATTCACCTTGATGGTGCTCTCAATTCAATTGAACCAACATCATTGGCTACAGAGGAAGTAGTGTTCAAGTCTTTTATTGGAGAAGTAAACAGAAATAAGCCGATAAGTAAAATTTCTCCATTAATAGAGATTAGTGGTAACTATAATGACTTCTCTTATTATTCTTTGAGAGAGAACCCCCTTATGACTAACTCGTTTTTGGTATTGATTTATTGGCTTTTTGCCTTTGTTATCGTCTATAGTGCTTTGCGCAAACGTTGGCATCTTTTGCTCAAGTCTAAAAAAACCAGAGGATACGTCCTATTCCCTATGTTCATCCCGCTTCTATCTATAGTCACCATTTTGACTTCCTATGATGCGGACTCAACTCAAGCATTCTTTTTCCACGTAATCATGATAGCTCTCTTCAACATTGCCTGGTGGAATATTATTTTACTCGCCTCCACCAAACCTGAACCCGTTAGCACTTGAGCCAGAGAACACAGAGGGGTTTTGTCTGTAAATATTTAGCTAAATATTTACACTTAAGTGCATAAAATGTTGTTAAAATATACACTTGATGGCAAAGTTTTATATCATAACCCACACGAGTAATTTTGCCTCCAGTCAAAAATACTCGCGACTTTTTTCGACTGCTCGTTGATTTACTGCCCAACACATCAGCTCACCGGCTTAGTTAAAGTTCATCCTTGCAGTGCATGTGCGCTATTATTGGTTCATCATGGGCTTTAAGGCTTTCTATGTATAGCTCAATCGCCTCTTTTACAATGGTCATAGTTTGCTCAAGGTTTTCTCCATAAGTAATGCAACCAGGAAGAGAAGGAACAATGGCAGTATATCCCCTGTCTTGTTCTTTTTTAAGAATCACGCGATAGTTTAAAATTTTCATACTTCACCTTCCCCCCAGCTTATATAAACTCAGCAAGAAATATCTCGGCTGGGGCTATACGTATGCCTTCCTTAGTGTTTACAACTTTCTTGCCTTCCAGAGAAACATGCCAAGCCTTACATTCAGGATACTTGCTTAAAAAATACTTCATCGCCTGGGTCGGGTTTTCATCCTTGATCTTACATTCAACACAAAGCAAGGGATGGTCGTCTTCTACGATCAAAAAATCAATTTCCCTACCATCAACATCCCGAAAATATCGAAGCTCAATATTTCTTCCCTCTGTGTCCTGCAACCAATAGACCCATTTGAGCAAATGCAGAGCTATCATGTTTTCAAACTTCGCTCCTTCGTCCTTCACTTGGGTCCAATCAAAATGATAGTGCTTTTGCTCTTTTTTTACTGCGCGAAGTAAATTGCTTTCAAAGGGAGGCAGTCTAAAAATAGCATACAATCTTTCCATAATTTCAAGCCAGGAGCTTACAGCTTTATGGCTAACATTTAAATCTTCTCTGAGTGCATTCACAGAGAGGGGTGAACCTACCAAATGGGGAAGTCTGAGCATCATGAGTTCAATCTTTTGAACCAAAATAGTGTTCTCAAGGCTCACAATATCTTCCTGAACCATACGCATACGATATTCACGCGACCAACGTTTTAGGAAATTTTCAGAAGCAGAAAAAAACGGCTCTGGAAAGCCACCCAGCAGAAGCAATTGTTTCAGATCCTCTTTGTTACATATGCCCAGTTCAAATGCGGATAAAGGAAACATGCGCAGGTAATGATATCTCCCCTGCAACGAATCGCCTCCATGCCTGTAATAATCCAAACGAGCGCTACCTGTCACAAGAATTTTCTTGCTATTTCCATACAAATCAAAGATACCTTTAAGATAAGGTCTCCATGCTTTGTACTTGTGAATTTCATCAAATACGATCATGGGAGCTTCAGGAATTTCATTGTTAAGAATCATTTCGCGATGCTTTGCGACATCCCAATTTAGATATACTCCTTCAGACCCAAGAAGTATCTTTGCCAGGGTAGTTTTTCCAACCTGTCTGGGACCACCCACAAAAACCATCTTATGTTCCAGATCCTTTTTTATCTGCTCTGCAAGATAGCGTGATTTCATCTCATTGCTCCACAAAATTGACTCCTATTAGTATACGAGTAATTTTGCCTCCAGTCAAAAACACTCGCGAGTTTTTTCGACTACTCGTTTACTCGCCCCCTCTTAAAATTTCTTCCTAATCTTGTATACTTTCAACAAATGTTGAAACATTCAATATCCATAGTCATGGCTTGATGGATGAGGAGGGGTAGTTGGAGTGAAATATGATTTATAGTTTTTTCCTGGCGATACTCCTCGTCTTTGTAATTTTTTACAAACTGGGTAAAAAATACATCATCCAAGATGCAGCTGAAATGGGTTGGAAAGTTACCAAAATCAAGTTCAATTGGTGGAATTCCATAGTAGACTATCAAGATGAAAACGGTGTGCCCCACACCACCCACTGCAGGGCTGATTTTTATGAAGTCAAATGGGAAGAAGATACCGACGGGTTATTTCTTGACCAGAAAACGTATAAAAAAAAGACAAGATTCAGGAAAATCATCAGTATAGTATGTGGACTCTGTTTTTTGTATCTTTTTGTGGGATATCAATATGAGCAAATCTCATGGAATGTATTCCGGTATTCTTTCGTGAAAAATGGCAATGTAATCAAAACAGATAATCGGATTGCTATTGGTCTGGAAAGCATCATTCGTGGGGAAGAAGCGCTAAAACTGATCAATACCCTTAATCCCGATCATAAGCCACCCCAGGAATACAATGAGTTTGTTGTTATCAAGCTGAAGATTAAAAATCTCAGCAAAACAGGCGCTGAAGAACTTAACTTTTCGGAAATTTCAGTCAATAGATATTATTCTAATTTTGAATTGACAGCGCTAACAACTTTTCCCGATTACAGAGATCCATTGGTGCTATCTGAAGGTGAAACAAAGTCCCTCGCCTTCCAGGGAGAAACCAACATGGACGGACCTATTTATACGCTAAATTTACCGTTCTACCTAATAGATCATGGATATGAATCCAAAGAGCTTTCCCTGAGCAATAATCCATTAAAAGGTGATAGTTCTCCCTTCTTGTTTTACTGGTTTTATGCCCTTTTCATTGTCCCAAACGTCGCGCTGAATCGATGGTACCTTTTACTCAAGTCGAAAAAAACCAAAGGCTACATCCTATTACCAATAAGCATCGTCATAGTATCAATAGCAACTATTTTGTTATCACAAGATATGGAATACTCTACAAATCAGTATCTAAATTTATTCATGCCGTTTCTCTTCATCATTGCCTGGTGGAATATTATCCTACTCGCTTCCACCAAACCTGAACCCACCACCACCTGATTCTTGCGTACCTGACTCACTCCCCCCCTGCTTTCATTTTGTTTCCACCGCCATCTAGCTTACAATAGAAGCAAATGGAAGAAGAAAAAGAAAAAAGCGCGGAAAATTGGTCCTACATTGCCTCCAAATGGAAGAAATCGGTGCTTTCACTCAAAGAATACCTACTCACCGACAGCAACGAGCAAGCCAGCCAAAGCTTTTCCTACGCTTCCCTCAACCTTCCCAGCCAGGACTATAGCAACGCCAACCAGCTTCGAGAAAAACTCCTGCAACAATACCAGGGAAAAGTTTGCAGTGAAATATTCCCCGGGGAAGTCTGCGAAAACGCTTATGGCAAATGCTATCATATCACCACCCGCGTTCCCCTGTTCAGCTCCAGCTTCAAGCAGGAAAAATGCCAGGACTTGCTAAACCACCTCGAACTGTTGCCCGGTATAGGACCCATCACCCGTCAAAAACTCGTCGAAGAGGGCTACTGCAAAATCAGCGATCTCTGCTCCCACCCCCGCTATCAAAACCTCGCAAGCTCTTTCATGGATCATTTCCAGCAAGCCTCCCTCGAAAACCTCTACCAATGGCTGGGCACCAGATTCAAACGATCCCACCCCGCCTGGCTCAAACTCCTTGCCATGGCGCCCCCAGGCGATTGGGCCTTCGTGGATATCGAAACCCTCGGGCTTTTTTCCCGGCCCATCATCCTCATCGGAGCAGGAACAGTGGAAAACCATGAGCTGGTGATCCATCAATGGCTGGTGCGTCAGATTGAGGAAGAAGCCAGCGCTCTGATGGAATACTATCAGGTGGTGCAAAAAACCAAATTTCTCATCACCTACAACGGACAGCGCTTTGATATCCCCTATATCAACGACCGCTGGGCCTATTATGGCATACGAAGCCACCTCAACTTTTACAGCCTCGACATGCTCTACCCTTCGCGCTCCGTCTGGAAGCAAAGTCTTCCCGACTGCAAACTCCAAACCATCGAGCAGGCCATCCTACACAAACAACGTTCCGAAGATGTCCCCGGAGCCCTGGTGCCCGAGTTTTACCAGAGCTATCTCCAAAGTAGCAACCTTGGACCCCTCGTGCCCATAGTCAGCCACAACCAGGTGGATATTGCCAGCCTGGCAGAACTCAGCCTCCTGCTCTATGAACGCTAAAATTCGTATGGTATTCCCAATAAACCCTGAAGCGATGAGCATAGTGAATATATCTAATGTTTTAAGCGATACAATAACAGGTACAATGACTGGTACAATGACTATCAATACCTGGGGGCATGGTTCCCATTCATGCTGGTTTTTTGCTTTACATTTACAAATTGCTAACTATAATTAGCAAAAAGTAGGTAATTTGCGAATTACGAAATAAATGGAGCAAGCAATGCAAGAGTTGTTATTAAAACAAAATCCTCAATGGTCGGGCCAATCACCAGACATTGGCATAAGAAGAGAAATTACTCCCAAGCTAATCTCAGCCCTCAATATCCATCACATGATAGCTATCACAGGAGCAAGACGATCGGGCAAATCCACTCTTTTCCGTCAACTCATAGCCCATCTACTCGACACCGGGACTCCCCCCTCCAACATCCTCTTCATCAATTTTGAAGATCCCTGGTTTGCGATGAAACATAAAGATCCTCAGGTTCTTGAGCAGATCTTGCAAGAATACAAAATCCAAACCAACCCCTCGGGTAGAATCTATCTTTTTTTCGACGAAATCCAAAACATACCCCATTGGCACCTTTGGGTACGCGAACTATACGACCGGGATCCACAGGTAAAGATACTCCTCACCGGATCCAATTCCGAAATGCTATCTATCGATCTCGCAAGCCACCTCACAGGACGCATCCTGGCTTTTGAAAACTTCCCCTTTTCCTTCCGAGAGTTCCTTTCGAGCGAAGCAAGCTTGCAACTGCCGACCAAAATCACCTATACTACAGCTTTTCCTTATCGCGAAACGCTCCTGCATCTATTGGAAGAACGGCTTTACCGAGGCTTGTTTCCCGAAATAGTACAACTAAATGAAGCTTCATTGGAAAAGGAAATCCTTCTTCAATACTTTCAGAACGTGCTATTTAAAGATATTGTGCCACGTTTTTTGATTCGAAACCATCAAAGCATCGAGCAACTTGCCCATTATGGATCCTACACTTTCGCATCGCGTTTCACCTATCGAAGTCTTGCAAAAGCTGTTTCCAGCAATGAAAATACCATCAAAGAATACCTTTCCTATTTTGAAAAAACCTACCTCTTCTTCACTTTGGAAAATTTTGACTACTCCATCAAGCGTCAAATCAAATATGCAAAAAAACTTTACATCTCAGACAACGGGCTCCGAAATGCCACAAGCCCTTCCTTCTCCTCCGACCTGGGGCGCTTGGCTGAAAACATGGTCTTTACACACTTACGAAGGCAAGAACAGAATAT
This sequence comes from Caldisericia bacterium, assembly GCA_035363255.1. Lineage (GTDB taxonomy): Bacteria > Caldisericota > Caldisericia > UBA6126 > UBA6126 > T3SED10-260. The sequence continues at coordinate 21,091 of DAOSES010000022.1, read as the reverse complement.
ATACTTCTGGCAGGATGAAAAAACAGGCAAAGAGTTGGATTTTATTACCAAAGAACAACAAAGTCTTAATTTGTACCAGGTTTCCTACACCGACCAACTACCAGAAAGAGAATTAGATGCCTTCAACAGTTTTCTCTCAAGCAAGCCCAAGCAAAACTGTCAATGCAGGATCATTACCCGAAATCGTTATGAAACCATCCTTCACCATCAAACAAGCATCCACCTCATCCCCTTGTGGCTATTCCTGCTGACATGAGACTATGAACGCTAAAGACCAACTGGATGAATATCTGATTTTTGGAGGCTCTCCCCAGCATCTGGTGCAAGAAAGATTTGAAAATGAAATACTTCCGGAGCTTCTGGATGGCCTGGATGCATCTCAGCGCACCTGCTTCATGGAAGTCCTGCGAGTCATCGCGGGAAGTCTCGGAATGATACATCGCCTCTCAGCCTTGTCGAAAAGCCTTGCCATCAGCAAAACCAGCATAACGCTCTATCTGGATCGCATGGAAAAATCCTCGCTTCTACATCGTATAAACCCCTATTTCTGCGACAGCGAAAAAGAAATTTCTACCTTTCCCCAGTATTACTTCAACGATTTAGGCGTGCGAAACTATATCCACGGCACCTTGACCCCTTCGCTCCCCGAGCATGAAATGAACTACCTGTTCACTAACTATGTCTTCCTTATGCTAAAAAACAAACTCCACGACAACTCAACAAGCATTCACTTCTGGAAAACGCATACCAAAGCCCAACTTGCCTTTGTACTTGTTCAAGGCAAGGAAACCCTGCCCATCGAAGCTAGCTACAGCTATATCTCAAAACCCGAGATATCGCCCTCCATGAAAGCCTATCTCTCCCTCTACCGCCCCAAAAAAGCCATCATCGTCCATTTGGGAGAACATCTCAGCATCATCGAAGACAACACCCATGTCTGCTGGCTCCCCTTTCATGAGTTTGTGGAGCTTGAGATTGCTATCTGAGGGTAACTGTTCTGATAACTGCGGATATTTTCAGTTGGTGAGTAGCACTAACCAACTCGTCACTCCATCTCACAAGAGCTTCAAAATCCTCTCGGCGTTGCTTCCCACCATGGCTTGCTGGGTTAAAATCTGCCAGCCAAAGTTGTTGCCCCATTCCGATCCCCTTTTTCCCAATCCTTGAAGCCCATTTTCTTTCGACCCCAGATATCATTCTCCAGAGCAATATCCAGGTTGCTTTGATTCACTTTAATGATACGGAGCTTTGCCATCAAAAACCTCCCAAAAGGAATATCTTCCCTTAAAGTATAAATCGAACTTGCGAAATTCCTAAGAGTTTTACTCCTCTATCCTGTCGCTCCAGCTTAGCGAATATTTCCGCCAAAGTTGAAGTAACAATAATCCAAGTATTTTGATAGTTGACTGTAATTTTAACTGGGTTAAAATGATAATATGATAAAAAGAAGATTGCTTCCCGAATTAATTAAACATCTCAAAGAAAAAGAGATTAGCCTGATTGTAGGCCCAAGACAAGCGGGTAAAACCACGCTGATGAAGCTTCTTATGCATGAGCTGGCTAAGCAAAACCAGCCTTCCCTGATGCTCAATCTTGATATTGAGGAAGATAAAAAGTATTTTGATTCCCAGGAACACCTTTTGCGCAAGATCAGGCTCGAGCTTGGAAATCAGGGCTATGTGTTTGTGGATGAAATTCAACGGAAAGAAAATGCCGGGCTGTTTTTAAAGGGTCTTTACGACATGGATCTTCCCTACCATTGGATGGTCTCTGGATCGGGTTCGCTGGAGCTTAAAGAAAAGATCCATGAATCCCTGGCTGGCAGAAAACGGGTTTTTGAGCTATCCACCTTGAGTTGGGAAGAATGGGTGGAGTATCGCACTTCCTATCGCTTTGAGCAAAACCTGGGCGAGTTTATGGAGTTGGAAGCAACAAAAACAAAGGCTTTGCTTGAAGAATACCTGAGTTTTGGGGGGTTTCCGAGAATTGTGCTGGAGCAGGAACTCTCAGAAAAAAGAAAGATTATGTCAGAGCTATATGAAAGCTATCTCTTAAAAGATCTGGTGGAGCTTTTGGGCATCCAGAAAACCGAAGAGTTTACTGGTTTAGCGCGCTTAATGGCCTCTCAGCTGGGCAAGATGGTAAATAAGCAGGAGCTTTCCAGCACCCTGGGGTTGCATATTCATACGATCAATCACTATCTTTGGTACATGGAAAAGACTTTTTATATTGAAAAAGTGACTCCCTTTTATCGCAATATTCGCAAAGAAATCTGCAAAGCTCCGGTGTATTACTTTTCTGATTTGGGGATGAGGAACTTTGCTCTGGGGCTCTTTGGATCCTCTGCTCCTTTGCTGAGTGATGGCTTTTTGTTTCAGAATTTTGTCTTTCACCGCTTGAAAGATTGGGTAAGGGATACCTCGTGGCAAATCCATTATTGGCGTACCACCAACAAGGCTGAGGTGGATTTCGTGGTAGATCAGGGAATAGAGATTACTCCCGTGGAAGTGAAATATCAAAACCTGCTAAAGCCAAATCCCGGAAGATCTTTGCTCAGTTTTTTGGCGCAATATCAACCCAAAAAAGCTTATATCGTCCATCTGGGCAAGGAAATGCGAAGGATGGAAGGAAATACCGAGTTGGTATTTTTGCCTTTTTATCGCTTGATCCCTGCCTCGATGGAATAGGCATTGACTCACAACGGGTGAAGAGCTTAGCTTCACTAATCTAAATATTTATCATGCTCATTTCATTTTCCTAAAGCTTTGTGCTATACTAGTGCTATGCTTTTTTTGAGGTGATTTGGATGTCAATACGTTATACCAAGCTGTTTAATTTGCTGTCAGAAAGGAAAATATCTAAAACCACTTTACAGAAAGAGCTGAAAGTATCTTCTGCTACCCTGGCGAAATTTTCAAAAAATGAATTGGTATCGCTGAAAGTCATTGAAGAGATCTGCAAGTTTTTACATTGCCAGGCGAGTGATATTTTGGAAATCGTCAATGATTCAGATAAGCCTTTGTTACAGCGTTTCAGAGAAGAAATGAAGATGAAGCAGAAGGGTGGCTTGTATCATCAAACGCAAATCAAACTGGCTTATCATTCCAATCGAATAGAAGGAAGTATGCTATCCGAGGCTCAGACCAGGTATATTTTTGAAACCAATACCCTTGGATGCTCCCAGGATGAAGCCACATCGGTGGACGATATCATCGAAACGATCAATCACTTCCAGTGCTTCGATTTTATGATCAAGGTAGCCGACCAGGTTTTAACCGAGGATGTGATTAAAGAGTTTCATCGACTCATCAAGATGAATACTTCGGACAGTAGAAAAGAATGGTTTAAGGTGGGGGAGTATAAGGCTAGATCGAATATGGTGGGGGATAGCAAAACTGTAACACCCTCGAAAGTGAAAGGTGAGATGGCAAAGCTTGTGATCAATTACAACTCCATGAAGACGGTTGCATTTGAAGATTTGGTAGAGTTTCATTATCTTTTTGAGTCGATTCATCCCTTTCAGGATGGGAATGGTCGAGTGGGGCGGATGATCCTTTTCAAGGAATGCTTGCGATGGGGGATTACTCCCTTTATCATTGACGAACGGCATAAGCAGTTTTACTATCGGGGCTTGAAAGAGTATGAGGTCGATCGGGCCTATCTGATAGACACTTGCTACTCGTCTCAGGATGAATACGCTGCTTTGGTGAAGTATTTCATGGAGGGGGAATAAATTTTGACACTATCTTGGAAAGGTTGCCAGTGTTGCTTCTTCCCACTCAGCATCAAGAGAAGTATCTTCCGTCTTTGTTTTTTGGTAGCCCTCGATGAGGAGTCTGTCCAGCTCCCTTTGCTTTATTTCTTTAAGCTCTCTCTTAATAGCCAGAGAGTTTAATCTAACCAAAGATCACCTCCTACTTTTTTATGTATGATACAGTCATTATAGTTCATAAACAATACACATAGCTCCCAACAGCTTCAAAATCCTATCAGCGTTGCTTCTCAGCTTTGCTTGCTGGGTCAAAATCTGTCAGCAAAAGTTTTTACCCCATTCCTCCAACAGGATAGGCTTGATCTTCTCCAGATACCTAATTACTGCACTGTTTTATTCTGGCATAGTTGTATATAATAATCTTAAAAAGTTGAGTTAATTGAAGTACAATTTTGTGGCCAACAGATATGATAAAGTTGATTAAAATCAACGGAGGTTGTCATGAATAGTTTGTTGTTTAAAAAAATTATCGCCGTTGTACTCATAGGTATCTTTTACTTTTTTAACCTAGTTTATACAGAATCCTCTACATCAAAACAACCGATTGATTATAATTGGGCTTACGATATCAATGATCTTGATATTGACTATCCCTTTTCTTTCGAAAGATACTCCCTTCATCGTTACGTAAAAGCAGAGGTCTTCCAAAATAATCTTTATTTTGCTCGAGGCACCGATACTCCTATTGAGCTTATTTCTTTCAATAGGGTCAGTGGTAAAGTTAACTGGACTATTCAACTACAAAATCGGTGGAATCAAGATACACCCTTCATCATCAATGAAGAAACCATATTACTGAATCTGGAAAATGAAACACAAATATATGCTTCTCATGATGGATCCTTCCTTGAGAAAATCCTTACTCCGGATTCCACTAGAAAAGGTATTTATTGTGACCATGAAAAAGTTTTACTTGAAGACCCAGGAAAGACTCTAAGCTGCTGGGATCGAATCAATCAAAAAATCATTTGGTCTTATCGCTTAGATTCCTTTAAATCATATCGTTTGGCAGGACCATGGGAGAGCCAATATGTTCTTTTTTCACAAGAGGCTGAATCTGTTAGTTTGTTATGTTTGGACTTTCAAAATGGAAATACTACAGAATTAGCCAACTGGAAAGAATCTCCATTGCGTATGGACTTGGTTTTTGAGGATTCAATAATCTGGATAAGCTGCTTATATCGGGATGGATCAATAAATATCGAAAGCATTCAAAGTGAAGGGCAAAAACAAATTGATGCAAGCTTCCCAAGAATATGGTCAGCAGAAAAGCTCAAAGCTCAATCAAATCTCTTGCTTTCAGAATATGAGGATCTGGGTATCCGCCTATTTTGCAATCAGGATACGAAATATATATGCACTTCACTTGTAGAAGTTTCTCGCGGGGTCGATTTGCAGATTATTGCTCTTGATTCATCTTTCCAGCAAATATGGAAAAAAGACTTTCCCTCTGTGTTGGTAAGCAGAAATATACTTGATCAAACTTTTCTCGACCAATCAATGTTAGTTTTCCAGTATTTATCGCGAAGTCAGGATTCCATGAGGATTGCAACTAGTTTCTGGGTTGATCTTACAAGCGGGAATATAGTACAGTCTTTTTATGAAACTATGGATTATTTTCGTGGTGCTCCCTCCTCCAGCATTCAATTTTTACCAGGAGTTTTTTTAGTTACAGCTTATCCAGAATCAAATTACGTGACTTTCATAGTGGGATATTCAAACCAGGAAGATTTGCTATATCGGGAAAAAGAAGAAACCTATTCTTGCACTAAAATTGAATTGGAATCACTATGGGAAAAGAATTATTCAGAGGTTGAGTATTGCTCTATTTATCAATCTTTTCTATACAAAAATAATATTTGCTTTTTTTCCACTTATTATGATCCAAAAACAGAGCGAAGAGAAGCAAAACTCATCCAATATAATCCTATTGAAAGGATAGAGCTGGAGAGTATTGATTTTAAAAAGTTTGAAGGTTATAACCAGTTTTGTAGTATTATTGAGGGTGACAACCTAATCACCACAAGTTACGATAACTACACCAAAAAAGAATATTTAATTTGTTATCAATTAACCACAGGAAGCACTCTCTGGAAAAAAGCAAGAAATGTAGTTGAGCAGATCGGAGAACTTTTGTTAACGGAAAATCAAACAAGTAATTCACATTCGTTCTCACTTTACCATTATCAAGACAATAAACCTAAATGGACATTCAGATTTCCATCCTCCGATGTGAGATTTCTGGGTATAAATTCTAAAAATCAAGCGTTGTTTTTCCGAGAATCGACGATCATCTCAATCCTCAACTTAGAGGATGGAAGCTTGGATGATGAATTACTCCTGAGCTATCCCTATGGATGCGACGTTAGACTTATGGAGGATTTCCTTTTCTTTCGAACACAATACAGTACCATAGTCTGTTTTAACATTGACGCCAAAAAGGTTGTCTGGGAAAAAGATCTGGGAGATTATTTTCAGTGTTTTATTCAGGAAGATTTTTTTAGCAGTTATTGGAAAGGATACCAGATCTCCCAGGATACGATGATATCGTATTATGAAAATAGTCTGGTTTTCTTTGATTTAATCAATGGAAAGCCTTTATATCGTTTAATACATGATCCCTCTCCTATTGAGTATCTGAGAAAAATTGATTCACATCAATTTCTCATCACTCCCCAAGACTTTGAAACAAAACAACGATTAATTGAATTTTCTCTTGAGGATAGCAGCCAGAACATTGAATATTACTTCCAACCCTATGTTCTGAAATATCGAAATTTTTACTTGGAAAACAGATATACCATCCAAGGAGAAACATACTTTTGTCGTGTATATCAGGATGAGATTTTTCATATAAGCAAAGTGCCCGATAAGATTACCACAAAAGCTCAGGAATTGGAGCCAATTAAAGTTAAACCAGAAAGCACCAACTTCCTGTATTACAACGACTATTTAATCTTCCAGAGCAGTATCGGAAGTAAAAATTCCAATTTCTACCTAGTTGCGTACCACCTTAAGACGGGAGAAATCACCCAAATTCAAAAGGGAGTTCATGAAAGATTTTTTATTCACAAAGAGGTGTTGTTTTTAGAAAGATGGGGGCAATACTACTGTTGTCTGCTTGGTAATTTTGATATGGTTTATCCGTGTGATTATTTTCCGGAACCTCCAAAAAGCACAAAAGCAGGAGAAACATATGAGCCATCAGATCAAAAAGAAGATTTACCCGTCCAGTTAAAGAAGCTGGATTTATATTATGTCAACCAAATTATATCTGGACATTTCTCACAAACTGATGAAGAGGAGCAGTTGTTTGTTACAGGTGACACTTCCCAGTGCAAAATAGGCATCATGCAGAAGAATGAGGCATTAGATTTGTACATCCCTTCTATCACAGGGGAGTTAATCTTCAAAGATACCAATTATGCAAAAAAGAGTTATTTTTCCTTCTGGCAATCACAGATTTGCAATATTGATGATGACGAGTTGGATGAATTATTTATCATGAGATATGATTATTATGATCGATCCGCTCTGATATATGTTTGGGACTATTCAGAATCTGAGAAAACCATGAAAGCTCATTATGCCTATATCATGAATGATGTTTTTGATCCTGAGCTAATTCTGGAAAACAATGAAATATTCTGTCAAGGCTATTATTACAACGATAAGGGTGAAAAATCTTATCAATGTCATCAAATTATTTACAAGCCATCCGCAAAAACAAATTATTCTCATCAAGAACTAAACGAGAAGAAAATATCTCAGTTATTTCCTCATCAATATGGAAAAGCACTGTCTAATTTTCAATTTCTGGAAAGACCGATTGATCCAGAAGAATATTGGAAAGAAAAACCTACTACTTCGACAGCATTTCCCTTGGTAAAAATGCCAGCCTTGCTTTTTACTGATTCAACTCAAACAAACGAGCAGGAAAATAAATATGTCGAGGAGCGAAACCAATACTTAGAGAAATTTATCCAACTGCTAAACCAAGAAAATGATCCTTTTAAAGGCATCAGAATAGAGTCTTTTTCCTTTGATACCAGCAGGTCATATACGATCTCCCTTCAAAGCAAGGAAATTGATTGGAGCGCAGAAGAAATAGTAATAACCAGTATCCCTGCTTTTCTCCTGATTCGCGACCAAGGGGAAAATTATATTATTGTTAAAGCAATAGATTCTTGGGATGGTAGACATATCATTTTGTTTTCCGATCAATTTCAGTTTTTAGACGTGTTCAGCACCAATGGCAATGATGCGGAGTATGATGCCGAATGCATTGTCAGTTTGAAACATCCAGAAAGCTTCTGGATCAACACTTCAATGTGGAGAGGCCCTTATCGCTTATGTTCTTTTGCTGTAAATCAAGGTAAACTGAACGGGAATATGATCTTTGGTTATCCCATGTTGGTTAAAAAAGGGGAAGAAACTTTTTTTGAAATGATTGATGGTTATCACTATGTGGATGGAATGGGGAGAAGTAGTTACATCGACGGTTACCAGTATTACGATCCATGGTCTGGGCAGCTGTGCAGTCAACTATTTCTTCCAGAGATGAGAACTCAGCTGGATTTGTTATACGCTTATTATTTCTTTTATCGATCTTTTTGCGTAACTCCAGGTAAGGTTCCTTATGGAGATACAGAAGCAATTTTATATGATGGCAGAAAAAAACCAGTTTATATTTCTGATTCCTTATATATACTCCAAAATTTTGAATTTTGGTTTTACCTATATGACGAAGACATGTCGAATTGATTCGATCCAGGAGGCATCAAGCAACAATTAATGACAATGACTCGTCCAGCAGGATATGATTTTGTAAAGTTTGAGTTACAAAAGCTTTAAAATCCTCTCAGCATTTCTTCCCACCATGACTTGCTGAGTCAGGTTTGCAATATCTTTCCTTAAATTACAAATTGAACTTGTGGATTTCCTAAGAGAACTTTTGGCCACCCCCCCTCCCTGAAGCTGAGATATGGTCGCTTGGCAGTCGACAAATTTATATAAATTTTGTCGATTAGTAATTGACAGATTTGTATTTTTACAGATAATTTAGCCATGTACATCGATAGAAAGCTGTTTAACGATTTATTGCCTGTGCTTGAGGATAAAGAAATACTCGTCATTACAGGCATGCGAAGAGTAGGGAAAACCACCCTTTTACAGCGACTCTATGATCACATTCCTTCCTCCAACAAGCTCATGCTGGATCTCGAAAACCCCTTAAACCAGCTTCTCTTTCAAGAAAGAGATTTTGATCAGATTTTGATTAATCTTCGGGCATCGGGCTTGACTTCAAATGAAAAAATGTACCTTTTTCTGGACGAGATCCAAACGGTTCCCGAAATTGTCCAGGCAATAAAATATCTTTTTGATCATTACGATATCAAGTTTGTTTTAACAGGATCGAGCAGTTTCTATTTAAAAAACCTATTCCCAGAAAGTCTGGCAGGAAGAAAATATCTGTTTGAGTTGTATCCTTTGTGTTTTGAAGAATTTCTCGGTTTTCAACAGGTGCAGGCTTCTTTTGCTTCTTCATGGAAAGAGAAAGATGCAAACAAAACGAAGTATCTGAGTGAAAAATATCATAAATACTATCTCGATTATCTTCACTACGGAGCCTTCCCTCAGATTGCCCTGATAGCCGACATTGAAAAGAAAAAGAGGAGCCTGATCGATATTTTTAATGCCTACTTTGACAAAGAAGTGGCTCAATTGGCTGATTTTAAATACTTAAACAAGTTTCGTGATTTGATGTTTTTGCTGATGAAAAGAGTCGGATCACGCATGGATATCACCAAGCTGTCCCAAGAGTGCGGGATTAGTCGGGATACGGTGTACGCCTACCTTACCTTTCTTGAAAAGACATATTTTATGGATTTTTTGTCCCCTTATTCATTAAATGTGGACCGAGAAATCAGCGGATCGCGAAAACCTTACTTTGCAGATCATGGAATCCTGCAGATGATGCAAGCTGTGCCCACAGGGACTGTGCTCGAAAACGCCATCATGACACAACTGCGAGTCAGAGCCAGCAAGGTGCAATACTACCAGAAACGCAATGGGAAGGAAATTGACTTTATTCTCGACCAGCAGGTGGCTCTGGAAGTAAAAGAAACAGGCACTCCCTCCGATTATGCGGAGTTAAAAAAGACCTGTGAAGTTCTTGGGATCAAAGAATACTATATCGTGACCCTGAACTATGTAGACCTGCCAGGCTTTATCCCTGCCTCGATGGTGTAGGTGTTACAAAAAAACCTAACTTTCCGCCAAAGTTGAAAGTAAAAACGCTCCAAAGTTAAAAACAGAATTGCGCCAAAGTTTAAAATAGCATATACTGTACTTACAAAAAAGGAGGGGATATGATGAAAAAATATTATCCTCGAATAGCTGATAAATTGCTTGAGAGTTCTTTAGAATCCTCGGGTGCAGTATTAATTGAGGGCCCAAAATGGTGCGGAAAAACACGAACAGCATCGGAAAGAGCCAACAGTGTTCTTTATATGCAAGATCCAGACACGAGAGAGAGCAATCTTCAGGCAGCAAATATCAAGCCCTCTTTATTGTTGCAAGGCAAAACTCCAAGACTGATTGATGAATGGCAAGTTGCCCCCATTTTATGGGATGCAGTAAGACATGAAGTTGATCGTCGTGGTGAAGAGGGCCAGTTCATTTTAACAGGCTCCGTCACTCCTGTGTTGGATGATAAGATTTCCCATACAGGAACAGGTAGAATATCAAGAGTCAAAATGAGACCCATGAGCCTATTTGAATCCAACGAATCCAATGGAAAAATAAGCCTTGGGGATCTATTTGGTAATATAGATGAAATTAGCGCCATCAGCCAGTTGGAAATTGAGGACATTGCTCAAGCAATTGTAAGGGGTGGCTGGCCAGCATCCGTGACATCAAAAGCTGGATCAGCAGAAAAAAGAGCGCAAGATTATGTTGATTCTATCGTAAACTTTGAGGTATCTTTGGTAGATAGGGCAGAGAAAAATCGAAGCAAAATGTTTGCCTTGCTTCGTTCATTGTCCAGAAATATCGCAACTGAAGCTAAGAATTCAGTAATCATGAAAGATATGGAGGGTGGTGAAAATGAGTCCATTAGCTATCCCACTATACAGTCTTACCTCAATGTGCTCCAAAGATTGTTCGTAGTAGAAGATTTGGAAGCCTGGAATCCTTCCGTTCGATCTTCAACACCCCTGAGAGTAAGTCCAAAACGTCATTTTGTGGATTCTTCAATCGCCTGCGCATCATTAGGAATGAATCATGAACATCTTTTAAACGACTTCAACACCTTTGGCTTCATGTTTGAGTCAATGTGCATCAGAGACTTAAGAGTTTATGCAGAAGCCATGGGAGGAAAGGTTTATCACTATCGAGATAAAAACGGACTTGAATGCGATGCAGTGATTGTGCTGAGGGATGGACGATGGGGTGCTGTTGAGATCAAGCTTGGTGCCAATGAGTTTGAAAAAGCATCCAGGAATTTAAAATCCCTCGAAGCAATCATTGATACAGAAAAAATGAATAAACCTTCCTTCTTGATGATTGTTACTGGAAGTAAGCTAGGGTATAGAAGAGACGAAGGAGTGCTGATTGTTCCCATTGGATGTTTAAGGAATTAGGATTTTGCAGTAATTCCTAAGTTGACAATTCTCCCTGCCTCGATGGTATAGGGGACTTGCTTTTTGTGAAAAACTACACATAATTATTTATGTTTATGTGATATTTATCACATTATTATTTATATTTTTGTGCATTGACCATGGAGTATGGGATGAATAGAGAAATTCTTTCGCGCTTGTTGAAGTGGAAAAACTCCCCTTATCGTAAGCCTTTGATTTTAAAAGGGGTGCGCCAGGTGGGCAAAACCTGGGCTTTAAAGGAATTTGCTCGTACGCATTACCAAAATATAGCTTATTTCAACTTTGATGAGCACATGGAATATCATGCATTTTTTGAAAGCACCAAAGATATTGATCGTATAGTGCAAAACCTTATCCTTGCAAGTGGTCAGTCGATAAAAAAGGGGGACACCCTGCTTATTTTTGATGAAATTCAGGCTTGTCCCAATGCGCTCAATACCTTAAAATATTTTTTTGAAAATGCCAGGGAGTATCATGTGGCTTGTGCTGGGTCTTTGCTGGGGGTAGCGCTATCTCGTCCTTCTTCTTTTCCAGTGGGATCGGTCGATTTCCTCGAGTTGTTTCCAATGTCGTTTTCAGAGTTTTTATCTGCCAATGGAGACGAAAATCTGCTGAGGTATATGAGTTCGTTGGACCAAATTGAGCCTGTTCCCCCTGCCTTTTTCAATCCCTTATACGAAAAATTGAAGATGTATTATGTGTCGGGAGGCATGCCCGAATCAGTAAAACATTGGACCCAGCACCGAGATGTTGAAGCTATGCAAAATGCTTTGATAAATATTTTGAACGCTTATGAAAGGGATTTTGCCAAATACCCCGAGAGCAGAGAGTTTCCAAAGATTTCCGCGATATGGAAATCCATGCCTTCGCAGTTGAGTCGTGAAAACAAAAAGTTTCTATTCAAATTGGCGAAAGAGGGGGCTCGAGCAAGGGAATATGAAGACGCTCTGCAATGGCTGGTAGATGCTGGTTTGCTTATCAAAGTTTATCGAAGCAGTCGACCAGGTCTTCCTCTTTCAGCCTATGATGACCTGTCGGCATTCAAGCTGTATATGGTAGACATTGGCTTACTAAGACGCCTATCTCTGCTCTCTCCCACAGCATTTGGAGAGGGAAATCGTTTGTTTTCAGCTTTTAAAGGGGCACTGAGTGAAAACTTTGTCTTGCAGTCTCTCCGACCCTTGTTTGAAGCAGTTCCACGCTATTGGAGCAGTGATAATCCCAGGTATGAGGTGGATTTTATGATCCAACGGGATAATGATGTTTTCCCTGTGGAAGTCAAGGCTGAGGATAACACCGATAGCAAGAGTTTGAGGAAGTTTAAGGAAAACTTTGGTGATCAGGTTAAATTGCGTATTCGCTTTTCTCTGGACAACTTGAAGCTGGATGGTGATGTGCTCAATATTCCTTTGTTTCTGGTGGATCATAGCGATCGATTAATAGGGCTTGCTCTTGAGAAAAAGAAGTGATTTGGTGCGCTTCATAGCCCCTTAGATAGCCATTACCGGTGGCAAAAGAGCTTGAATAACTCATTTCTTGCTGGGAACATAGTATAGCTCTACCGTGTTTCCCATGGGGTCCCGAACCGTAAATCCCCAATAGGATTCCTGCCTAAACTGCGGTTCTTCCTGAAATAGGGGGTACTTTTCCTCTTTGCATTTCTCTACCACTTCCTCGAACTTGCTTTCCTCAATTTCAATCGCCCAGGAAGTCACTTCTCTCGTCCCACCTGAATATCCCGGCTGGCAAGCCCATTCGGAAGATATCGCCTGAGGGGTATCAGCTCTAAACCAATCCATTTCCAAGTCCCCCATATGATACGATAACCAACCAAAAGCATCATCCTCAAAATAGCTATTCTCTGGAAGTCCGATCACATCAGTGTAAAAATGCCTAATCTCAGGCAAGTCATTTGCAATCATAAACAAAAAACCTAATCGGGGTTTTTTAAACTCACTCATCCCATGCCCTCCCAAAAGGAATATCTTAGTATAAATTATAAATCGAACTTGCGAATTTCCTAAGCTGAAATATCGACTGCTTATTTTTGAGAAAAGAAATAACCAAGAAGAAATTGTCGACAGTGTCGACAAAATTCAGGTGGAGTAGTTTAGTAGAAGCGATGAATGCTACCCCCCAATTATGCAACAGCTTGTTGCGCAATTGCTATCGAGTTAAAATAGAAAAAGTACCAAGCTAACACCAAAAAGGTGCCAGGTTGCTTCGCTTGCAAATGCTCATCAACAAACGTTTTTAAAAAATAGGGTATCACAAAAGGTGCCAGGCTACCCCAAAAAAGGTGCCAAGCTTCCGCCTTAAATCACTAAAACAGATTATTTCCTACTTTCACATACAGCAAACAACTCAATCTTCTTGCACTTGTAATGCATTGTTATACAATACTAAAAATTAGCAATTGTTTCATTACCGCAAGAGACATTAACAGTAAGGAGAAAAAAAGGAATCACTCTTTCTACGCTAGTTCGAATCTGCTTGATTGAAAAATTGCAGGATGAGGCAACTAGACAAAACGGACGGCAATTCCCTATGCGCCACCTCCCCCATCTCACAACAGCTTCAAAATCCTATCAGCGTTGCTTCTCACCATGGCTTGCTGAGTTAAAAGCTACCAATCTAAAACCTCCCAAGAGGAATAATGTAGCCATTAGTTCAATATCAGTTATAGATTTTAGAAAATAAAAACACGTCCTGGCAAACAAGTAATGCGTTTTCCACCAACCCCGACATAAATCCCGACACTTTGTCGGGGGAAGAAAAATATAGCTCAAGCAATTGTCAGGGGTGTCTGGGACCCAGCTTAATGTCTAAAAAAGTGAAGGCTGTGGTTCTGGTCGTTTTGGGGGATAAAAAACCCCAATGATAACAAATGGGTTTGGGGCAATATTATGGAATCTCTTGGTTGTTCCCAGAAACAATATATCCCTAGAACGCTTTATAACATCAGTCACTGTTCATAAATGCTTAATAGGAAGGCCATATCGAGATTCAATCAGGTTGCATATTCGAGATCGATGGCAATAGAGATGGCTCTTTTCAAAGCAGGTCAAAACCACTCTCTTTTGCACCTTGAATTCACTTACAATCTTCCACACATACCCATCAGATTGACTTAGCACTTCTTTTTCATAAGAGTCGAAGAGCTTGTTGTAGCTTTCCAACGAAGACAATTCTTGCCTTTCTTTTGATTCTATGCCAAGTTCGGGCAAGTGGAGGTATTTAATATCCAAGGCATCAAGGGTCTTTTCCAGAGTTTTCTTGGAAAAACCATACTTCATGCTTATTGGATTTTTCCTCACATCAATAACTGTTTTGATATCCATTCGCACCAAAGTATTCAAATATGCATCAATCGAAATCCCTTCATACCCCAAGGAATATATAGCTTCTACATTCATGTAATCGATAACGGTATCTTTAAGCAGGCTATTTCCAATTCGTTCTCTGATTTCACTTTTGCGTGCATAGTAGGGATACTTCGAATAGATATACCGAATGAGGTTGTCTCCCGATAGGGTTCGATAACTTTGATAAAACTCTCTCAAATAAGTCTGGTCCAATTTGCTCAATAAAGACAGGTATGATTTTGTGGTATTATTGGTCACACAATCTTCTTCAGTAATAAGACCTAATTCAGATAAACGCCTAATATCTGCATAAGCTTGAAATGAAAACGGACCATATCGATAGGGAACAAAGTCAAAATCTTTTTTTGCTTCTTTGTAGAGCTGGTTGTATAAAAACAGAAACTTCATCAAATCAGTTTTAGTCAGTTTATTTTTAAATACCTGTACCATTGCTATAAGAAATCGTTGCCTGTAAAACTGGGGCAACTTATCATTTTCAAGACTTATTTGCTTATTCATCATGGTAAAAACTATACTTACCAAGGTATTTTATTGCAAGCCAAACGTTTTCTGCCAGTTAAATCCCGGCACTTTGTCGGGATAAGAGCTTCCAAAGCACCCACCCAAATTGTGCAACAACCTGTTGCCCAATTACCTTAGGGTCAAAATAGAAAAAGTACCAAGCTCCTCTTCTGGAATCACTAAAACAGATTATTGGTGATCATGGACGACTTAGATATCGGACATTCACAAGAAAACTTTATACCAAGCTCTTTTACCATTTGATAATCATCTATCCATCTTATCCCCATATTCTCGCAAACATCGGGAATATGGATCTTTTTTGGGTTAGGATTTGAGTAGTTTGATTTATTTTCCTTGGTTACTACCGTTGCTTTGTTTTTCATAGCATGAGCAATAACCCAAGGGTCAGCCAATGATTTTCCTTTGCTTTCCTGGACAAGATTTATATGCAATGGATTAGCTTCAAAGATTCTTGTAACATTACCTGTTACGATATTGTCAGTACTATGCACTGGAATAGAACTTTCCTTCAGCCATTTTGTCAATTCATCTTTACTGCTATCAATCTCATTAAAGACTTCCTTGGGCATGAAAATAATGTTTCGCTGCCCAAGTTCATTGAGTATGCACCAATAATCAGGGCAAAAGTTGGGAGAATAATACTTGTTCCAAGCTTCAATGAATACATTGGTATCAAGGCAATACATGGACCGTCCGTTCATCGAAAAGCTTGTTCTTCCAGTTTGCTTAAATTGCCAGCCTTCACATTCAATAAATAACTTGCTTGTGAAACTTCAATTTCTCCAGTTCTGTAGGCATTCAAAACCGTCTGAATAAATAATTTTCCATTCTTGTTTACCAGGATAGGATAATAGATGGGGGAATCCTTGGATTTTTCAGTTTTAGCTTGTTTCTCTTCCACATACTCATTAAACCGAACATTCAATTCAGATTTAATTTTGAAATAATCCTTTTGGGAAATCATTCCAAGCTTCTTCATGCGGTACAATAACGCAAAGCTACTGATTCCAAGGTTTCTGGAAATCTCATCAATTACTTTCACCTTTTTGTAATCTAGTTTAGTGATACTTTTCATTAAATCCTCAGGCATCAAAACATTCGCAGACACTTCACTGCAGAAAAGTTCAACAGGATCCAATTGTGCGTCGATCTTATTTTCAATATGGCAAGCAATTTCATTGGAAATACCCGACTCGCCTATCCAGATATGCGCAAGCTCATGCACCAAGGTAAACAACTGGGGAGATTTCCAGTCTTTGGAATTGATGAAAACAAAAGGAGCATAGGGATCCACAATGGCAAAGCCTTGCAATTCCTCAGGATTAATCTTTAGACATGTATAGATATAGCTGATTCTTGAGACATTGATACCTATTGATTGAACCTTATCGATCCAGTAATTTAAAAGCGATTTATTTTTTACAATTTTGCTAGGATCAATTTCCAGGGTATCTAAGATATGTTTTGCCACAGCCACGGGATCATCTTCTATGGAAAACTTGCCCACAAAAGGCAGGGGATCCTGCTGGTTATCGATCAAATTCTCTCTCATCCATGCTTGCTTTTGTTGAATCTCTCTGATGATAAAAACTGAAGCTGTTTTTAAAGGAGTGGATGTTTTTCTGCGAAAATCACGCAATGGGTAGAAGTCTTCCGGCATCTCCGGAAAAAAGAATAAAGCAAAAGGCCTGCGGTAGATTTTTGCTAATTTCTGAGCTTGTTTGATCGTTGGAAAAGACTCTCCTTTTTCCCACATTTCAATTTTAACCTCAGACACCTTCATTTTGGAAGCAACGGTTTCAATAGACATTTTAGCTGTATCTCTAGCCCATATAAGGATTTCAGGATTAACCTTAGCCAAATTGCCCATATAAAATACTCCTCAAAAAAATGCTATTCTTCTGATACTATTTTAGTATCCATATTATGGATTAGCAAGGAAAAAAGGCATGATCAGAATGCAAATACAAACACCAGTGCTTATTCTTAAAAATAGCAAGCAAATCCTTTTTTAGAAAAAGAATTTAGAAATAAAAAACATGTCCTGGCACACAAGTAATGCGTTTTCCACCTACCCCGACATAAATCCCGACAAAGTGTCGGGATAAGAGCTTCCAAAGCACCCACCCAAATTGTGCAACAACCTGTTGCCCAATTACCTTAGGGTCAAAATGGAAAAAAGTACCAAGCTAACACCAAAAAGGTACCAGGTTGCTTCGCTTGTAAATGCGCATCAACAAACGTTTTTCAAAAAATAGTGTATCACAAAAGGTATCAAGCTGCTCCAAAAAAGGTACCAAGCTTCCCCCCCTTTAAATCACTAAAACAGATTATTTCCTACTTTCACATACAACAAACAACTCAATCTTCTTGAACTTGTAATGCATTGTTATACAATACTAAAAATTAGCAATTGTTTCATTACCGCTAGAGACATTAGCAGTAAGGAGAGAAAACTTATATGAGTGATGAAAGAAAAAAAATACCACTTTTTAAAACAATGCAAGAAGAAGCTGACTTCTGGGACACCCACAGCATCAATGACTACTTGCCAGAATTGAAAGAAACCAGAATAGAATACCTTCCCAAAGTAAAAAAAGAATCAAATATCGTATTAAGAATGGAGCCAGAACTTAAAAAAAGATTGGCAGCCTTATCAAGAAAAAAAGGAATCACTCTTTCTGCGCTAGTTCGAATCTGGTTGATTGAAAAATTGCAGGATGAGGCAACTAGACAAAACGGACGGTAATTTCCCATGTGCCACCTCCCCCATCTCACAACAGCTTCAAAATCCTATCAGCGTTGCTTCTCACCATGGCTTTCTGAGTAAAAACTACCAATCTGAACATCTCAAAAGGTATAATGTGGCCATTAGTGCAATACCAGTTATAGATTCTAGAAAAAAACGTCCTGGCGAATAATAAATGCATTGACCACCTACTCCGACATAAATCCCGACAATTTCTTCTTTGAAAAAACATTTCTGCAAATCTTACATTCCAGACATGGAAAAGCTTTCAAGCGAGGGGCTGAAAGGATATACCTTAGGGGGACGGTTCCTCTGACTCCCCTTTGGAAAAGTCTTGGAGGCTGTATATAATAAATAGTATAAAGGTACAAGGAGGATAGCGGTATGGGAGTGAAAACGCTTGCTCAGGGGTTTTTAAAAGAAGAAACTGGCAATAGTCCTGCCTTAGCCAAGGTCAATGGCAAAAAAGCTATCATTACCGTTCTCGCCACTACTCTTGCTACCGGTCTTATGCTCTCTCCTTCTTCTTACGAACAACTCTCTGCCAAAGAGGATTTTATTCCCCTAGAAAGCAAAGTTATAGTAGAAAACTTAGCTCGAAGCGACAGAGCTAATGGCTCATTTTTTCTTGATGCTTCCACCTGGGTAAATGGTCGAGAAAATTTCTTTCCCCTCCGCTATCCTCTCAAAAGAAGCGACAACAGAGAAGCATGGGGGAGCACAGAAATAAATAGCCGTGCCGATTTTTATCTTTATAAACCACCCAAACCTTATGACGGAGTCCCTCAATACATTGCCAATGGTAATGAAAGCGATATGAAATACAGTGGTGGAAGAGGTTTATTCTATGATAATGTCAATAAAGCCCTCAGCGAAGCTCTAAAAAACCAAAAACAACTAGCCACTTTTAGCATCAAAGAAAACCAAAAAAACTCTGATTTCGAGTTAGAGCTAAAAACCACTGACAAAAAACTAATTGCCAATCGCAATCTCAATCTCATCGTCGTCTCTTACCTCGATTATGCCAACAATAACAGTCCTGATAAATTACCAAAGGGTTATGATTATCCCGATTTTATCTACAACAATCTCGTTCGCGAGCTTCCCCTCGGTAGCGAAGGCAAGAGGATTATGTTCAAAAACGATGGTCTTATCAAAGACAAATTTTCTTTCAAAAAAATAACAGACGAAAACCGCCAACAATCTGGCTTTGTCGCCTTTGTCCAAGACAGGTCCACCAAAGAAATCTTGGCCACAGCCACCTGTCGTCTTGCCAATCTCGACGGTATCGACAAACCCATGTATCTTAATTGGAATAATCAACCAGAAAATGTATTTGATGAATATTATAAAAATGAAGAAAATGTAAAAAAAATACTCAATTACACTGGCCTCCAAGAAATGACTCTCAATGTCAAAGACATCCCCACCAATACTGATCTTAAAAAAATAGGTATAGAAATTGGTAAATCTGGTGGTAATCCAGGTTATATCGACTCTGAATACTTCGACATCTTGGGCTATACCATCCCTCAATCTCTCCAAGAAAACATAAAATATCTCGATTTCGATCCCGATACCTCTCGTCTGGAAATAGAGTTTATCCGACCCCTCACTCATCTTGATCCCGAAACCCCCATTTTTACCTACATCACTCACTTTAAACAAAACAATAAAGAAAAAGGCACCTTTAACTTCCAGGCCAAAAACCTCCAAATTCTAGATAGTAATGATTGCATCCCTTATTTTTATCTAAACAATCCTAAAATTTGGCATAGAAATCAACTTCTAATAGACCCAAATCCTCTCGACCTCAACCAAGACACCTGGATAAACGAGCACGACCTTTCCCATCTCATCGACCGATTCGGCACCAACGAAAAAGACGAAAACTGGGATCCCATCTACGATATTTGTCAAGAAAGTGGTAGTCTGGGTAGAGTAGATATCCGCGATATTAGAAAAATGATGATGGAGGTCAATCGTCAAAATCGATTCAAAAAAATTATAAAAGAACAAAACCCCTGGGCCGAATTGGACAGCGTGGACCCCGCCCTCAAGGCCGAAGTCCAAGCCAAGCTAAAACGCCTTCTTCCCGAATACGCTGGCTCTTCCTTGCCACTTTCTACTACCAACAAACTGGTAGCCGTATAGGGGAAGATACTTACCTGAAGGGGACGGTTCTCATCTTTCCACCATCCTGAAGATAAGCTGTTGCATAGTCAAAAGCTATACTCCTACTCAATTGATTTTAAGAGTAACTCTTGATCGCGGATGTAGAAGATTATAGCGACTAGATCGCGAATATCGATTCGGTTTAGATTATCAGTATTGTCAACATTATAAATTTCTTCATAATCAAAGTCATTACTGTTAAGGCCAAAAAAAGGAAGGAGGAGGTCAATGTCGTCATAATCAACTATTTTATCGTCATTAAAGTCCATGGGGTTGGGATAGCTTTGCATTTGTGCGGTGTAATATAACTGAATGTTGTTGATATCGTATCTAGGTGTTTCGTTTTTTATATCAAAAACTTGAAAGTTTTCAACCTTAAAACTTACAGCCCAATCGTCTCCTGTGGCCTTGTAATTATCAACAATAAATTCAAAAATGTCTTTGTTTCCACTAATTGGGGTTTCGAAAGTAATTTCAACGGTACTTGGTCTTCTAAAAACGATATCACAATTTGGATAAAGTTTTTTGACACCTAGTATTTCATAATACTTTCTTTCCTCGTTTCCATAAAAAATAGAAAAAGATATTTTTTTGATCTCTTTCATTTTTTCACCAGAAAAAACCATAGATTGAAGACCAATATAGGTCTTACATTCAGGAAGCGATTTTCCATTGTGGTCAAAAAAATCTTTTGGCCAATGGTTCCAATTAAAGTAAACTGGTTCTTCGTTTGAAAAACGATAAAGGCCAGTGCCTAGGATTTCATGAGTATCCATGTCTTGGACAAAACCGACTATACCCATTAAATTTTTTCTGACAT
>DAOSES010000021.1:0-42494 GCA_035363255.1 Caldisericia bacterium | reverse complement strand
TTTTTAAAGGAAGAAATGAATTAGTTTCGTCCAGATTTTAGATGAGCCAATTCGTTAACTTGAAATTTTTAGTAGTGCTCATACATTTAACCATAATGTTAAATGAGAAAAGGAAAAGATATGAAACAGGACATACTTTCAATCATTAAAGCTTTATCCGATATGAACCACCAAGCTCAAGAGGTAATAACAACATGTTGCAGAGTAGGGAGCAAAAAAGAATGAAAAAGATCTCAGTTAATTCAAAGGAAAGAAAACTGAACAACATTTTTGAGCGTTATTTAACCCTTTGGGTGGGTTTGTGTATCATGGGAGGAATCTTTTTAGGTAAGATTAATCCCAATTTGGCTCAATCCCTCGATGGAATGGCTGTTTATGTTCAAGGAGCACCAGTGGTTTCAATACCCATCGCAGTTTGTCTTTTTTTTATGATGTATCCCATCATGGTGAAAATTGATTTCAACTCTGTAATTAAGGCGGGAAAGAGTGGAAAACCAGTATTACTTACTCTTTTTATCAATTGGTGCGTCAAGCCATTTACCATGTATGCTATAGCCATGTTTTTTCTGGGTTTCCTGTTTCAGCGATTTATCGGCACTGAAGCCATGGATTTGGTTAAAATGCCTTTTGGTCTCGATTTAGCCGTAGGATCTCAGCATGGTGCAGGTACCGTAGTGCTTCATGAAGGCATTAAAATGTTGCAGATCCCACTTTGGAGAAGCTATCTTGCTGGTTGCATTCTCCTGGGAATAGCACCTTGTACAGCTATGGTGTTGGTTTGGAGTTTTTTAGCCAGGGGAAATGATGGGCTTACTTTAGTGATGGTTGCTATTAACTCTCTTACTATGCTTGTATTGTATGGTCTTTTAGGAGGGTTTTTATTAGGAGTGGGGCGCTTACCCGTACCTTGGCAGGCCTTATTACTGTCCATAGCTATATACGTTGCTTTACCCCTTTTGAGTGGGTATTTTTCACGAAAATGGATCATCCAGAAAAAAGGAGAACAGTGGTTTAGGGATAAGTTTTTGCATTTTCTTACTCCTGTTACTATTATTGCTTTACTCACTACCCTGGTTTTGCTATTTAGCTTTAAAGGAGAAGTCATCGCAAACAATCCTTTGACTATCCTCTGGATTGCTATTCCTTTGTTTGTTCAGACTATTTTTATTTTTGCTTTAGGCTATGCCCTGGCAAAAAAACTTAAACTTTCGTATGAGGATGCTGCTCCCGCAGCAATGATTGGAGCGTCTAACCATTTTGAAGTAGCAATTGCCACTGCTGTGATGCTTTTTGGGATTTCCTCTGGCGCGGCTCTTGCCACTGTAGTTGGAGTCTTGATCGAGGTTCCTGTGATGCTTATGTTGGTAGCTTTTTGTAAAAAAACGATGCACTGGTTTTAGAATGTTTTGAAGTAAAAAAAACAGCACTAAGCTCCAGTATTTAAGAGCTTAGTGCTGTTTAGATCCTTGAAACCCCAGAGACGCTATCGGATAGCATCGAAAAAGGGTATCGTTAGAACGGGATCCAGGATGCTGGATTCAGCAGATCTTCCTTTTTTTTCCAGACAAGAACACTTACTGAGCAACTGAACTTGAACTGTTTTTAGGATAGAGTACTGAGCAGTAATCGTTCCTGGAATCTTTTGCTTATACATCATTTTTTACCTCCTTATTACTTCGTGCAGTGTTAAATTAATATTATTTATTTTTAACACAACTATAATTTATAAGAAAATTAATAAATGTCAAGAATAAATAAAAATAATTAACAAAACATAAAATAATATTAGAGGATATCACTTCCCATTTCTTTGGAGATAATGAAATAATCAAGCATATCTACCCGTTGATCTTGATTGAAGTCACAGTCTTCCTTGTATTTTTTCTCACCTTTGACATAACCAAAGCTTTCAATAAAGATGTCCATATCAAAACGATCAACCATTTTATCGTTATTGATATCACTGAGCAAGAAAGGCTTATTATTTACGCGAATGCTGGGAGATGTAGTATCTACTCGGATTTCATCTTCATTAGCAAGAGTGATGATAAAGGCTCTGGTGCTTATGTTTACTTTCCCTTGATTTGCTGTTCGGAAAAGAAGATTTAAAAAAGCTAAATTGTTAATCTTGTCTGGACTAAAGCTTTGACATTGAATTTTAATAAGTAAAGTATCGTCACCCACTCTTCTGTCTATGTCAACTCTGGTTTTTACCTGGCTCAGGAATCCAGTTACCTGAAAATCACGATAACTTATTCGCTTTGAGTCATATTTGAGCTCCAGGCTTATAGACACGATATCCTCTGTTTGAGAGAGGATAGATCGAACATCGTCAAATTTCATGCCAAGACTTAGGTCTTGACGTTCTCCATAAATTTTGAGCGCAGAAAAAGAGGCCGGGATTGGGTCTGGAATAGTTGATTTGGCTATATTCAAGGCTTGTTTGTTGGTAGCATAAATTCTTCGTTCCCATCGTTCATTAACTAACTCATATTTGTAGGTGGTTAGAGTAAAGGTATAGCTTCCCTTGGGTAAATAGTAACGATTTTTTTCGTTTTTTGGATTCCATCTGATGCGGTACTCACCCACCATAGCTCCTGTAATTGGTTTGAGATCTCCCCATACTTCTCCGTTTTTGTCGGTGAGAGTAATGTATATGCTATTGAAGTGGAAGCTATTGTAGAAATCATATCCTCGGTAACTGAAAGAGTACAAAATACCAGCATTCATGGAAAAAGAGAGATAGTAACTTTCTTGATCAGCATTTTCTGAGCTTAAATCGATTTTATCATGAGACATTCGAACGTTGCTGATAGCTTCTTCAACTCGCCCAGGAGATTCTTTATAACAAATGATCGGTATATGCAAGTCATTGTTGAGGCGAATGACGCCTTCATATCGACTTTGAAAGAAAGCATTGCGATCGATTTCGAGAGTATAAGTAAAATCGACATCCTGGTTGGCTTCAACGCTGATTTCGCTTGGACTAAAGGATGCTCTAATAGGAAGCTTTTCATGATCATGATGGAAAAATTCAGCACTAAGTTTGAAAGTTTGTTTGCTGTTACTGGAGTTGGTAACTGTAAAAATCTGACTTACTTTTCTTGCAGAACCATGAAAGATGGCGGCACGGGGCTCGATAAAAGCTGCTGTACTAAGAGCTTTGTCAATACGCGCGCTACCAGCTCCCTGTATCAAAAAAGTAAAAGGCAAGCCAGTAAGGGGGTTGTTCATAATTTCTGCTGTGTTCATGAAAGCTGATTTAATTTGCGCATGAGACCATTTGGGACGGGCCTGTTTGACCACAGCACTTAATCCTGCCATGCCCGGAGAAGCCATGGAAGTTCCGTCATAGGCTGCATACTTGTTTCGCGGAATAGATGAAACAATTTCAGTTCCAGGAACACTTATCTCAGGCTTGAAGGCAAAATCTCCCGTAGGTCCCATGGAGCTAAAAATAGATATGATACGAAAACTTTGATATTGTAAACTTAACTCGGGATACTCCGTTTGGAGTGATTTCAGGTATTCTCCATCTTCCAGTGTGATGGTGATGGTGGGTGGAAGGTGTTTTGCTTCATCCGGAGATTCATCTTCTTTTAGTAAACCAGAAAAGATGTACTCGGAAGGGATATCGTTAAAGAGGATAACACCAATAGCCCCGTTTTTTAAAGCATTTTCTACTTTATCTCTAAAATCGATTGGATTACTACTTGGTCCTCGTTTGATTAGAGCAATTTTGTCTTTGACCTGGACCTGATTAAAATCTTCACTACGCCCATATTCGGCATATACGATCCCCTTTTTTATATAGTCGGCAGTCATTTTAGGGGTTGGCGCGGAATGAGTGGCTTTGACGATTCGTTCATTATGTTTGCCTGGATAAAATTGTAATACAGCTTCTTCATTTCGGTCGTTGGAAGCAGCAACTGAAAAAGCTTCTTCGATGAGACTGGGGGATCCTATGGGCCAGGGAATTTCCTTCCTTCGGGGACCCTCATTGCCTGCAGCAGCTACTACCAGCACTCCTGCCCTGTCTGCGTTTGCAATTGCACGGTATTCTGAACTGTTGCCTTTTGAGGGTTCATCAGTGTTAGATCCAAAGGATAAATTGAGCACATCACACTTGTCTCTAACTGAACGATCGACTCCAACCAGCCAATTGATGATAGCGCCGGGGTATCGACTGGAAGCTGCTTTGTAGATCATAAGCTGAGCCTCATAGGCCATGCCTTGTTGCTCTACTTTGCTCCCATAACCTGCAGCTATACCTGCTACATGGGTTCCATGTCCCTGCTCATCGGTAATAACACTGGAGTTGTCAACGGTGTTAAAACCACCTTTGATTTTTTGACTGCTTTTAAAATCGGGATGGAATCTGTCTAAACCAGAATCAATAATACCAATAAGTTTGTTGTTACCTTTGCAAGCAGGAATGTTTTCGCTTGGGATGCCTTTCCAAACCTTGTCTACTCCTGTGGTATGTGCCATCCTGGACCGATAAAAACGATAAGTGTTTCTATCGTCATGGATATGAAGTATCTGGGGGTGAGAGAGTAGTTTGGGAATATCGCAAGCAAGAATTTCTGCGGTCATGGCATTGAGAACCAACAAGATATGTTGATCTGGAATGAGTTTGATTCCAGCATTGCTTGCCCAGGTGATAAACGCTTCCTGTTTCTCCATGAGTAAGTTTTGGTAGTTTGCTGATTGTTCAAGGACTTGTTCGCGATATTCGGAGGGAACTTGGTCTGATGAAGGAGGAAACTGCTTGATCCAATATTCTACTCCAGGAAGATCTTTGAATTCGATCAGAATTCGAAACCATTCCTGACTCTGAACTGCTTCTTCGAGAAAATCTGGCTGAATAGTCTGAGGTGTATTTTTCGCGAAAGTAATTTGAGTGGAAGATATGAATAGCAAGGACAGGCACAAACAAAAAAAGCGCTTTGTTTTCATTCTTGACTCCTCATAAACTACTGTGTTATTCCTTATGATTGGTTATGTTATACAACAAATGTGAAAAGTCAAGCTCATATTTTCAGATTTGCTTTTTTTTCAAGTAAATATTATGGTTTTAAGAAATTTCTAACTTTAGGAAAGGACATGATATATGGATGAGTTTAAGTTTGAAATCACTGAAAACCTGGGGGTTTTATCTGAAAGCCCCAAAGGGTGGTTGAAGGAAGTCAATATGGTAAGCTGGAATGAGCGTAATCCAAAGCTTGATATTCGAGAATGGTCACCAGATCATCAAAAAATGGGCAAGGGAGTCACGCTGAATCCCGAAGAAGCAAAAAAGTTGAAAGAAATTATGGAAAAATATATTGTAGAAGAGCTTGAGAGTTAGACAAAGCAATAAATCGTAATCATCAAGGGCAGACCAAGCTCTGCCCTTTCAAACAAAATCATGACCTTTTTTTATTGAATCAATACAAGTTTGTTTTATACTTATAGAAACTTGGCTCTGTAATTTGGAGGTTCATAATGATAGAACTTCAGGATATTGCTGAAATCTTATTGGTTGAGGATAATCCGAATGATGTTGAACTCACGATCAGAGCTTTGAAAAAAAATCGTTTATCCAACAAAATCATAGTACTTTCCGACGGAGAAGAAGCTCTTAACTTCTTTTTTCCCAAAGAAAATCGCCAAAGCAGTACTATCAACTTAAAAAAATTGCGATTAATTCTGCTTGATTTGAAACTACCCAAGGTGGATGGACTGGAAGTCTTAAAACAACTAAAAAGTCATCCTTCTACCTCCCATATTCCTATTGTAGTTTTAACCTCATCCAGAGAAGACAAGGATCTAATTGAAACCTATAAATTAGGCGTCAATAGTTATATCACCAAACCAGTGGATTTTGCCAACTTCACCGAAGCTATCAGAGAAATAGGCATGTATTGGTTGCTGCTTAACCAGCTTCCACAAGATCTTGGCTAAAGGCACTCAAGCATGAAGCTTTTTGTTGAGGTCCTCTTCAATCTAGGAACCATTGCTTCCCTGGGTATTGTATCAGGACTTTTAGGGGTTAACACCCGAGAAAGAATAAGAAAAGATATTTTTCAGGGTATGCTTTTTGGCGCAGGGGCTATCATTGGCATGCTTAGTCCTGTGAGTATTCAATCGGGCTTGTTTTTTGATGGACGTTCAGTGATGATTAGCCTATCTGCGTTATTTTTTGGTGCTTCAGCGGGGCTTATATCTGCTTTGATGGCTATCATCTTACGCCTTTTTCAGGGAGGAACAGGAACTTTATTAGGGATTTTGGTTTCACTTGCTTCTGCTCTGTGGGGTATATGGTTTCATCATTTAGTCGCTAAAAGAAAAACACCTCCCACTGCTACTCAGTTATATTTGTTTGGTGCTTTAGTGCATCTTACCATGGTTTTGCTCATGTTTATCCTACCAAGCCCTTTAGGATGGCAAACAATTCAAATCATCGCATTCCCGGTCTTGAGTATATATCCAGCAGCTACCGTTTTGATTGGTTTGATTCTTACGATGATGCTCAGTAAAGAACTCATCAATGCAGAGCTTAAAAAAAGCGAAGAGCTTCTCAATTCATCCCAAAGCCTCACTAAAGCTGGCGGTTGGGAATGGGATGTCATTAACCAAACCATGTTTTGGACCGAACAAACCTATCTCATCCATGGTTTAGATCCAAGAGTGAGTCTTCATGAGTCAAAATCGCTAATAGAGCAAAGTGTTTACTGTTATGATCCGCTGGATCGCCCCCATATACTCAGAGCATTTCAGGAGTGTCAAAAAAAAGGAAAACCATATAATCTCGAATTTGAAATACAAACTTACGATGGTCAGAAAAAATGGATTCAAACTACTGCTTATGCACAACGGGATGTGTCTGGCAACATTATCAAAATCCTTGGAAATATAGTGGATATCAGCGATAGGAAGCTCCAGGAAAATGCTATGAAGGATAGCCAACTGAAGTATCAAAAATTATTTTCTTCGATGACAGAAGGTTTTTTATATCAAAAGGTTATTCGCGACTCTCAAGGGAATGCAGTAGATTATATTATTTTAGAATACAACGAAAGTTTTCAAAAATTCTGTGGTTTATCCAAGATTGACCTCAAATTCAAAAGTATTGGAACAGTCTTGCCAGAATCATGCACAGATGGCTTGAATTGGCACGAAATATACAAAAAATTAGAACAAAACGGGTATAGCTTTAGTTTTGATTTCCACGCAAAAAAGATGAACAAATGGTTTACCATCTCGGTTTATTCCCCCCAGGCTGACTGTTTTGCCACTCTTTTTCATGATATAAGCGAACAAAAACTTGCTGAAAAGTCTC
The DNA here is from genome assembly GCA_035363255.1 of Caldisericia bacterium. Classification (GTDB taxonomy): domain Bacteria; phylum Caldisericota; class Caldisericia; order UBA6126; family UBA6126; genus T3SED10-260. The sequence goes on along the minus strand of DAOSES010000021.1, from coordinate 35,170 downwards.
TTCACGATTTAAACATGGAACTTGAAAGTAAAGTAAAAATGCGCGCAAAAGACCTGGAGGAATCCAACAAAGCACTTCAGGCTTTTTCCTATTCTGTTTCACATGATCTTAGAGCACCATTAAGAGCCATCAATGGTTTCTCCAGTATTCTCTTGAGCGACTTTGCCCCACAACTTGGCGAGGAAGGCAAGCGATTGCTTTCGATTATTAGCGATAATACTGTAAAAATGGATGAACTGATCAAAGGGCTCTTGTCCATGGCAAGAGTCGCAAAAAGTGAACTACAAAAAAGTCCTATAGATACAAATGCCATGGTCTTGGAGTGCTTGCATGCTTTGTTGCCAGAAACTCAGCAGGATCGCTACAAAATTGAGATCGAAGAACTTCCCGAAATTTATGGAGATCCTGTGCTTATGAGACAAGTTTGGTACAACTTGATCGAAAATGCCTTGAAGTTTTCTAAAGATCGAGAACAAATCCGAATAAAGATTAGCTGCAAATGCACAGAGAAAGAGATAGAATTTGGAATTCGAGATAATGGAGTAGGTTTTTCAATTGAACACAAAGATAAGCTTTTTCAGACTTTTCAACGTTTGCATCATCCCTCCCAGTTTGAAGGAACAGGCATTGGCCTGGCTTTGGTCGAACGTATCATTCAAAAACACGGTGGAAAGGTATGGGCTGATGGTATGCCTGACCAAGGAGCTCGTTTTTTCTTTAGCTTGCCAAAAAATATTCCCTAATCCCTGCTAGCTAGCTTAAGTTTTTAAATAAAAGTAGAAAGTGCTTCCCTGATTTGGTTTGGAATCTATAAAAAGATCTGTATCGTGATGGGCCAGAATTTTCTTGCATATCGACAAACCAAGGCCAGTGCCACTTATTTTTTGATCGGGGTGGTCTCTCACCTGAAAAAAGGGTTGGCTGATATGTTTCAGGTTTTCGGGACTAATCCCAATACCTGTGTCTGAAACTGAGACTTTTATTTGACCCTCTCTTTGGAGATGAGTGGTTTTGATGATGACTTTGCCCTTTGGGGTAAACTTAACTGCATTGCTGATGAGGTTGATCAATACTTGGGAAATCCTGTCTTTATCCATCAAAGCATCAGGAAGATCGCTTTGCAATTCGGTGTCTATGATAAGGTTGTTGTTGGCGGTAAAGCTACTCAAGTCACTCATGATTTGTTTGATTAAATCGTTTATTGAAGCAGGTTTTTTGTTGAAACTCATCTGGAATGAGTTGAGTTTTTGAAAATCCAATACATTTTGAATGAGTTTTGCCAGTCTAGAACAATTGCGTTTGGCAATATTCAGTAAGTTTTGCTGTTCAGAGCTCAGGTCCGTGCAAAAATACTTTTCAAGTAAAAGAAGAGACTGCTGAATTGAGGTAAGGGGGGTGCGCATTTCATGGGATACGGTATTGATAAAATCATTTTTGGCACGATCCATTTTTTTTCGTTCAGTGATATCCTGCACTTGAACAATATATTCAAGCTCTTGGCTTTCTGGTTTGATATGGACTGCTTTAGCGATGATTTCAAGATCAGAACTTCCAGAGCTGTCTGCCTTGATACAAAAGAGTTCGTTAAGCTGTTTGGAGGAGATGTTTTTTTCAGTTTTTATTAAGCCTTCATTTTTTAATGTCTCAAGTTCAATTTTATCAAAAAAGAGCTCATTAAAACAGTTGCATTGACAAATCTCAACATCACTTGGAAGAGAAAAAATCTTTCTGAAAGCGTGATTGCTCTCAAGCAAAAAACCTTGATTGTTGCATCGGGCAGTGCCAATGGGAGAAAGCTCCAGTATATTACGCAATTGTTCTTTTCGTTGAAACAATACCTGTTCTGCTTCTTTTTGCTTGATCCATCGATAGATGGAATCCATCATCAATGTCAGTTGTTCGATATCTGAATGGTGATAATTGCTATCTTTGTTGCCAACAGCCACTACTCCATTAATGATGTTGTTGTCATAAAAGGGAACTACTAATAAGCGTTGGATGCTTGCATGACCTGAAGGAAAGCCTTTTTTTTCTGGATGAGGAGCTTGGAAATCATTCAGCATGAGGGCTTTTTTTTGTCGGATAGCTTCCCCCCAGATACCTGTGTCTTCAAGATGGTATTCTTTCAGAGGATCTTTAACTTTGCAACTACTCATCACTGATTTTGACCAACACAAAACTTGCACTAGTTTTGTGTTTTCGTGGTATCTACAAATAAAACCAATTTTACTTTGAGTTGCAGCAATGATTTCGTTTAAGGATTGCTGAAGGAATTCATCCATTTCTTCAGATTTGAGCTGGGAAAGATTTAACAATCGTTGCAAACGGTCTTCTTTTTGTTTGGAATCTTCCAAGGCTTCGAGTTTTTCCAAGGCCTGAGAAACTTGCTTAATAATGATTTCGAGGAGCTCCACCTTATCGCTTTCAAGTTTTTCTCGTGCAAGGAGAGTAAGACCTCCTCTATAAATCTTTCGATCAGAAACTCCAATGTGATAGGTGTGCTTTATTTTCAGGGCTTTTTCTACCAGTTTGCCAACCTGTTCGCTGATGGCATAATCTGTGAGTTTTGCGATGCCCCCTTCGATATGCATCAGCTTGCTTTGGTTGTATAAGAGATTTTGGGTAGCTTCTGATCCCAGGGGAGTTTGGAAAGAGAAGAGATCAGATCCAAAGATTTTCTTCAACCAGGGAATATAGGGATCGACTCCATGAAGCTTTTCGAGTCTTCCATAGCCTGTGTGATGGTTGGCTTTGGATAGGATGAGAACTACCTGTGGGAAAAGTTGAACTGCAGCATCAAACAAAGTTTCATCAATATCCTTGCTTGATGTGGTGAAAAGGAGTTTGTGGGTGGCATCAAACAAGGTTTGTTGATCTTGGCGGCGAATTTTCTCTTTTTCAAGGGTAAGTTTTTTTTGAATCAATGTTTTGCGAAGATCCAAAGCACTTGCAACCGAAGAACCCAGGCGCTTATTATGCTCTTTGATAACATAGTCAGTAGCACCTTTTTTCATGCATTCAACAGCAGTATCTTCATTGATGGATCCAGTGCAAAGAATGAATGGAGTGATATCACTTTTTTCCAGACTAAGCTTCAAAGCGCTCATACCATCAAATTGAGGCATAGAATAGTCTGATACAATCACATGGGGCTTGAAGGAATCCAGGGCTTGAATAAAGTCATGACGGGTTTCCACTTGTTTAAAAATGCAGTTGGGTACAACTTTGCTGATTTCTTTTTTGTTCATTTCAACATCAGCAGGTAGGTCTTCCACCAGCAAAATGCGAATGTCCTCATTCATAATAAACAACTCCCTAAAACACCAGACTCACTTTTCCTATTATAGGATATTCTATCAAAGTTTTTTTAATATCAACTGGAAAATAAGTCCCATTTTTCAACAAGACTGGGAGTGCGATCCCATAAAAGATACATATAGTCAATTTCTAAGCTAATCATCTCCCGATCATTTTTTCTCAGCCATTCAGAAAGCCAGGCAAAACGAATAGCAAGAATAAGATCCATAAAACTTTTCCAGGAAATTTTAGCGTGAATCTGAGCATCTTTGATTGTCTTTATCAGAAGGATAGAAATATCTTTTTCGAGTGCAGAGGGGTGTTCCATCCCCAGGCAAGAAACAAGATTGGCAAGGTCGTACAATTCTGGATGAAAACCAGAAAATTCCCAGTCTATTACTGCGCAAAGCCTTGTGTTTTCCCATAAAAGGTTGAGAGGATGATAGTCACCCTGGCAAAAACTATGTGGAAGCTGGGGTAGGAGAGGAAAAAAGTTTTGCTTCAAATGAAGAGTAAGGGGGTTTAGCTCTTGATAAAGACTTGGTTCATGGGCTTGTATGGACTTTTCGAGAGACAGGATGTAGCTTTCCAAAGAGGGTTCAAACCTGTTTTGGTTAAGACCAGAGATAGAGCGAGAACTGGAATGAAGATCCAGCAAAAACTGAGCATATATTTCTCCACGCCAAGCATCCTCAAGATAGGAGGGGCGCTGCAAGGGAGTTGCAGAATGATAGGGGGAAAGCATCCAGTGTTGGTGATTCATCTCTTCAAGCCAAGACGAGGAAAGGGTGCTTTTTCTATAGGGATGAATAGGTAGCAGTGGATTGCTTTTTTTTAGAAGGTACAGCTGTCTGGCAATCTCATTCTTTCGGGGTATCTGTGTAAAATGAATGCGTTCAAGCAGATACATCTTATTTTTGCTGTCCTTTAACACACAGCGAAATTGCGAGCGTTCCGGGCTTCCATAACACTCTGCGTAGGGTATGAACTCGCTAAAATTTAGATCCCAAGCCGACAATATATGTGCTATCTCATTTTTCTCCATAGTTTATAGGATATAGGAATTTTTGGATAAGCAAGTATAGCATGGATATCTGCCATTTGTGTTTATACTATTGCTATGGAAAAAATACCCTACATCGAAAATCTGGAGTTATTGAAGCAGGCTATGACTCATCGATCCTTTCTTAGCGAAAACCACTTGCCTTTGACTATGTCCAACGAAAGACTTGAATTTCTTGGAGATGCGATATTAGAATTTTGGATTAGCCAAGAACTTTACCTAAGGTATCCTATGATGGATGAAGGAGAGCTTTCGCAAATGCGAACCCAGCTCGTAAACTCCACAGTTTTAGCTGAAATCGCTCACGAGATTGGCTTGGGAAAATATCTGATTATCTCGAAAAATGAGGAAAATCACGCAGGAAGAAGCAGCGAGAAACTTCTGGCAAATGCTTTTGAGAGCTTGTTGGCTGCTTTGTATCTTGACCAGGATTATAAGGCAGTCAATGCCTGGCTTCTTGCAATTTTTGAGACAAATATTCAAAAAGTAGCACAGGAAAAACAATTCAAAGATCCAAAAACTCTCCTTCAGGAATTGGTCCAAAAGCACTATTCGGAGCTACCCGTTTACCGTTTGCTTTCCGAAGAAGGACTGGAGCATGATAAAAGCTTTTGTGTGGCAGTTCAGATCAAAGGAAAACAAGTGAGCAAAGGTAAAGGTAAAACAAAACAAAAAGCAGAGATGGAAGCATCAAAAAAGGCCCTCCAAACTTTGGAGAAACGTTTCATGCAAAATGATGACAAGCCACCCAATGACCAGGAGTGACTTCTTTTAACAAAGGAGCTATTTCACCGCAAATGGCTTTTTTTTCATTGCATCGATCAAAAAATCTGCAAGGTACATAGTTTACTTCACCCAATTCAACATCAGGTGGACCTGATTGAGAGTATCTATTTTTTTCCATGTCTGGATCGGGCTCAGGTACTGCTGATATCAAAACATGAGTGTAGGGATGCAGACTTTGTGTAAAGAGCACATCGCGAGGTGCCAGTTCAACAATCTGCCCCAGATACATTACTGCTACCTGGTGACTGAGATGTTTCACCATGGCAAGATCGTGCGAGATAAAAAGATAGCTTAGCTTGAGTTTCTCTTGGATATCTTGAAATAGATTAATAATTTGAGCCTGGATAGAAACATCCAATGCTGAGACTGGCTCATCGCAGATAATGAGTTGAGCACCTACTGCCAGAGCCCTGGCAAGACCGATACGCTGACGCTGACCTCCGCTGAATTCGTGAGGATAGCGGTTGAGATGTTCTGAATTCATACCTATCATTGCCATGAGCTCTTTTTGTCGATGAATGATGTCTGATTTTTGGTGAAAGAGTTTGTGAATATAAAGGGATTCTGCAATTATTTCGCCTGCAGTCATGCGGGGATCCAGGGATAGATAGGGGTCTTGGAAGATCATTTGTAGATACCTGCGTAAAGGACGAAACTGCTGTTCTGTAAGATGGGTAAGCTCATGTCCTTTAAAATAGATTTCTCCAGCATCTGCCTGGTACAAGCGAACAATCGTTCGACCCAGTGTGGATTTTCCACAACCAGACTCTCCGACAATCCCTAAAGTGCTTCCTTCTTCAAGACTAAAACTTACCCGATCTAATGCGCGATTCTTTTTAAATGACTTGCTAAGGTTTTTTACTTCAAGAAAGCTTTTCATCTGGGTTTTCTCCCTGGATTCTGCGAGTCATAAAGCCAGCAAGCAACCGCATGACCATTGGAGTAATCCAGGATGGGAGTATCTTGAGCGCAAATTTTCATCGCATATTGGCATCTTGGATGAAAGGCGCATCCCGTAGGAGGTTTGAGAAGATCGGGAGGGGATCCAGGGATGGTTTGCAGTTTTTTTTCCTGGGAGAGTTTTAAGCTTGGTACTGCTTTAAGCAAGCCTTGAGTGTAGGGATGAAGGGGTTTGTTGTATAGTTCTTCTACTGCTGCATCTTCCACTATTTTTCCTGCATAAAACACCAGTACTCGCTGGCACATTCCAGCAACTACAGCAAGGTTGTGGGTGATAAGTATAATAGAAGATCCACTCTCTTGTTGAATATCATACAGGAGTTTGAGTATCTGAGCTTGTACCGTAACATCCAGTGAGGTGGTGGGTTCATCTGCAATAAGAAGATCTGGTTTGCAGGAAATAGCCATGGCTATCATAACTCGTTGACGCATACCTCCCGATAGTTGATGAGGGTAAGAGGAGAGAATGGTTTTAGGAGACCGAATGCGAACCTTACCGAGTAAACGCAGGCTTTCAAGTTCAGCTTCTCTTTTGCTCATCCTGGTGTGATATAGAAGAGCTTCAAGCATTTGGGTACGAATACTCAGAACAGGGTTAAGGGATGAAATGGGATCCTGAAAAATCATGGATATCTGTTTGCCTCTGATGCCTATTAGTTCGCTTTTTGGAATTTCCAGGAGATTTTTATCCTGAAAAATGATTTCACCTTGAGTAATTTTGCCAGGAGGATCAGGGATCAAGCGAAGAATGGAAAGACCAGTCACGGTTTTTCCACAGCCTGATTCGCCTACGATACCGATGGTTTCTCCTTTTTTTAAGGAAAAGGAAATACCTCTTACTGCTTGAACTGAACCAAAATGTGTATGAAACTCGGTATGAAGATGGCGAATCTCGAGCAAGTTGGGTGTACTCATTTCCTCAACCTTGGATCAAAAGCATCTCTGAGGCCATCACCCAAGAAATGAAAAGACAACATGGTCAAACAGATAAATAATGCAGGAAAGGCCAACAGAAAAGGAAAACCTCGAATGGCTCGGATACCATCCGAAGCGAGAACTCCCCAGGAAGCCATGGGAGCACGCACTCCAAGTCCAATAAAACTTAAAAAAGCCTCAAAGAAAATAGCACTCGGGATCATCAAAGTTACATTTACGGTGATAGGTCCGATGGTATTTGGAAGCAAGTGTCGAAGGAGTATTTGAGTACGGCTGGCACCCAGAACTTTGGCTGCGAGAGTAAATTCCTGCTCTTTGAGAGATAAGATTTGGCCCCTTACGATTCGTGCCATACCCACCCAATAGCTAATACCAAGTGCAATGAAAATATTGCTTAAACCAGGTTTTAATACCACCATGAGAAGAATAACTATTAAAAGTATAGGTATGCTGTAGATCACATCCACTATGCGCATCATGATTTCGTCTGTTTTACCGCCAATAAAACCTGATATTCCACCCCAAAGCACTCCAATGATAAGGTTGATGAAGCTTGCCACCAGACCCACTGCGAGTGAAATGCGACCTCCCCACATCACTCGGATCAACAAATCTCTTCCAAGCTCATCAGTGCCAAACAAATGCTTCAGAGAGGGTTTGAGTAAGGTCTGACTCAAATCCTGTTGCTCGTAGGTATAAGCAACAAGATATGGACCAAGAAAAGAAAAAAGTGCAATAAAAAGGATCATCATCAAGCCAATCATGGCCATTTTGTTTTTTCTTAAACGCATCCACGCATCTTGCCAATAGCTAAGCGAGTTTTGACAAATGCTACACTCTTGCAAGAGCTTGGGATCAAGAGGGGAAAACAATTCAGGATTAATCATTTTTCTTGATGATGCGTATCCGGGGATCGAAAGAGGCATAAGATAAATCGACTAAAAAGTTTAACAAAACCAGTAAAGTGCAATAAAATACTGTCACTCCCAGAATCACCGTATAATCGCGGTCATAGATGGACGATACAAAGTATTTACCCAGCCCGGGAATGGCAAAGATGCTTTCAATAATAAAACTGCCGGTAAAGATGGTGGCAATTAAAGGACCGAGATAGCTTATGACTGGGAGAATAGCATTTTTGATGGCATGTCGAAACAACACGATGCGATCGGGTAAACCCTTGGCTCGAGCAACTTTGATATAATCATTATTGAGTATCTCGAGCATGTTGGTGCGGATGGTTTTGGCAATAAAAGCCATGGGGTATGCAGCGAGAGTGAGAGCAGGCAAGACGATATGGGCTGGATCTCCCCATCCTGCGACAGGAAGCCAGCCCAACTGAAAGCCAAAAAAATACATAAAAAAAGTTGCCAGGATAAAACCTGGAATGGAAACTCCTATCAAAGAAAATAGCATTAGAAGCGAATCCTGCCAACGATTTTGATATAAAGAAGCGAGTGTTCCAAAAAGCAAACCAAAGGAAAGAGCCATTAGCAGAGCGAAAAAACCCAATACTGCTGATACTGGAAAAGTCTGCCTTATGATATCGTTGACGCTTAATGCTTCATACCGAAATGATGGACCAAGATCCAAACGAAGCATGTTTCCCATGTAGCTGAAGTATTGAGATATCAAAGGTTTATCCAGTTTATATCTGGCTTCTATGTTTCTTAGCACTGCCGGGGGAAGGGGTTTTTCGCGAGTGAAGGGCCCTCCAGGAATTGCTCTTGCAAGAACAAAGGTCAGGCTGGCAACCACCCAAACCACCAATAAAAGATACAACAATTTGCGCAGAATAAAGGAAAACACTTAGCGCTGAGTTTCCTACTTTGTATCCATTTCAGCCCATTTAAAATCAGTGTAACCCAAAGCAGAGGCTATATAGTTGAGAAGCTTTGGATTGACCAATACGGGGCGAGTATAAAAGTATATGGGAGCGATAGGCATTTCATCCATTAAAATAGCTTCAGCTTCATGCAGATAGCGCATACGAAGAAAGCTGTCCTCAGCAAAACGAGACTGTTCAATCAGTTGGTCGTACTTTTTGTTGGTCCAACCAGTATCGCTTGTGCCACTCTTGCTGTAGAACATATCCAGGAAAGTGCTGGGATCCATGTAATCTCCAATCCATCCTGCGCGACAAACATCAAATTCAAGACTGGAGCGATTGTCGAGGTAAACCTTCCATTCCTGGTTGATCAGACGGGTTTGAATACCAAGATTCTCTTTCCACATTTGTTGAATTGCCTGAGCTATGCTTTGATGGGTTTCGTTGGTGTTATACAAGATTTCAAATTCAGGAAAATTGGCTCCCTCAGGATAGCCTGCATCAGCAAGCAGAGCTTTAGCTTCCTCTATGTTGTTGTCGAGGAAAAAAGCCTCGGTTTCACTTGTTCTGAATTCTTTGTCACTTAGGGCATCGGGTATTCCAAAGGGAACAAAAGCCATAGCAGGCAACTGACCTCCTTTGGTGATGTTATCGACCAAAGCCTGCCGGTTGATAGCCAGGGTAAGAGCTTTACGAACCAGGGGATTGTCAAAAGGTTTCTTGCTGGTATTGAAAGCGTAGTAATAGGTGCCCAAATAGGGTTGGATTTGAAGTTTGTTCTCTTTTTTAAGTCGCTCAAATTCGATGGGAGGAGGGTTGGTGGCAAAATCCAATGCTCCGCTTTCCCACATGGCTAACTCAGTAGTTTGATTGTCGATCATGAGGAATTGAATCTCTGAGAGATTAACTGCGTCTTTATCCCAGTAGTTTTCATTTTTCTGAACAATAATTTTTTCAGCATGTTTCCATTCTGTGATTTTGAAAGGTCCGTTGGAAACGAAATTCTCAGTGGATTTGGCCCAATCCGGATGAGCAGATACTACTTTTGCATTTACTGGAAGATAGGTAGTAAAGGTTAGTAAGGAAAGAAAGAAGGGGGTTTCTGCTTCAAGCTGAACTTCGAGGGTATAATCATCAAGGGCTTTTACCCCAAGATCATCAAGAGATAAGGGAAGTTCTGTGTTGGCTGTAGGATGTCCATCAGCATCAAGTAGTACTTCACCATTTTCATCAAGTTTGGGATAATAGTATTTGTTTTCCATCGAAAACTCGCTTTGGTTTTCTGCGGGAACTGCACTATTAAGATCTTTGCCTTTTTTGAGGTAATAGAGTTGGTATGCATATTCGGAAGCTAATTCAGGGGATAGTGCTCTTTTCCAGGAGTATTCAAAATCATGCGCGGTGACAGGGTCGCCGTTTGACCATTTCATATCTTTTCTTAGATGAAAAGTATAGATATGATCTTGACTTGGACCCTCCCATTTTTCTGCAATTGAAGGTTTGATTTCATGGTTTTGGTCGTAACGGGTGAGACCATCAAACAGATTGAGCAGCACTGTAAACTCAGGGATACCTGTGGCTTTTCCTGGATCAAGGAATTGAGGTTCCTGGGTCATGTTGTATTTAAGAATTTGCCCTTGAGTTTGAGCTCCTTTGTTGCAACTCACACATGCGAGAGATAAAGATACAAACAAAACAAAAACCAACAGTTTTTTCATATCCAGTCCTTTCTTTTTCAATCCAAAGCCCTCAGTATGTTGGATAGTATAGCCTTTAAGCTCTATTGGGCAATATTTTTAAAGCAAAATTTGTTTATATATACTTTCCCATTTCTTTGGATAGGGTTAGGAAATCCAACATATCAATTCTCAAGTCTTGATTAAAGTCGCTTCGTTCATCAAAAGTGGTGTCCCCCTGTTTGCTTCCAAAAGAAGTCATAAACAAAGCAAAATCCATGCGATCTACCACATTATCTTTGTTTAAATCGCAAAGAAGATAGGATCGATCAATCACTCTACTTTGAATTGAGGGAGCTTTGACTCTATAATTTACTCCTTTTGTGCTTCGAAGTGCAAAAGATCGAGGAACAAAGAGCAATTTACCTTTATCAATAATATTAAACTCAAGGTCTATAAATGACAGGTCATATAAGTGTTTCATAAGTAAGTTTTCACAGATGATTTTTACTCCAAGGATACCCTCAGGATCATCATCAATTTCCACTTGAATCTTCTCGTTCATGTTTGCCAATATACCCTTGAGCACGTATCTTTTATACATGAGCGGTTCGCCTGGATAATGCAGCTTAAACTCAATCTGGGAAAGCTCTTCATCAGGATTGATGATAGTTTTAAAATCTTCAAAGCGAACTCCAAGATGCAATTTTTGGTTCTCTGAAAATAGTTTATACGCTGATAGTCTTGCGGGAACAGGCTCAGGAAGATCTGAAGCTATAACATTAAAAGCTTGTCGAAAGGGTCCGTAGGTTTTGGTGGTCCATTGTTGATCTTTGTACTCTTTCATGCTCATGGTGAAATGAAGAAAAAATTTCCCTGCTGGCAGAAATAATTGATTATGCTCATCTCGTCCGTTCCATAAAAAAGTGTATTCTCCCACCATAATATTGTTCATGCTTCCGACTTTTGCCCATTCCTCTTGATCTTCATCGGCTATGTAAAAATTTACTGAACCATAATTTTCCCCATAATGATAGGTATATTCTTTGGTGATAATGGATGAGAGATCTCCGGCGTTTAAGGAAAAAGAAATCTGGAGTGGGGACATTGATTCTGTGGCTGATTTTGTGAGATCAAGAGGATCTTGTGAAATTCGGATATTACTCACAGCCTCTTCCACTCTACTTGCTGGATCTCGGTAACATATAACAGGAATATGCAGATCGTTTCCAACTTTTATGATGCCTTCGTATCGGTTTTGGAGAAAAGCCTTCCTATCCATCTGCAAACTAATCGAAAAATGCGCTTCTTTATATGCTTCCAAACTAATCTCATTTTTGTCAAAGGTGATGTTAAGGGGAAGGGTTTCATGTTTTAAATGAAAAAACTCCGCACTTAAGGAAAATACTTGTTTCTTGTTGGTGTTATTGCTGACCTTGATAGTTTGGCTTACTGTATCAGATGTTTCAGAAAACACTAAAGCTCTTGGCTCCAGAAAGGCAGGAGTATGAATGGCTTTATCCAATCTTGCTGTTCCGGCTCCCTGAAGGGTAAAAGAAATCGGGAGCTTGTTGGTGGGATTTATCATGATGTCTGCGGTGTTCATAAATGCAGACTTGATTTGTTGATGGGTCCACATTGGTCGAGCTTGTTTAAGCAGTGCTGAAAGACCTGAAATCATGGGTGTTGCCATCGAAGTTCCATCCATGGGTGAATACTTACCTCCAGGAATGCTGGAGACAATTCTTGTAGCAGGGGCAGTAATCTCTGGCTTAAAAGCAGAATCACCCGAGAGACCCATGGAAGAAAAGCTTGCTATAGTGCTGAATTGTTGGTATTCAATGCTTATGGTATGAAGCTGTGTTAAGATTTGCTTAAGCTCTTCCCCGTCTTCCATGCTTAAAGAAATTGAGGGTGGAAGATGTTTTACGTGAGTGGAATTTTCTCCAGAACGAAGAATATGAGGGGCTGTGTTTTGGTGTGGAGTGTTGTTGAAAAAGATGACCCCCACAGCTCCTGCTCGATACGCATTTTCAAGCTTGTCCCGGTACGAGATACCATTTAGCGATGGTCCCCGCTGAATCAAAGCTACTTTGTTGCTGAGGTTGAGGGAAGCAAAATCTTCTTTTTGCCCGTAAGCAGAAAACACTATCCCATTCTTAAGCATTTCTTTTTGAAGACGGTTTGAGTTTGGAGTTTGAATTGCCTGAAAAGTTCTTTCTGTTTTTCCATTACTTTGTGAGAGGATAAGGGGTGCTTCTGTTCGATCGTCAGAACCGGCAACACAAAAGGTGGAATCAATAATACTCGGAATGATGATGGGCCAGGGAATTTCTTTTCTTCGAGCGCCGGAATTTCCTGCTCCAGCCACCACAAAAACACCTGCTTTATCCGCATTTCGCATGGATCTGTGATAGGCAGAATTACCACTTGAGCTTTCATTCGAGCTTCCACCAAACGATAGATTTAGCACATTACACCGATCCTTGGTGGCTTGCTCCATAGCACCAAATACATCTGCAGAGCTCATGTTGTCTTTGGAGAATATTTTATAAACCATGATATCTGCATCGTAAGCCATACCCCTACCATATTGCTTTTCGTTACTTCCTTGACCTGCAGCTATCCCAGCCACGTGAGTTCCATGAGAGCTGGCATCACTCAGATCTGAGTTATTTTCAGCAAAATTGAAGCCACCCCGGACCTTACCTTTTCGATTAAATTCAGGGTGTTGGGTGTCAAGCCCAGTGTCCATCACTCCTACCAGGACATTCTTTCCTGATAATGATGGTATGGATTCATCAGGATATCCAGCCCATGCTTTTTCTGCTCCTGAGCTCTTTGCGCCTAACTGTCTGGTAAGTTTGAATTCCTGGCGTATGTCATGAATTTTATTCAGGCTTGAGCTTTTGGAAAGCAAAGCCAAATCGCTTTTTTTGACTTCTGCAGTAATGGCATTTAAGGTCAAGTATAAATGGTGTTTTGGAATAATGCTGATTCTTTTTTGTCCAGCCCAGGATAAAAACCGTTCTTGCTTATCTCTTAAAACAGATTGGTATGATGCTGTATGCTGAAGCCACTCAGAAGAGAGCATGGAGGTGGTGCTAAGGAATTCAATCTTATTGGTTTTTTGCCAATATTCCACAGCAGGCAGGTCGTTTAGCTCTAAAAGTACTTCAAGCCAGCTTGATTCGGGTATTTCAGCTCCGAGAAGGGTTTGATCTATTCGATCTGTGCTGGAGTTTTGAGCATAAACTATCATTTGAACTGACAAAAAAGACAGAACAAGCAGAAAGCACAAAATCCCTTTAAGTCTCATCAGAAAACAACCCCCTCTTACTTTAGAGCATCATTTTTACCAATCATACTTTATTTATTATGCATGTCAATTTTGCTTTGCTACTTACTTGACAGTAATGTAAATTAATTTATACTGTGAGAAAAGCAAATGTTTACTTTTTAGGAGGATGAAGTATGAAAAAAGTGCTATCGATTGTGCTCATGGGTCTAATGTTGTTTGTAGTAGTTGGTTGTGGCGGCTCTAAAACGGATGGAAACGCATCCAAGAATGAAAAACCCGCAGAAGTCACGGGCACCCTTTTTGAAGCAGATTTCATTAGCTTCAGACATTCCGATGATTGGCGTGTTACCCAGAATGCTGAATTAAAAACGATTAACTGTGAAAAGGGAAGTGCTTTAAGTCCAACACACTATGTCATGATTAAAGCTGCAACAGATAGCTTCCGTACTGCTGAAGAATCGGTCACTGAATTTGCTCAAAAGTATAATGGGAGCCCCGCAGAAAAAGTTAGCTACAACAATATCGAATACTTCCAAACCAGTTTTGAATATGGCGGACTTCCTCAAACCATGTTAGTTACCATGGTTGGCGAAGAGAAACTGACCATAACCCTTCAAGGCGCAGGCCATCAAGACGATCAAAGCATCAAAGACATTTTAAATTCCATTGAATTGAAATTTTAAGTAGTATATATTCAAAAATGGAGGAGCATCCAGGCTCCTCCATTTTTTTTGTATTTAGTAAGATTCAAGCTTAGATAATATCAAATGGGAGCAAAGAAGAAAACGATCCGCTGATTACTTCAGCAGACAGACTCATAATTTCATCCGACAAAGAGCGATCTGCCGTGGCGTAAACAACCTTGCTTCGAACCTTTTGATAAATACCACGAGCTACCCTGCCAGCTTTGTCAACACCTCTTTGGTCAAGAGCTTGAGCAGAGCATATCAATTCCATGGAAATGATTTGGGAAAGATTCTTCAAAATGCTTTCCAATTTGAAACAGGCATTTGGAGCTTGACTCACAAGATCTTCCTGGTTTCCTGAAACTGGAACGGAAGTTGCTGAAGCAGGAAAAACAAGTGTTTTATTTTGTGAGACGAGAGCAGCGCAAGTGTATTGCATGATCATAAGACCTGATTGAAGCCCAGGATCTTTTGCTAAAAAGGGGCTGAGAGGGGAGTTAAGATTGGGATCGAGTAGGTGATTAATTCTTCGTTCACTAATTTCTCCTAAAACCTGGAGAGCAATAGAGAGAAAATCTGCAGGAAAAGCAATGGATTGAGCATGAAAATTGCCTCCAGAGAGAACTTGATTGTGTTCGGGGAAAACTAAAGGATTATCCGTAGCGGAGTTTATTTCTATCTGGTTGACATTTTTCGCATACTCAAAAATATCCAGGATCGGACCAATGATTTGGGGAATACATCGAAAAGAATAGGGATCCTGCACTCGCCCTGAAGAATCTATGAGTTGGGAGTCTTCGAGCGAATCACTAATGATTTGAGCCAGCATACGTTGACCTGAATGAGGCTTGACAGTATGAATCAAACCCGAAAAAGCAGCTTTACATGCGCCATGAGCTTCAAGAGAGAGTAGTAAAGCGGATAAAGCGGCATAAAGAATATTTCGGGTTCGAAGCAGAAGTATGGAAAACCAACCACTGGATAAGCTGGTGCCATTGATCAGGGCCAAACCCTCTTTAGGCATCAAACTCACAGGATTCAGACCCAGACGAGTGAGTTTTTCAGCTGAAGAAACACGCTTACCTGCCTCCATTACATAGCCTTCACCCATGAGGATTAATGCCAGATGGGCAAGAGGGGAAAGATCTCCACTTGCTCCAAGAGAACCAAACTGAGGGATCCAGGGATAGATCTGCTGGTTGAGCAAATCCTGAAGAAGTTTGACCGTTTCGAAGCGAATAGCAGAATATCCTTTGATCAGAGTATTCATACGTATCAACATCATAGCTCGAATAATATCTTCAGAAAAAGCATCACCTACCGATACTGCATGACTTCGAATAAGGTTTTCTTGCAGTTCGCTAAGCCGATCCATGGGTATGATGGTGTTGGATAGCTTGCCAAAACCCGTATTGATACCGTAAACTATTTCATCGGTGCTGAGTAGTTTTTCTATATAGGAGCTGGATTGCTTCATCAAAGATACTGCAGGATCAGAGATGGAGACACACTGATAACGAAGACCGATTTCCTCAATTTCCTTTAAGGTGAGGGAATGCCCATCGATAAGTATCATTGAATCAGGAATCTCGTTTTCTCAATTGAGGAAACAATAAAACCTCACGAATGGATTCTTGCCCAGTAAAGAGCATCACGATGCGGTCGATACCCAGGCCGAGACCTCCAGTGGGGGGAAGACCGAATTTCATTGCTTCGATATAGGAGCGATCAAAGCTATGGGCTTCAAGATCGCCTTTTTGACGCGCTTCGTCCTGTCCGGCAAAGCGTTCGTATTGATCAACGGGATCGTTAAGCTCGGTAAAGGCATTGCCTACTTCCAAGCCTCCTACCACCAGCTGAAAACGTTCTACCCATTGAGAATCTGGGGCTTTCTTTTTGGCTAGTGGAGACAATGGAAGCGGATAATCGTAGATAAAGGTAGGTTGGATTAAATGGGGTTCTACCTTTTTCTTTAAAACTTCATCCACCACACTTGCCCAAGAAAGAGGTTTGTCCATCCTAATCCCCTCTTTTTTGAGATAGGCTCTGGCATATTCCATGTCGTTTAGTTGGTGAATATCAACTTCTGCATATTTTGCGAAGGCTTCTTCAAGAGATAGCTTGGCAAAAGGAGGTCTGCAATTGATTTTATGACCCTTAAACTCAATCTCATCACCTTCGTTGGCAAAAGTGCAGATTGCGTCAAAAATCTTCTCACAGATATCCATCATGGTGTGATAGTTTCCGTAAGCTTCATATAGCTCCATGATAGTAAATTCCGGATTGTGATTTAAGGAAATGCCCTCGTTTCTGAAGGCTTTACCCATCTCGAAGACTTTTTCCAAGCCTCCGATGATGAGACGCTTAAGGTATAGCTCAGGCGCAATACGAAGATACAAGTCCTGATCCAGAGCGTTGTGGAAGGTGGTGAAAGGCTTTGCAAGAGCTCCACCGTAAATATCTTGGAGAATGGGAGTGTCCACCTCGGTGTAAGCTTCACTAAGCAGAGCATCTCGCACTGCTTTTAGGATCTTGGCACGTTTTTTAAAAACGGCACGAACATCTTCGTGCATAAGCAAATCAAGATAACGCTGACGGTATCTTACTTCAACATTCTCTATCCCATGCCATTTTTCTGGCAGGGGGGATAAAGCTTTGGATAAAAGTTCTGCATGTTGAACTTCTACTGTGATTTCCTGGGTGTGTGTCTTAAAGACAAGCCCACTAAGACCAATAACATCACCCACATTGATTATTTTTTTTACACGATCAAAAATTTCTTCTGGCATAGAATCTTTGCGGTAATAGATCTGAAGTTTTTCTCCATTGCTCAGGATGGTTGCAAAACCTGCTTTTCCATGTAGTCTTTTGGTGATCAATCTTCCTGCTACTTTAACAGTTTTTCCTTCAAATTGGTCGAAATTGTTTTTTATGTTGAGGGCAGATTCTCTTTGATGATAATCGCTCAAAGGGTAAGGTTCGATACCGTTTTGGCGAAGTTCCTTGAGTTCATCCAGCAATTCGGGTGAAAATAAGTCCTTGTCGTTCATGGCATCAGGATCCTTTTTTGATATCAAGTATTCGATACTTGACATATCCATGAGGGGTTAATACTTTGACTACTTCACCAGTTTGTCGCCCAATCATAGCTTTACCAAAAGGAGAGGAATTGGATATCAGGTTTTTGAGGGGATCGGCTTCAAGAGTCCCCACAATTCTGAAAGAATCCTTTTCTTTGGAGGCAAGATTTTCAACTTGAATTTCTGTGCCCACGCGAACACAGGTCTCTGCTCCAGCGGTTTCATCCACTATGATAGCCGATTTGAGCAGTCTCTCGAGCTCAATAATACGGGTTTCAAACATGGCTTGATCGCGTTTTGCTTCTTCGTACTCAGAATTTTCTGAGATATCTCCAAGAGCTCGGGCTTGACGAATACGTTCAGCAACTTCCTGGCGTTTGATGGATTTGAGCTCTTTCAACTCACTGGTGAGCATTTCCAAGCCACGTTTGGTAAGAGTTGGTTTTTCTTCTTCATCGTTGTATGGCAATTGATCCAGGCTTGGAGGACATTTGTCATAGTCATTTTGGTTTTCGTTATCATCATCATTGTCAAACTCATTGTCCCAGTTCTCAACTTCGACAGGTTTTTTTTCTTTGATTTTTACTTCAGATTTTTCGGCAACTTTTTTCACTTTTTTGCTACTCGAAGCAGCATTGGAGGGCTTTTTTGTGCTAGCAGTCTTTTTTTTGCTTTCATCTTGTTTTGGCATATTATTCTCCCTATATTATGATTTTACCTGATCGAATCTTACGATCGATGGTTCAAATGTAACTCGTTGAAAAATATCAACAAACTCTTGAGCAGAAATTTGTTCTGGCTTTTTCTGAAGCATTGCACAGACCAGAGCTTCAATAACATTGGTAGCAAAGGAACGCCCTCCAAAATTGGGGGTAGTGGTGGCTATCAATCGAACTCCTCTTTTTTGGAGCTCAAGTGTTTCGTCAGCGGTAAGAGTATTGGTTATTATGATTTTGCCAGCAATGGAAGCTGGAAGGTAGCGATAAATATAATGAAAATCACCCGCGATGATGTCTGCTTCTTCATAAAGCCTGTCAAATTTTGATAAAGTGACATCCTGGTCTTCTCCTACCGGGTATAGCCACTTGAATGGAAGACGTACCATGATGGGAAGAAGAGAGTATGCTAACAGATCCATGGCAAAACGACTGGAGTGGGCTTTTTTGCCAAGCCCCAGAGCAAAAGGGATGTCTCCCCATTTTACTTTATAAGAAAGCTGTTTAAAGGTGTCAAAAAGGTAGTATCTTGAAACTGCTGAAGGGATCAGAACCTTCATGGATGAATTGATGATGCCTTTCTCGTGTAAAAAATGAATAGACATGCATTCCAGGGTTTTTTTCACGCCTGATCCGTCAGCAAGAGGAGTTTTCTGGATATCTTTGGTGACAGCATAGGCTTCCCTGAAAGTGTAACGGCGGTTTTTGTAGTTGAGGTAGAGATCGAAACCACCCAAACCAAATGCATCTACTTTACCGTCATACTCCTTAAAGAGTTGTTTCATTTTTTGGGGATCTCCATCTGTTCCCACCCGTTCTAAAAGAAACTTCTCTCCGAGAAGCTGAATCTCACTACGGTGGTTCCTTTTTGAAGAACCCAAGCTCACGCTCATTACATGTTTCATTTTTTTCATCCTATTTTGAAAATACTAACACATTATAGTTAAAAAAAAGTGTTTTGATAGTTTCTGAGCAACTGAAGCAAGTCCTGTTTTCCTTTGGCTTTATTAATCAGGTCACGGATTTTGCAAGATTCTGGAAGTCCATGGAAATAGGAGTGAAGATGCTTCCGCATCTCTCTTACAGCAAGGATCTCATCTTGATAATACTCCAGTTGAAGATCAAAATGATCATAAACCGTAGAAAAAAGAATGTCGGGATTGATTTTTTCTCGATCCAGGATTTCAGGATCCTCTCCATCGAGTGCACGCAAAATCTGCTGGAAAAACCATGGTTTGCCCATAATGGCTCTTCCAATCATGACTGCATCAGCTTTGGTGTAGTTTTGAATCTCAAAAAAATTCCGCACACTTTTTACTCCCCCATTAGCGATCACGGGGATGCTGACACATTCCTTAACAGCTCTAATGGCGTCCCAGTTTTTTTTGCCTTTGGAACCCTGAAGCACGGTGCTTCCATGAACTGCAATGGCTTGAATTCCACAACTCTGAGCTATGGTGGCGACTTCTACTGCGTTGCATTCCTCAAGTTCATATCCAATACGAATTTTTACCGTAACTGGGATGTTTACACTTTGAACAACTGCGCTGAGTATGGCTCGAATCAAGCCAGGATCTTTGAGTAAAGCTCCTCCACAGCCATTTTTAACAATTTTAGGAGCAGGACAGCCCATGTTAATGTCAACAAGATGAAAACCCTTTTCTTGAATAATTTTTGCTGCAAGAGCCATTTTTTCAGGAATAGCTCCAAACAACTGCAGACTTAATGGATATTCTTCAGGATGGCGCTCGAGCATGTGCATTGTTTTTTCGTTGTTGAAGCAGATTCCAAGGCTGGAGATTAGATCGCTGTAGAGCAAACCGACTCCAAAGCGTTTGCATATACGACGATAGGGAGAATCGGTGTATCCTGCCATGGGTGCCAGGACCAATGGGTTTTTCAGTTCAATCGAGGCTATGGACCATGTTTTTTTCATATAATACCGATAAACCTTTCAGATTGATGTAGGGATCCATGTAATTCACTTTTTTCAAACTAGAAGACATTAATGAGCACAAACCGCCAGTAGCAATGATAGTTACCTTTTCTTCATGCATTTCCTCGAGGATTCCATCGATCAGGTAGCTAATCATCCCTAAAAATCCAAAATAGAAACCTGATTGCATGGATTGAACAGTGTTTCTTCCAATAAATACCTCGGGTTGACGTATATCAATGCGTGGAAGTTTGGAAGTTTTTGAAAATAGCGATTCTGAGGAGTTGACCATTCCAGGCGCAATGGAAACTCCCAGTATTTCTTTTTTTGAGGAGATGGCAGTTAAGACTGTGGCTGTGCCGAAGCTTAGAACGATGGCTGGAAGGCTGTATGCGTGCAAGGCTCCCACTGCCCCGGCTACTATATCTGCTCCAAGCTCTTTGGTATTTTCTGTAGCAATGGTTAAGCCTGTTTTAATGCCAGGCTCCACAAAGATCCAGCTTTTTTTGAGATATCTCTTGATAAGAGCTACAAAAATGGGATCAAGGGAGGGTACCACCGAACAGATAGCGATACCATCAATTTGATCCAAGCACAGAGGAAGACCTTGGACGAAGGATTGAAGGTAAAACCAATATTCATCCGAGGTTTTTCCGTGGTCGGTGGCAACCTTGAATGAATACAAAACCTGGTGTTTTTCCATAAAGCCAAACTTAATATTAGTGTTGCCGGCATCGATAGCTAATATCATGATATCCTTTCAAAAGCAGATTTTTATTTTTCTGTCTGGGAGGTCTTCCATCCGGCGTATATGATGGGTACTAAGATTGCTGCAAGAATTGCTTCGATTAATACCACTGGAACCGAAGAATAAACGACTGCAAGGTTGGTGTTCAACTCAGGACCAAAAACTCGGAACACCACTCCCAAACCCAGAGTGAAGATGGAATTGGTAAACGATCCAAAAATACCCGCAATCCCTGCTGAGATAACTTTGCTTTTATCCCATAGATTGATCAAGCGGAACACAAAAGCAGAGACTACCCCAATTAGGGGACGGGCAGGAAAGAGCACAAACCATGGGAATATAGGAAATTGCTGAATAGCAAAGGCACCAAAAACACAACCAGTGATGAAACCATACCATGGACCAAGCATGATCCCTGCGAGGATCACGGGGATGTGGAAAACAGTGGCTCCTTTGATGGGGAGGGGTAAGGGAAAAAAACCCCAACCCGTAAAACCAAGAACCATAGCGATGGAAATCAACAACGCACCAAGCACAAGTTTTTTTGTTTCTTTCATTTTTTTTTGCTCCGATCTGCTCTGAGTATCGGGCTAAATCCTGCCTTTCATCATAGAGTATGGTCTTTTCAGTACCATCTTGCATTTAATTCTAATTTAGGTATTATCTTTTAGCAATGGAAAAAAACGAATTGTTTTCTGGAAAGGATTTGTGAGAGTGCATGGAAAATAGTGTTGCAACTGTTCGCTTGATAGGGCTGATATTGGTTTTCTTGTCCTCAGTGGGTATCATCGTAGGATATCTATTACAATCCCCAAAATCTGCTGGTTTGGGAGCTATTTCTGGTAGTGCTTCCATATTTAGAGCCCGAAAACCATTAGATGCATTCCTAGATAAGCTGATCAGCTGGTCTGCGGTTATTTTCATCATTTCCACATTCTTGCTGGCAGTTTTACGCCAGAGTTGAAATTTAGTTTTTTTTAAGTATCATATGCCGAGGTGGCGGAATTGGTAGACGCGCACGTTTGAGGGGCGTGTGGAGAAATCCGTGTGGGTTCGATTCCCACTCTCGGCACTTGAAAGTGTAAAAAAGGGCGGATAGTTCAGCGGTAGAACGCCTCGCTTACACCGAGGAAGTCACAGGTTCAAATCCTGTTTCGCCCACTTATGGCGATAAGGATTGAGTTGAAAATTTAGTAGTATATGGGGTCGTGGTGTAGCGGTTCAACACGCCAGCCTGTCACGCTGGAGACCGCGGGTTCAAATCCCGTCGATCCCGTTTTGTGCCGAGGTAGCTCAGTCGGTAGAGCAACGGACTGAAAATCCGTGTGTCGATGGTTCAATTCCATCTCTCGGCACTTTTTTTATTGTCTTTTTTCCACCTTTTCCAAGATCTTAATAAAAGGTTTAGCGATATTCATCCGCCTTAAATCAGCATATTTAACCATTCGCGGACAGTCAATGTCTTTATCTTCCTGGTCTTCTTTTAGCACGGTATGGACAGCAAGCCTTTGAGCTGAGTAAACCTTCATATGCCAGTGGCGATGACTAAATACATGATTAATTTCCACAAGCATTTCTTGTAGACATACCCCTAGTTGGTATTTTTGATAAAATTCAAGCTCCATTGTGGGGATGGTATCAATTGGTATCATGGGTAAGCCCCAAAAATCCACAAGTAGAGCTTCTTTCTTTCTTGGAATCAGCATAATACTGTCATCTTCTCTGATGAGCAATACCCCCCAGCTTTCTTTTATTGGGGGTGCTTTTTTGGTTTTATGGGGTAAGACATCCTGCATCTTGCGAGAATTAGCATAACATGTCTCAGCAATAGGGCATATCTGGCATTGAGGAGCTTGGGGAAGGCAAACACAAGCTCCCAGCTCCATCAAAGCTTGGGCGAAGTCTCCGCAACGATCCAAAGGATATACTTTTTGGAGTAAAATCTCTATACTCAGTTTCGTCGAGTCTTTGCTGATATCTTCCAGGATCCCCAAAAATCTGCTCATCACTCGAGCCACATTTCCATCCACAGCTGGGCAGGCTTTGTTGAAGGCAATGCTCATGACAGCGCCAGCGGTGTATCTACCGATTCCAGGGAGTCTTAGCCAGGCTTCAAAAGTATCTGGATATACCATAGGATTAGTCTGACTAATGATTTGAGCGCATTGTTGAAGAAATTTACCACGACGATAATAACCCAGACCATTCCAAACTTCTACAACTTCTTCCTGACTGGCAGAAGCAAGATCATATATCGTCGGAAATTTGCTTATAAATCTCAGATAAAAAGGAGTGGCTTGATCTACCCTTGTTTGTTGGAGCATAATCTCGGATACCAATATTTTATAGGGATCCTTCAAGCCTCTCCATGGCATGGAGCGTTGCTCTTTTTCGAACCATGACAAAAGGGCTAAAACCCATTCTTTCATGGGAATCCTATTCCCATTCCTTCCAGTATTTTCGACCATCAGGAGTGCGATTCAAAAAACCATAGCTGATGAGATATCTTCGAATAGTCACATAGTCATGATATTTTTCTTTGATTTGCTGATTTATTTCCATTTCAGTATAATCTTTCCCACTTTCAAACAAATTGGCCATTAAACGAAGAACAATGAGTTTTTTCTTTTCTTTTACTGGAAAGCGTTGCAAAACTCCTTCTTTGTAATAGGTCTTTTGAAGCTTATCAATGTCTTCCTGGCTGATCATATATCTGTCATCCACCATTCGAGCAGTGCGGTGCACTGGAATAAACTCTGTATCCTGATGAAGATTGATCATTAAAGCTGCAAAAATCTTAGCTTGCTTAAATTTTTCTCCAAACTTAAAACGATAACTCCGAATGGTGGATTTTGAGGTAATTTCAGGGTATTTAGCTAAAATTTCTTCGTCTGTCTTTCCATCAAAAAAATCCTGTAAGAGAGATTTTTGTTGCTCACTCAGACCAGTTAGTTTCTTGTCCAGAGATATTAAATGACCAAAAACTCCACCGTGCTCAGAATTAATGTGTCTGCTGATAGCTTTACTTGCTTCGAGATAGCTCTCATCAAACCGATACACCACTCCTTCTTCAAATAATTGCCCGCAAATGAGGCATTGAAAATGTTTTTCCTCTTCTTTCCAACGATAGCCTTGAGCCATTTCCTCCACTGAGCTATCCCAAAAGGTATCACTTGCTAACATGTAAACAACCATCCTTAATGTTTATAAATATGTAAACATTATATGTATAAGTTTAATAAAAAACAAGAATGATAGGAAAAAAAGGATAGTAGTGGGGGAAAAACAAAAAATAGCGCCAAGGGGAATTGAACCCCTGTCTGGGGATTGAGAGCCCCCTGAACTAACCACTGTTCTATGGCGCCATAAAAGAACTGCCCGACAAGGAGTCGAACCTTGACTTTCCTGATCCAGAGTCAGGCGTGTTGCCAGTTACACCATCGGGCAATAAACGATATAATTCTACAAGGAATTAGGCAAACATCAAGATGATTTTCCAGCTTGCTTTGCTTTATCTTTAACGACCCACACTCTAAATATAGGCTGTGAAAAGAGAGCCAAAGTCATCACTATGTATAGCAAGACTTGAATTGGAGCAGTGATATAACGTGGAATCAATGAAACCTGCCATGGAATTTGAAAAGTAAGAAACAAAAACCAGGGTAATAAGATCCATTGGGTCACAAACTGTGATGTAATAACTCCTGCTATCATGCGGATCCGAAAAGATATTGCAAAATCAAAAGAATGGGGCAATGGGATATACATCATCAAGCCTGGGATAAAGCCATACAGAGCGGAGACTAATGTGAAATGAGGCATATAACTACCCATGGGACTCATAAAAAAACCTGCTATATCAGCAAGAATACCAACCAATGCGCCAAATAATGGACCAAACATTATGCCTGCAAGCAATATTGGGAAAGGTCCGAGACCCACTCGAACATTTTCTACTCCTGCAACAACAAATCTAAAGCTGGCAAAACGTGTTAAAACAATACTCAAGGCAATAAATAGACTACAATAAACCAAAATCTGTATCGACCGACGATTCATTCATTCACCTCACTGCATGTTTCTTGATACACAGCACCTATCGACAACCGTGAAAGCACGGGGAAACGAAGAGAGTCCGAACCTTTGAGTCTGTACTGATGATACCCAGCGAAAGCGATCATGCTGGCATTATCGGTACATAAAGACCTGCTGGGGAAATAGAAGGGAAGGTTTATGGATTGAGATAAAAGATCTCTTAATGTCTGATTTGCAGCCACCCCTCCAGACAAAGAAATAGCTTTAACAGGGTAGAGCTTTAAAATCCTATTACATACTACCACTATCTGGTGAAACAACGCATTTTGATAGGAAGCAGTAAGGTTGGCAAGTTGTTGATCAGTAGGATTAACTCCCAGCGATTGAAGACTGAGCATGGCTGAAGTTTTCAGACCAGAAAAACTGAGAGCAAGGGAGCTTTTTTTTATTTTGGGAAGAGGAAATGCAAAGGCATCAGTCCTACCTTTTTGAGCAAGTTTTTCGATGCTTGGACCCGCAGGATAGGGAATACCTATCAACTTACCGAATTTATCCAGAGCTTCTCCACACGCATCATCGACTGTTTCAGCAAGTTTTTGGTATTTTCCATAATTTTTCACCAGAATAAACTCGGTATGACCTCCCGAGATAATGATACCAAGGAAAGGAAAAGGTATAGCAGAATTTTCAATCAAGGGAGACAAGAGATGCCCTTCCAGGTGATTGACTGCCACAATAGGTTTTTCAAGGATCATCGCCAAAGTTTTGGCATAATCTACTCCAACCAGGAGCGATCCCACCAAGCCAGGACCATGAGTGACAGCAAGGAGATCGACCTCAGACCAGGAGGTTTTAGATTCTGATAAAGCATGCTCTGCCACCCAGGGTAGCACTTCCAGATGCTTGCGAGAGGCAATTTCGGGGACTATTCCTCCATATTTTTGATGAAAACGTTCCTGGGAGGACAAGACCATAGATAAGACGCCAGTATGAGTATCATAAATACTGGCTGAGGTGTCATCACAGGAAGTCTCAAGCCCCAGTATTCGCATACTTCAACTCCTTAATCATCTCATAAGCATCTTCAAAGGAATGAGCATAATAGTTTTTTCGCAGGTGTGTTTTTTGATAGCCACGTTGCTCATAAAAGTTGACTGCTACCTGGTTGGCAACTCCTACTTCCAGGATCATCGTCTTGCATCGATGGTCTATCGCATAATTTTCAGCGAATTCCATCATGGTGTTGCCGATACCTGTTTTTTGGTAGGTCTTTTTTACTGCAATATTGGCGATATGGGCTTCATCCATGATGATCCAGATCCCAATAAACCCAAGCATTTGTTGGTCTAAAAAACAAACGAAGTATTTCGCAAATCGGTTGCGTACCAGTTCTACAAAAAATTCTTTTTTAGGCCAGGGATACTGAAAACATTCTTTTTCTATACGGTAAACAAAGGGGATATCAGCAATATTCATGGGACGGATAAATAGTTTGGGTTTCATGATCGAAACAAATCATCCTCTTGCCGAAGATAGTTGGGAAGCAAGTCGCTAATCTCCTTGATTTCTTTGTATTCTAAAGGAAAAACTGCTTGAGCGGGGAGATACCTTAAACCCCACTGGATACTGTACTCCATGTGATCAGTGTAAATGGAAAACTGTTTGGCTTTTTCCTGAGCTGTTTTGTAGCTGATGATGGTGGCTTCTCCTTTTTCCTGGGCTCTATATTCCTGATAATATCCTTCTCGTTGAGATCCGCAAATGAGAATGCCATAATGCTCTGGTCTTGGGTTGAGATGTGCTGAAAGATAGGAAAAAGTTGATACCAGGAACATTTTAGGTTTTTTAAGCTGATAAATGGCTTTGCTCATGATGACTCCAGATCGAATTCCAGTAAAGAAGCCAGGACCATTTACCAGGTAAAACTCATTAATCAGTGATATATCAAGACCAGCTTGGGCTATCAGGTTTCGTAAATCGTACACATAGGTATTGTCGGAGCGATGATCAAGGATTATGCTTTGAGAGCAAAGGTAGGTGGTGTTGAGAAAAACAGCAAAAACGGCCTGCTTCAACACCGTCTGAACAAGCACCTGCAGTCTAACAGGAGACATAAAACTTAATGTTTCTGGTGTCAGGGCTGGGGATGCTAAATTCAAGCATCCAATCATAACGATTCATCAGTTGGGGAAAGCGTTCTGCCCACTCAATCATTTTGATGCCCTGAACATGCAAGCTTTCTAAAAAACCTATGTCTTGAAGATCTCTTGGCTCTTCCAGACGATAAAGATCATAATGATATAGAGGAAATTTTCCCTGAGGGTATTCACGAAGCAAAACAAAGGTGGGGCTGAGGATATCTTCTTTGATGTTCAAACCTTTGGCAAGACCTTTGGTAAACATAGTCTTGCCCGAACCCAGGGTGCCATTTAGTGCCACAGCTTCATTTCCTTGAAGAAAGCAGGAAAAGCTTCTTCCAAGTTGCATCATCTGCTCCTCATCAAACACGGTAAACTCACCCATTATTTCCATCATACCTTTAGCATTCTATTCAGAGTAAGCCAGGAATCAATGACTAAGTTAAGATTCTTCAGCCAAACAAGTCATATCCAATAGATTTACCCAGGCATCATTGTTGATATTAGCACGTTGATCAAAGCCTGGATCAAGATAAAAAGATCCAAAAGCTTGGTCCATGATTTGCCAGTCTTTCTGATCTACCACTCCATCTTCGTTGAGATCGCCACGGAGAAAATCAGAAGAATAGAGTTGACAAGTAAATCCTGGAAAACGGAAACTAATAGACTCATTGTTTTCATCGATTCCATAGAGTTTGCTGACAAAAATCTCAGCTTTGCCAGTGGATAAGCCAACTAAACCAAATTCAAGCAGTGGATAATTTGCCGGGATAGAGATGCTTTGGTTTTCTGGGCAAGACCATTCAGCGTAGATAATCCCATCTGCATTGTTGCCAATACGTACCAATTCTGCCTGGCAGGCACCCAAACCCTTTAAAGAAAGGATTTCAATGGATTGACAGCTTAGTTTTTTGGGATCAAAACGGTATTCAACCAAAAACTTTTTTAGTTTGACCGGATGGCTGGGAAGAAGCTGAATAGTGAATTTTTTATTGAGCATTTGCTTTTGAAAGGCTCTCCAGGATATATCGGTGGCAGGATCTGGTGAATGCAGAATTTCAATGGCAATGGACTCTTTGTGATATACAAAAGCTCCCTTCCCGTCCATATCGTACGCCCAATATCGAAGCATCAAATAATAAGAACCCTCGGGGGGAATGGTTTGACGGTCAATCAACAAGCGGGAGAGTTTTAACTGGTAGGTATCAGGGTAGCACTCCCTGGAAGCAAAGCAGGTGCCCCAATTTAGACCTTGTTTGTCCAATAATACAATATCAATTTCAGCCATAGTGAGAAAAAAATCACCATAACGTTGAGATTTGAAATATCTTCCCTTGATCAATTGAAAAGATATTTCGATGGGATAAACTGAGGAATTTTCGGAAAAATCCCATTGAGAGGTGTTAAGAGTGAAGTTTTGAATAGGGGCAAAGGAGCTGTTTTTCTTAGGCAAATCCAAAACAAATGGAAGAGCCAGATCTGCCACATTTATCCATCCTTCAATGCGATCTTCCTTGTAGGAAGAATTTTCGAGCTCAAAGATAAGCTCCAGCTCTACTTTGCCATTGGCAGGGATGCTTACTTGCTCTGGATGGAAGGTTAGTTTGCATGGATTATCTTGAAGAGAGTTTCTAAGAATAAAAACAGCATTGGGTTTTTCTTTGAGGGCTTGATTGCTGGAATTGATGATCTGGATAGTTTGGTGAAGTGCCTGTCCTTGATAGCTTGCCCTGATAGCAAGAGGAGAGATATGCAAACTGCTTTGTAGAGCCTGATCAAGTCTGAGCTCTCCAGCTCCCTGCATTTCAAAGGGGAGAGGATGACCACTGATGGGGTTGAAAAGAGGATCGCAATGATGCACCAGGGAGGAGTAGATTTGATCGATGGACCAATCAGGCTGTGCCTGCATAAGGCAAGCTACCGATCCAGCCACGAAAGCAGCAGATATCGAAGATCCTGACATCCATCCATACCCCAGGTTGATAAGTGAAAAAATCTCAGATCCTGGAGCGATCAGATCGGGCTTAAATGCCAAATCGGACAAAGAACCGCAGGAACTATCAAAACTGAGCAAGGTTTGAGAAAAAGAAGAAAACAATTTCCAATGGGATGGAGTTTCAAGAAAGTCTAGGGCATCTTCATAACTTAGCATAGCTGAGGGAACATAGGTTTTAAACCAATCCAACTCCATTCTTTCCTGCATCAGGCTGGGCTGAGTAAGCTCATACCCAGGATAGTTGACGAATAAAATGGCTTTTGCTCCAGCTTCCACTGCGTTTTCCATCTTTTCATAAAAGGTGAGGGGGTCTCTTTTGGGACCTCGGTGGATCAGGGCAATAAATGATGCTGTGGGATCTTGCATTTGTTTTTTGGCTGATAAGAAGTCGTTTTCTCTACCATATCCAGCTTCTACCAAAACCGAAGCTTTCAAAGACGATGGAAAAGTAAGTCCAGGCAAAGCAAATTGAGCTTGACACAGTTTTTTTTCCTTTTGAAGATTTTCCAGTTCAAGTCGGAGCCATTTTCGATCGTCAGAAGCCCCTACGGTCAAGACATCCGGAGAGGAGCCCGGCAAAATGATAGAGGGTCTTTTTTGCAGTGGCATTCCAAGATTACCCGCAGAAGTGATGACTGCAATTTTACTCTCTTTCATTAGTTTTAAAGCATTCAGCATGAGCTCCTGTTCTGGGCTGTAGTCAGTGCTGATTCCTCCCAAGGCCAAAAGCACTATTTTGCATTGATCCTTGACTGCCTGATCCAAAGCTGGCAAAATCGAGACAGAAGGGTATCGGTAATCTTTAAAAACCACATAGGACATGAACTCAATATCAGGTGCTACTCCTTTCAAGAAGGGGTCTTTTCCCTTACCTCCCATTACTCCAGCAACAAAGGTGCCATGGAAGCCATAATCCTCATATGATCCCTCTGGACGGGCGAAGTTTTTACCTCCCACCACTCTTCCAAGGAGTTCGGGGTGTTGAGTGTTAATACCAGTATCCACAATTCCAACCCGAATACCCTTTCCTGTCCAGGGATTTGGGGTATTGTTTGCTTGAGGATAAAAACGATTCATTGCAAAACCTCGGGCAGGTTTCAAGTGACTTTGATAAGGTATAATCAGCTTTAAAGTCGGGTAATCTTTAATATAGGGGATATCACAGTGGTTGAGGCGAACAACCAAGGCATTTAAAGTATGCATCATCGTATGTTCCACTTCGTAAGAAACGCTTCGGTAGTTGAGCCACTCCAAAAAAGCTTCATGCTCTTTGGCAAGAACTAAGGGGTCTGCACCCTCAAGCAGACAAGAACCCTGAAACACCAGGATAAAGCTGGAACTGACATGAAGACTTACATCAATACGAGGGTCAAGATCAGCTCTTGCAAAGGCTGGAATTATACCAGCAGGATATGAAAAGAAGACGCTCCAGCAACACAGAGCAAGAAAAATGCTTAGGATACGGAGGGTTAAAGATCTTGCACTTGATCGTAACTGATTGTTGTTCATCTTTCCATCCTTTACCCAAACTGCTTGTTTAAGCTATATTGTATTCAAAATAACAGCAAAATCGAATCTTCCTACCTCGTACACTCTGCTTATTGTATCATATCTTTAACATCTTGACACTACACTGCAATTGATTACAATAAACTTCGTGCGGTACTATATCGTATAGGTGAGTTTATCTTGTCGATCAGCAGATCAAAAGGCTTTACCGTATCTGATTCTTTGTTTTTCCATTATTTTAAGATGTTTAGAACAAAAGGAGAAGAAATGAAAGCTGGTAAATTGTTTGTGAGTTGTATCTGTGTGTGTTCCCTCCTCATGGGAAGTCTGCCTCTGACTTATGCAGTTAATACCCCCCCCCAAGCCAAAAAGCAGGGATAATGCTTCGTTCCCCTCGGGAGTCTCCTCCTCCGAGGAATCGTAAAGAACGTCCCAAGGTGCCCCTTGAAATTACCTCCAGTCGGACGGAACGATCCAAAACCTGGATCCGTCCTGATGGAGTTCGATATATCCAGAGCTTTCCCTATCCCATTCACCGAAGAGGGAAAGGTGGCTGGGAAGAGATCGAGGATCGGGTGCAAGCTCAGTCTCTGATGCTGAATCCTCCTCCCCCTCCCACTCCGCTATCCACCGCCCTGTATGCCGCAGGATCCTCCTTTACCAATGGAGGTCAGGGCAGCAGCGAGGTGATGACGCTCTATCATTATGTCAGCGGAGGGCAAACGGTGCAAAGTTCTGTCTATCTGCGCTATCCGGATTTACGCGACTTGATCCCTCCGGATGCCACCCTGACTTCCGTCCAATTGGTCAGTACCCATGAAGACGATCTACTCAGCCCCTTTGACGTGCAAGCCAAAGCCATTACCTCGGTCTGGGATCCCCGCACCGTATCTTCCCAAAACCTGCCCACGCTCAGTGGAGCAGTTTCCGGAACGGCCACCTGGGATCTGGACACAGGTACTCAGCGAAGCTTGCGCAGTATTAACATTACCAGCCTGGCTCAAGCCTGGCATCAGGGAACTCAAAACAATTTCGGAGTTCACCTTTCAATTCCTGTAGCAGCTCAAAGTCCCAATGGGGTGATCCAGGCTGACTTGCCCCTTCTGTTGCTTAAATATACGGTGGTGGGCATCCCAGGAGATCCTGCCCTGGGAGGCTCGTATTACCATGATGAGATTACTCCGCCTGTCCTGATTCCAGGACGTGCAGTCTTTGTAAAACGTACCGGTGATGTGAACAATATCATTCAAAGCTTTCTGCTCCTGCGAGAAGAAAGATCCACCCTTACTCCGTATTGTCAGAAAGTTGGAGGAGGCGACCTTTACTTTCCTTACCCCTTTCCTCCTCCGAATTGGCCTGGTCCAAAGATTGGCTTTAATTCTCTGAATTCTTTTTATTCCACCACCTTTTCCGAAAGTTATGTATTTCCTGCCTTGAATCCTCCCGAGCTGGGCAATCAGGACTTAACTCCCAATACAGCCCTGGACGTGTATCTTCCCTCCGAGGATCCCGATCCTGTAGGGCTCACTCTCTCTCCTCCCGGACCCCAGAATTATCCTTTCTTGCATCTGAGTACCCAGGGAAGCGGGATCCAGCCTTTAGTGGATATTTCTCCCCTGATCAGCACTCCGGTGAATCAAGAAGAATATCCCAACTATGCTGCTGATGACTGGTTTTTTGTACTTCAACCCAGTAGTGGAAGAGCTGCCCTTTCCAGTCTTCCTATCGCTGTCACCTATCCTCTGCCCGATCCTGGCGTGGGAGGAGAGCTGGAGAATACCAAAGATATTGGGATTATTGGAGCTTCTTTTCAGGATTTCTCCTACATTGTCAACCCCAAAAATGGGAACTTCCAAATTACCCTCGGAGGAAATAATTTTGGTCTGGGGCTTGGGGGCTCTGGATGTTTAAAGGAATCCGCCTCCCTTACCGTGAGTGTGACTGGAGCCTCTAACTCAGGCTTAAGCAGTGTCTCGGACAATCGCTTAATCATTCCTAATCCCACCCAACCCGGAGTTCCCGATGAGGGGGTTATCATGGTGGCATCCAATGGAGCTCAGATTAGATTTGCAGCCACCTGGTCCGACCAATCGCAACAGCAAACACAATATGCAGCTTCGAGTCTGAGTGATTGGAGTTTATATTATCATGCCCAGGCCAGTATCGACTATCAATATGAAGTACGCTCCAAAACAGGAGATATCAGTTACTTTTATCATGGCACCGATGGCTATTTACGAAAAATCACTTCCGCTCAGGGAGGGGAACTAAACTATCTTCGTTCCAGTCTTGAGCCGGAAAAACTGATTTCGATTGAAGACGGGAATTCAGCTCGTTCGATTCAGTTTACCTGGGATGCTTATGATCGGTTGACCATGAAGCAGGAATGGGATGACACCACTCCAGGGAGAGCAGAGTTATATGTTTACGATCAGGACGATCGCCTGGTGGAATATGAAAATGCTTTTCAGGAAAGTCTCTTTTTTGAGTATGATCTGGCAGATCGTCTAGTGGCAGTGAAACAAGCTATACCAAGCTCTTTAGGAAAAGGTAACCGGGCTTTTTCCACTACCCTGATGCCTTTGGTTAACTTTTCGTATGATCCCACCTCTTCTTCACCCGTTGTAACCTCTGTAGCCAATTCCTGCGAAGAGGAATACTTTTTAGTGCGAGATCTGGAAGAACAAACTTCCACAGTCACCGATCCCCTACTTCGCGACACAGTGTTTGAATACTACCATGAAGGTTCCCTTGCATCTATTCTGGATCCGAGCCTGAGTGTAAAAGCATTTTTCCCTGATTCAGAACGAGCTTCCACCAATGTGAAACGAATCCGGGGCTGTGGGGCAGGAGAAGATAGTCGAGAGCAAGTCTTTGAATACGACGAAGATCGCAATCTCACCTCCCTGACCGATGCCGACGGTTATACCAGCTCCTGGACTTACAACAGTCGGAACAAACCCACCAGCTATACTGACCGGGAAGAAAACACCTGGGAATATGAGTATACCCTGGATGGCGATCAGATTGCCAAAATCACCGACCCTCTGGGACGAGAAACCGTTTACAGCTATGCCCAGGATAAAAAAATCCAGTCCATCAGCCGACCGTATCTGGAAGGCAGTCCTGCGGTCACGAGCTTTACCCACGACAGCTACGGCTATATCGATACCGTCACCGATGCCTTAAATCGAGTGGTGGATCGGGATTACGATGCCTGGGGTCGTTTGATGCAGGTGACCGACCCTGCAGGAAGGATTTCCGCCTTTACCTACGATGCCCTGAGTCGCCCCACGGAAATTACGGTTACCGTTCCCCAGGTGGGTAGCAAGAGCATTGGTCTCAGCTACAACGCCCAGGGACAATTAGCGTCCATCACCCGCCCCGATGAAAGCAGCACCCTCTATCGTTATGATGCCTGCGGACGGGTCAGTGAAGCCGAAGATGCCCTGGGAAATATCACTAGTTATAGCTACGATGCGGCAGGGCGCCTGGTGGAAGTTGAAGATCCTCTGGGACGCACCATGAGCATGCAATACGATACCCTGAATCGGCTCATTGCCCTGACCGATCCCAAAGAAGAAACCACTTCTTATCAATACGATACCCTCGGACGGCTTCAGCAAGTCACCACGCCCCTGGGACAAGTGACCAAAATGCGCTACGATGCCCTGAACCGTCTGGTGGAACTGGAAGACCCCCTCGAGGGAATCAGCAGTTTTGTCTGGAACAAGGAAGGCTTCCTCACCGAAATGACCAACCCCCGGGGAGCCACCTGGAACATGAATTACAACGATGCCTATCAATTGGTTTCGGTGCAGGGTCCTCTGCAAACCGAAACCAGCTATGAATATTATCCTTTCGGAGGTTTGAAGAAAGCCACTAATGCTCTGGAGCAATCCGTTCAGTATGAATACGATGCCGCCTACCGTCTGACCAAGATCAAAGACATCCAGCTCCGGGAAACCACCCTCAGCTATACCGAGCGGGATCAGCTGAGTCAGATCACTTTGCCAGGAAACCGAAGCACGCAATTCTGGTATGATGGCTTTGGCAATCTGGTAAAACGACGCAATGCCCTGAATCAGGAAGTAGAAATGGAATATGACATTTCCAATCAACTCACGGCTTTCATTGATGAGTTGGATCAACGCACCGAATACGAATACGATCTCCTCGGACGCCTGATCAGTAGTAAAAGCCCTCTGGGCTATGAACGCTTTTACACTTACGATGAAGTCAGCAATATGACCTCCTTTGAAGATCCCCTGACGCATGTGACCGAATGGGTCTATGATGTACGCAATCAGGTGGAACAAATGACCGATCCTCTCCTGCTGGAAAGCAATTTTGACTATGACGAAAAAGGACGTTTGACGCAAGTGACCGATCCTTTGCTTCGAGTTCATTCCTTCAGCTACGATGGGTCTATAATTATTTTTGTGTAAACTCCGTATACTAAAGTATAAGTATAAGGAG
>DAOSES010000020.1:0-44016 GCA_035363255.1 Caldisericia bacterium | reverse complement strand
CGACCCATGGTTTTAACTTAATCCTTTTTAGGCTTGACATGAACCATAGTATCTGTCTCAAGTCCCTTTGTCTCAGTTTCTGCGGTGGAATAGTTTGACTGATAGCACCATGAGTAAGAGTAGGAGTCCGCTGATGATGAGGAGCCATATGTTGTTGCTCTGAGTAGTACCAGACATTTGCTGTCTCTGACTTCCCGGGCCTCTGGGCATTCCCCCCTCTCCTTCTGGAGGAAAACCTCCTTCGGGTGGACCACCAGGCATACCCTCCAAGCCACCTCCAGGCATACCTTCCATTCCTGGCATGGGTACTGGAGCGTTGGCTATCATTTCCAACATCTCTTCGGGCAAACCAGCGTCCAGGGCTTTCTTTTTGATATCTTCGGTGATGATACCTCCGGAGGCTTGTATATCCTGTCTAAGCTCTTCCATCAGCTTGCGATCACCTGGCATCCGACCTTCCATACCAGGGGGTGCCATTTGACCAGGCATACGTTCCATGCCACCCTCAGGACGACCTTCTTTGCCTTCACCGAACCCGCGACCACCCATTCCTCCGCCCATTCCTTCTCCGTTGTTGGTGGAAGGGTGTTCTCCGGAAAGTTGTTGAGTTATGGTGTCCTGCATAGCACTTGCAAGGGTCAATAGATTGGGAACGCTTCGCGAAGCCATGCGAAAATCTCCTGAAGCAAGATCAGGGTCGTTGCTCTTGTTGATGCTTTGATCCAGGCTGATTTGCTCGCTCAAAGGCTGGATATTGTTTTGAAACTGCTCGTAGGTATAAAAAGCGCTTGGGTCGTTTTTTACTTCCTCAGCAATAAGTTGCGAGACTTGGTTGATTTCTCTTTGCAAGTAGTCTTCGGAAAGAAATTTTTCAGCTACTTCTTTGAGGTAAGTGTGATAGGTTTCACGATAGCTTTCGTTTTCCAGAAGTTTTGCCACCAAGGGTCGTTGCGCTACTGAACCTTGAGTAGGCTCATCTATAAACACTTTGCTGAAGCTTCCTCCAAAGTTGAAGCCTCCAAAAGCCATGTTCAGATCCCAGGGCAGGATGG
Source organism: Caldisericia bacterium (assembly GCA_035363255.1). Lineage (GTDB taxonomy): Bacteria > Caldisericota > Caldisericia > UBA6126 > UBA6126 > T3SED10-260. The sequence goes on along the minus strand of DAOSES010000020.1, from coordinate 42,964 downwards.
TGAATTTCCCGTTCAGTTCATAGAGATAGTAATTGTGACCGAAATTTCCCTGATAGCTGTCAAAATTGACTAAAGCGGTGCTGACTGCCAGATATCGCAATGCCCCGTCCACGTCGAGGTGTTTTTCGATATCTCCTCCCTGGTTCAGGGCTTTGAGCATAGCCATTAATGCGCTGGTGTCGGAGTGTTTTTTATTGACTTTGACCTCCATGCCACGGGTGTCCGTAGCGCTGTTTCCAGTATATTGCAAGGTATTTCCTGTCGATTTATACAAGGTGCCCGTGAGATCTCCGAAGTTTCTTTCCAGGTAGGGCTCGAGGATGCTTTCCACCGCGAGGAAGAGGCCAAAGTATTCTTCATTTACAAACACTTTGGCAAAACTGCAGGCAGGCACAGGTACTCCCATCTTTTCAAAAATGCGATAGGAAAGGTATTCTCTCATATAGGAAGGGTCTGAAAACCCATTGTTGAGGTTTAGCTGGGTTAGACCTGCCATGGTGCGATTTTTGACCAGGCTGTCGAAATTGAGTTTGAAGCTGAAACGTTTGTTTTTTCCATTGGCGACGGAGCGCAGGCTGGAGTTTCCTTTGGGGCGGACTTTCACCAGAGGAAAGAGCTCTCCGTTGATGGTCACGCTGGCTTCGACAAATTCCTCCTTGATAGCATTTTCAGTCATGCTTTTCCAGTCGTTTTCTTCCATTTGAATATGGACTTGCATGATTTCATCCGTTTTAAAGTATTTTTCAACATACTCCTTGCCATACACGTTGACGGCTCCTGTGCCTGAGCTTGGAAATGCTAGCATTAGCCCAAAGGTATAAGTCAGCATTAGAAGGGAAAGAAGTCCAATCAGGATATGATTTTTCATGGTTTATCTTCCTTAAAGGGCGTATTCGCCATTGTAGCTGACCATGGATACATGGCTGATATCTGCCATCTGAGATAAATCGTTGATGAAGTCGGTGTTCTTGTTTCTGATGCGAATTTCCACAATAAGCTCGGTTTCCTGTGCTGACGAGACGGACTTGGATTTAAGGCGATAATTGCGATGAGCTTTTTTGATCAGGCTCAAGGCAGATTCTTCAGCTATCACGCTTTTGCAGTGGATGACCACGATATAGGGGGAATCTATGACGTTTTTACTTGCAAAGGCGATCATCATCAAGCCTATTACGACCGAACCAGCCACCGCCAGAGGAAGCAAACCCGCTCCGAGGACGATGCCTGAGCTTATTGCCCAGAAGAGGAAAACCAGGTCCATGGGGTCTTTGATCGCTGTTCGGAAACGGACGATGGACAAAGCACCCACCATACCGAGGGATAGGATGATATTGGAGGTGACAGCAAGGATCACAAAGGTGGTCAGCAGGGTGAGACCCACCAGTGAAATATTAAATGAACGTGAATACATGACCCCTGAAAAGGTTTTTTTATATACCAGATAAATAAACATCCCTATGAGAAAGGCTCCAGCAAAAGCAAGCAGAGTATCGCTTACGGAAAAGGCTGGTACTTTTTCTAAAAAACTAGATTTAAAAATGTCGTTAAATGTCATAAGATTTCTCCTTTAATTAGTGATATAATCGGCAGGCAGCGTATTTGGAAGCGCTACTGCTGCTACAACGATTGATTTGCACAAGATCCTGAATAAATTCGGGTAAAAATTCATTAAATTTGACTTCGAGAATGTAGGTGCCTGGGTCGCAGACAGGAGTCAAAGCTCCTTTGGGATCGAAGAAATGCTGAATCTGAGAGGAAGATCTCAGGTGACTGTCCAGGGTGATGCGCACCATGGAAAGATCGAAGAGAAAGGCTTCACGCTCATAATCGACGATGGTTTTGGGTAGTAGCCTCTGGGTGCGAAGCTTGAGATAGAATTCTCTGGCAAGTGCCTCCGAGTGCTTTTCCAGGCTTTGGTACTTCCCTTCGATGATGTTTTCCGCTTCCTGTTGGGTGAGGGTGATACTGCTTTTAGATGATTTGCTGAAATGCTTGCATTTTTTTTCCAGTTTGATCATTCTGGAGTTTTGAACGTAGTAGCGGAGACGGAATTTTTCTCGGAAAGGCTCTCCATTAAGCTTTTCATACAGCGCTTTGTCTTCCTGGGTGTCAAAGTAAAGACTTCGTATGGTATAAGTGCCAGAAGCGTCAGTATGGGGATCTCGTCGGAGTATGGCTTTTAAGCGGTTCCTGCAGGCGATGGCTTCGCCCAGGGGGATCAAGTGCTTGTATTCGTTGCGATACTTGCTCATCCTTTTTTTACCTCCTAAATCGTGATTTATTAAGAGTTTATAAGGATAACGAGCAAAGATCTCCGTAAAGATGAGGCAAAAAACCCGCAGAGTTCAGGCAGAAAACTGAAGGATGAAGCTGGCTCCCTGTGGGGTATTTAGGGCTTGAATCGTTCCCCCGTGTTGTTCAACGATGGTTTTACTCAAGGCAAGACCGATGCCATGATGACCTCGAACCCCCTTGTAAAAACGGGTAAACAGATGTGGAAGATCTGCTTCCGAGATGCCTTCTCCATCGTTGGTAAAGGTCAGAGTGATATGTCTGGTATCTTTTTTACAAGTCAGGGTGATGGAAGACCTGGCATGGCGCAAGGCATTGGAGATCAGGTTGGAGAAAGCGCGGGACAGTCTTTTTTCGTCACATTTCATCATCACTGGGTCGGAGTCGAAGTCAAAGCTCAGGTGGATATGGTGAAGGGTGGCAGTATTTCGCTGACGTTCAGCGCAGGAGGAAAGTAGTTCTCTGAGGTCGCAAAGCTGAGGATTCATGGAGTTGAAGGTGCTCTCGATATAGGAGCTGTAGAGAAGATCGTCCACCAGCTCATTCAAACGATTGCTTTCCTGTAAAATAATATCGCTGGAGGCAAAAGGGTCCAGTATCTTGCATTGGATTCCTTCTGCATTGCTTTTAATCGATTGCAAAGGGGTGCGGAGTTCGTGAGAAACGTTTTGAAAAAAGTTTCGTTGCTCCTTGTCGTAGGTTTCAAGTTGTTTGGCTGACTTGTTCATACTTTCCGCCAGATCGGACAGCTCCTGATCTTTATACATACCAGGATTGGGGGTGTAGTCGTTTTTGCCCAGACGGATGGCAAATTGGGTGAGTTCCCGTATGGGACGTGCGATCAATCCTGAGAGAAAAAAGGCAAGAGCAATGGCTAATAGAGCGATCAGAGCCATAATGAGAAGAAGCGATTGATTGATGCGATACGAAAAAGAAAGCAGGGAGCTCATGTCGATGTAGTAGAGAAAGTAAACGGGCTCTTTCTCTTCTTTGGAGATGATTTTGAATGAAATAAAATAGTATTCTCTACCTTGAGCTTTGATGCGCATTATTTCTTTGGAGTCGAGGGAATTTTGATTTTTTTGAAGTTCCTGCAAAATGTCGTTGGCTTCCTGATAGTTTCTGGCAAAGGTCATATCAGCGCTGGGAAAGACCATGGACCAGTCATCGCTGATTATCATCAAATCTGCTTTGCTCATGGGAGTACGAGGGACTTTTCTGACATCAGGAGGAGGCACAGGGAAGTTTTGTTTGGTATTTGGCCAGGGAGGCGGGGGAGGATCTCGTTGAAGCAGGTTTTGCTCTTTGTCTACATGCTGTTGAATTTGGTTTAGCTCCTGCCTGACGATGCTTTGGATGTAGTCTCCCATGAAAAGGTTGAAAACCAACAAAAAGAGGAGAAATATCATGGCGATTAATCCCAGGATGGTGGATAGAATGTGAGTTCTGATGCTGGTTTTCTTATTTTTCCTCACTCGGGGCATCTCCTCGTTGTTTTAGTATAAAACCAAAACCCCAAACTGTTTCGATCATCCTGTTGCTGGAAATGATTTTTTTTCGAAGCCTTCGCACGGTGTCGTCAGCTGCGCGGGTTTCGATATCGTTGTTATAGCCCCAGACCTGATTGAGCAATTCGTCCCGGGACACTGCCTTTCCCTGATGTTCCATGAGATAAGCAAGGAGATGGTATTCATTGGGAGTAAGATCCAGGGGTTTTCCTGCCAGGCTGGCTGTTTTGCTGTCGAGGTTCAGGCTTAGATCTCCCTGGCTCAGGATACGCATTGAAGAGGATCGAGGGCTCTGCTTTTCATAGGCTATACGGCGTAAGATGGCTTTTACTCTCATGACCAGGGAAATGGCAGAAAAAGGCTTGGTGAAATAGTCATCGCTACCCAGGTTGATTCCGGTGGCATAGTCCAGGTCGCTTTCTCTGGCAGTGAGTATGATAATGGGCACAGTGCTGATTTCGCGAAGCTTTCGACAGATGTCAAAACCACTCAGCCCTGGCATCATGATATCCAATATCACCAAATCACAGGGTTTTTCCTGAAAGGCCTGCCACAAGCTCTCTCCATCTTGAAAAGCACTTACGAGATAGCCTTCGCTTTCCAGGAATTGCCTGACCACATCGCGAATATTCTTTTCGTCATCCGCTAGATATATTGCTTCCTGCATCCTCACTCCTTGCGTCTTTTGTCTTCATTCTAACCCCGATGGAGGAATAATGCTACTCCCCAACTGCGGAATCTTTGCGTCAAACCTGCGTAAAAATTATGGAGTCAGACGGAAAGTTGTTTTTTTTTTTTGAAATACAATTAAACTATAGTATATAAGTTCCTGTATCAAGAGGCTAGAAGGTATAATTAGAACACTAGATCCTGGTGGAGGCTGATATGAAGCGATTTGGAATGAGCACGTTTCTAGTTTTGATTTCAGTTGGTGTATTCAGTAGTTGCACAGCTGGCATTTATAGTAATAATCAAGCCAATGCTCGAGGGAATACCGTGGGAAACATTTTAAATTATGGTTTTGTTGCAAAAGAAGGTGATTGGTTTTTTTTCAATACTTCGAAGAACGAGGAGGGTTCTTTGTGGAAGAAAAATATCAAAACCAAAAAAGAGAGTGTAAAAATCAGTGATGAACCTGGTTTATTTCTCAATGTCGTAGATGGATGGATCTATTATTCAGTGCTTGATATTTACAGCGGAAAGGAAGAGACCGGTATCTTCAAGATTCGTACCGATGGCTCTGAGCGTATTATGTTGAATTCTGATTTGGCTGGTTTCATCAATGTCGTGGATGGGTGGATCTATTATACCTTGCTTGATCTTGATATATATAGGGAAGAGGTAGAGACCGGTATCTTCAAGATTCGTACCGATGGCTCCCAGCGAACTCAATTAAGCAAAGATAAAGCAACTGATATAAATGTCTATGATGGTTGGATTTATTTTAGTAATCCTGATGGTGAGGGGATATACAAAATTAATGTTGATGGAACCCAACGCACACTAATATGCGAAGATGATGCAGGTCCTATTAATGTGGTGGATGGATGGATATACTATGTCAATCAAAGTGATGAATTCAGTTTTTATAAAATTCGTAGTGACGGAACAAAGCGCACGAAGATTTACGGCTACAACTCAGATTCAAGAGAAAATCTTCGTGGAAGCTACTTTGTTAATTTTATGAATGTTCATGGAGATTGGATTTATTTCCTGGATTATTCTGAAAATAAGGATTACGTGGAATCCGGAAAAATATTTAAAGTACGCACTGACGGAAGTAAGCTAACTAAAATTTCCGATAATCGATATGACTTAATTAATGTTATTGATGGTTCGATATATGCATCTGACGAAGATAAGATATTCAAAATACCGTCTAATGGGAGCAAAGATCCTCAATTAGTCGAGTAGATTGAAGCTCTCCTCCGTCTCAATATTGATTTTTTTCTAAGTTGGGGTATAGTGGGAAAGGTCTTCAGGGCAGGGTGAGTTTCCCGACCGGCGGTAAGAGTCCGCGAGCGAAAGCTGAACCGGTGTGATTCCGGTACCGACAGTAAAGTCTGGATGGAAGAAGACGTATATCTGAATATACGCCCCCCAGCCCTTGGAGCAATATTGCTTCGAGGAGGTATGTTGTGATTAAGACGCGCTTGGTTACGTTTGTTGGAATTTTGACATCTTTTGCTGTGGTTTTGGAGCTTTTGCTGGCTTTTCCCATAATGGCTGCGGCTCCCTATCTTTTGTATGCCCCAGGTGATGTTCCTCTACTTTTGGTGGGCATTGGCTTCGGACCTGTTTGGGGTATCGTGTCGGTGGGCATAAAAGCTGTATTGTACAGTTTGATTCGTGGACAGGGTGGCCTATGGGGCACTTTGATGCATTTCATTGCCTCGTCAGCTTATGTGGTGGTGTTTTGCCTGGTTGCCCGAAAAAGAAAACAGGTGCACTGGCTTGTGCTAGCCCTGGCTTTGGCAACTATTGCTCGAGCTTTGGTGATGATACCAGCCAACCTGCTGGTGACTCCCATCTATGCGAAGGTTCCAGTAGAAGTGGTCAAAGGCTTGCTACTTCCTGTGATCGTTCCTTTCAATTTGATTCACAGCGGAATCAATTCGTTCTTGTTTTTTGTGCTATACAGCTATATTAAGCCTATTTGGTCGGATTGGATCAAATCTTTTCGATGACGCTGCATCTGAGCAGCATAAGCAAAAGCATAGAAATAGTTGTGCCATAGCTTGTCGGAGGACTTATATTGGTTGGAATACATGAAGTAGTCCACCAATACTTCTCTCAGACGACATAATTCGCTGAGTCGTGTACGATTTTTAGGGTCCTGGATGGTGAGATCCAAAAGCTCCAGGGCCCTTTCAAAAGCTTTTTGTGCCATGTCAGCCCGATCTTCTCTCTTGCGTGACATCGTACGTTCCACTTCGCTACCGACATTAGCCATCTGCTCTAAAAAACTGAAGGTTTTCCATCGACCCTCTGCTAAATCTTTATGCACAAAACTCATGCTTGTACCAAGCCTTGCACCAGTTGAGTAATCTTATCTCTGAGCATGGGATCTTCGACCGATCTACTACGGTTGTTTGCCCATGGACGTATATTGATCATGGAGTCGAATTCAATCCAATCTTCTTTACTTTCAAATGGATACAGGTTGATCCCCCATAGCTGGGACTGCTCCGAGTCATGTTCGAGCAGGATTTTTTCAAGATCAGCATGCATTAATGCATCTACTGCCATAAGACCTTTATCGAGATCCACCACGGCTTTGACCATTTCGCCAAAGGAGTTTTCTGCCATGATTTGAAGTTCGCTGATCGAGATAGTTTTATCGACTATTTGCATAAGTTGCTCCTAACAAAAAGGGAGGGGATGAGCCCCTCCCTGGGAATGCGTTTATTTAAAGCTTTGCAGGAAGGCGTGGTAGGCGCGATAGGTTTCGTAAAGGTCAGCTTTGGAGCTGATTTCATAGGGAGCATGCATGGAAAGAAGGGCAGGACCACAATCCACCACTTCCATCCCTCGTTCGCCAAAGTATTTGGCAACAGTTCCGCCACCACCCACATCGACCTTTCCAAGCTCTGAAGTCTGCCATACGATTTGGTGCTGGGCGAAAAGCTGTCGCACTCTACCCATAAATTCGGCAGAAGCGTCGGAAGATCCCCCTTTTCCACCCGAGCCGGTATATTTGTTGATCACTACGCCACGATGGAACTTAGCGGTGTTTTTTTCTTCAAAGCAATCTTTGAAATGGGGGTCCAGGGCAGCGCTAACATCGCCAGAGAGGACGCTGGATTTGCCAAAGACTTTGTTGACACTTACTTTTTCTCCGGAAAGTTGAATAAGATCTTCGACAAATTCTTCGATAGCATGGGTTTTGGCACCCGTATTTCCTTCGGAACCAATTTCTTCTTTGTCGAGAAGGATAACCATGGAGCAGAGGTCGGGAGTTTCTCTCATGTCCACCAGGGCGCGAAGGGCTGAAAAGGAGCAGATGCGATCGTCCTGGCCATAGCCATGAATCATGCTTCGATCCAGGCCCATATCCAGGGCTTCTCCTCTGGGAACGATTTCAAGCTCTGCACTGAGGAAATCTTCTTCGATGAGCCCATATTTGTGGTTTAAGATTTGGAGCATGTTGAGCTTGATGGCATCTTTTTCGTCTTCGTTAAACTCGATGGGAAGACTGCCGATCATGAGGTCGAGGGCTTCGTTTTTGAAGACTTCGCCGACGGGCTTGCTTTTGTAGTCACGTGCCAGATGGGGGAGGATGTCGGAGATGGCAAAAATGGGGTCGTAGGAGCTTTCTCCGATGGATATGCTAAGGCGGGATCCGTCTTTTCGGATGATTTCTCCGTGGATGGCAAGTGGGATGTTGAGCCACTGGTAGGTTTTGATGCCTCCGTAGTAGTGGGTGTCTAGAAAGGCAAAACCGCTGTCTTCGTAGAGGGGGTTTTGTTTGATATCAAGACGAGGGGAGTCTACGTGGGAGGCGACGATGTTGATGCCCTGGCTGATGGATTGGCGACCTCCAATAAAAGCCATGATGCCTTTGCCCTTAATGGAACGATAGAGTTTGCGATCCTGCAATGGAGCTACTTCACTCACCTGATCCTGAAGTTTTTGAAAACCTTTGCTCATCAGGATATCTTCGGTGTATTTGATAAAAGTTCGTTCGGTTTTGCCAGCATTGAGTGATTTTTTGTACTCATCGGCAAAGCTCATGATGCGATCGTTGTTTTGCTGAGTCCATGCCAGTCTTGTCTTATATTGCACCTGCTTGCGCAGTGCTTCAAATTTGTTGTTCGTTTCTTCCATTTTGCACACCTCTATTTAAGTTTTATGCCATTATACCACGAATTAGTGTTCGATGCTGAGGTGCCAGCGAAGATTCTTGCCATCGCTCTGTAAAAGGATATTTCCTGTTTCATGGGTGATATAACAGGGGATATTGCGATCTTGCAAGCGTTTTAGGGTTTGCATGGAAGGATGCCCAAAGCGATTGTTTTTCCCACAGGAAATGACTGCATATCTCGCCTGAATGGCATCCAACATGGCTTCACTACTGGAGCTTGAACTGCCATGGTGGGCTACTTTTAGCACCGTGGATGGGACCTGACTTCCATATCGGGAAAGTAAGTCGCTTTCGCTTAATTCTTCCATGTCTCCTGTAAACAGGATGGAAGTGCTTCCATATTTAAGCTGAAGTACCAGGGAGCGATCGTTTTCGTTGAATTTGGACAGTATTTCTGGATCGCAAGGGGGACCGTTAAAACAAAGCGAACTACTGCCAACACCCAGGAGCATAGGCTTATTTACGCAAATGGCTTCTGAGCGTTTGGCTTTTCTGCCAAAGCTTTGGTAGAATTTTTCAAACTCCAGGGCTTCGCTGGATTTCCAGGCGGGATAAATGAATGTGTCGATTTGGGGAATATGCTCGAAGACGGTTTTTAGACCTCCGTAATGATCGTCGTGAAAATGGCTGAGTATGACGTAGTCAATTTTGTTGATTCCTCGGGAGCGTAGAAAGGGTAAGAGTTTTTTTCGACTCGGATCCCAAGTGCTTTTTTTGTCTGCTCCGGGGCCTGCGTCTATAAGGATGTTTATCTTTTCGGGCAATTGGATGAACATGGCATCTCCCTGCCCAATATCCAGAAAGTTTACTTCCAGATGTTTTGGATGATGGGAAGGAATAAATATGAGCAACAAAGGAAGCAAACAAAGGGTGAGGGTGATTTTTTGCAGGTTTTTTTGTTTTTCCTTTTCCCAGAAGCGCAGGTATAAGATCCATCCCAGCAAAGTGAGGGCATAGACGAGACTCCAGGTGGAAAGTCCGGGAATAGAAACAAAACGATAGCTCCAGGGAAGGCTTTGAAACTGATGCAGAAGCCAGTAAAAATAATCATATGCTTTTTCGAGGATCCACGCCAGGGGCAGAAAAGGGACTACCGCACTCAGCAAACTCAGCCAGGCACCTATAAAAAAGAGTGCTAGCAAAGGAGAAAAGATGCTGATGGTGAGGATGCTCCAGGGTTGGATGGTATGGAAATAGCCCGAAGAAATCGCCATCATGGGGATGGACATTAGATAGAGACCCCCGCGCTGATGCCCAAGCTCCATGATAAGGAGTGAGCCAAGAAAGGATAGTTGAAATCCTGCCTGAAAAAGGAGCCAGGGATTCCAAAGCAGAAGGATGAAAGCGCTCAGACACCAGACCGAAGGGGCGTGAAATCTGCCCTGATATATGATGGCAAGGAGCAGAATAGCACTCATGATAAAGGCTCGGAGAGCAGATATCTGGAAGCCCCCCAAGACGAGATATAGTGCCAATATTGCAAGGATAATCCACTCCCGATATGGGCTCATGACTCCTAAGAGAAAGAGCAGGATCATCAGTATTCCAAGCAAGAAGTAAAAATGGTAGCCCGAAACAGCTAGGAAATGCGCCAGTCCCAACTCCTGGAAATAGGTATAGGACTCGGAATCTCGGGGATAATCGCCCAGTAGCATTCCTTTGAGGAGTTGTCGCAAGGGCTCATGAGTGCTAAATTGATCGACTCGATGACGTATCCAGGCTCGAAGTCCTTGACTCATGCGATAGAAAAGAGAAGGCGGAGAATACTGACGAACGCTGATCAGCTCTTCTATTTCCACTGCTCCATGAAAGCGATTTCGGAGGAGGTAGTCGGCAAAGAATTCTCCAGTGGAAAAGCAGCGCTGGGGGTCCAGTACTTTGGCTTGGAAGCTTATTCCAGCTCCCTGCAGAAGCTTGCTGGCATTTTGCTGGTCTTCTTCACTGTTGAAGGAAGCCCTGACTTCCAGTCGGTGGCCCTGATTGGATTGGAAGGCAAAGCTGAGTCCATACTCTTTGATCACGGGCTCTTGCAAAATCCTTCCGCTGAGATACAGGACTTGACCGCTTTTTTGAAAAATGGGATTCAGGAAAGGTTTTCTGCTTTGATTGAGCAAATAGGAGGAAGTTATGCAGAGCAGGATGATCAGGAGGTGACTGCCTGTGGCTTTTTTTCGCCAAAGCCAAAGTAGGGCAAGGAGGGGTAGCAAGAGGGTAATAAACCAGGGCAGGGGGAGGGAGATGAGCAAAAATCCTGCAATATAGCTAGTCAGGAGTATAAGCCAGATGAAATGGACTTTGAACTCAGTTCACCCGGATTTGATCTCTCAGGTTTTCCAGCGTTTTGGGTCCTATCCCTGGGACATTGACAATTTCATCCTCGCTGATGAAGAAGCCATTTTTTTCCCGATGATCGATAATAGCCTGGGCTTTGGAGGGTCCAATGCCAGGAAGTTTCATCAACTCGTCGAGGGTGGCGGTGTTGATATTGATCCGAGGATCCTGCGCCTGGGCAGGGGGCTGAGTGGTCAGGCTTTTGGAGGAGCTTGGGGTGCCGGGGGGTGTTTGGCTTATGGAAGTATCTGAACCAGGAGTCAGGGCAAGCTGAGTGGGAATGATAAGTTTTTCTCCATGGCGCAGGGGTCTGGCAAGATTGATTTGCTGTAGGTCTGCTTTTTCAGTGCATCCCCCAGCTTCTTCTATCGCATCTTCCACGCAGGACTCACGATCAATCAAGTATAAACCTTCTTTTTGGACCGCTCCGGCAATATGGATGCGTATCTTGCTTTGTTCTTCACTGGGAGCAAAAAGTGCAGTATCTTCTTGTTTGACTGTCTTTTGCTGACCCAGATAATAGCCACTGCTAAACAGGAAGAAAGCTGAGACAAGGACAGGAATCCAAGGTATATTCTTCATAGGGAGCCTTTTGCTAATTTTTCAGCAGGTATTTAAAGCGCTTTGTGTTGCGAAAGAAAAGTAAGAAGGCCGATGCCATCATCAGCGAAAGGAGAATTTTAACTGGGAGGGTTTTAGTATCGGTGCCGATGAGCCAGGCATGAATGCCTGCCAGGAGAAACGCCACAAGTTGGAGCATGTGGACGATTTTCCAGCCTTTAAGGTATTTTCTAAGCACTGCAACCAGCACCCCGATGGTGAAGACGATCAGCGCTACTTTTCCACCCATGCGGAAAAAGGTAGCTAATGGGCTGAATGTGGGGATGAAAATTTGCCAGTTGTTGAGCTGTAATGCCAGGGCAAGAGGATGAATAAACATTAAAACCCAGCCAGTTCTGACCAGGATATGATGACTATCGATAAAAGGCTTTTTAGTTTGCTTGTATTGCCATTCTTTGATATAGGCTCCTATCAGGGAAAGATATACCATCAGAAATCCAGCGATGCCTGCATATCGTATAAGGGATCTCCATACCCACAGACCCCCATCTGGAGGGCTGAGGAATACTGGAATCGAAGCTAACACCCATATGATGCCATAACTCAGATAAAGCCAGGGAAATGCTTTTTTCATTGATCTAGTCCTCCTTATGATTTTCTTTAAGCATCAGACTTGCATGATAAGAACTGCGGGTCAGGGGCGAAGATGCCACCTGCTTGAATCCGATATGTAAGGCCATTTGGCGATAGGCTTCAAATTGAGCGGGAGTGATATACTCTGCTAGAGGATAATGCTCTTTGCTGGGGGGCAGGTATTGCCCGATGGTCAGAGCATCACAGCCATGAGCATGAAGATCACGAAGGGTTTGCTCCACTTCCTCTGCGGTTTCTCCAAGACCTACCATGATACCTGATTTGCTGAGAATGGAGGGATCGCTTTGTTTGACCTGGGCAAGAAGCATGAGAGAACGATGGTAGTCGGCAATGGGGCGTACGAGGGGATAGAGGCGAGGAACGGTTTCGATGTTGTGATTATATACTTCGGGATGAGCATCGATAACTACTTGGATAGCTTCAGAAGAGCCAGAAAAATCAGGAGTTAAAACTTCGATGGTGCAGGTGGGATGAAGCTGGCGGATTTCCTGGATGCATTGGGCAAATTGCTCTGCTCCGCCATCGGGCAAATCGTCGCGGGTGACGGATGTGATGACGGCATGTTTTAAGTTCAGACTTTTACAGGCCTGGGCAAGGTGAAGGGGCTCTGAGGGATCAGGGGCAAGGGGTGTTCCTTTGCTGACATTGCAAAACTTGCATTTTCGAGTGCAAATAGCACCAAGGATGAGAAAGGTGGCTGTGCGGTGACTGTAGCATTCGGTGCGGTTGGGGCAGTTGGCTTCCTCGCATACGGTGTGCAGTTGGAGGTTTTTGACCAGTTGACTTACCTGGTGAAAGTCCTGATTGCGCGTCTGGGTATTTTTCAGCCATTCGGGCTTGCGTTGAGGAGTGTTCACAGAGGGATCCTCTGAAGCAATGTTTCAAGTGCAAGCTCTTCAGTTTTACATGGCAGGACGCTTTCCATGCTTTGACAGAGCTGGTCGATCACTTCAGGCATATCGATGCTCTTGCCCAGTAGGCTCGTTAGCGAGGTGACTCCTTTGTCGCGGATGCCACAGGGAGTGATATAGTTGAAATAGTTCAGGTCGGTGGTGATGTTGAAGGCAAAACCATGCATGGTCACCCATTTTTTAACTGCAAAGCCGATGGCGGTGATTTTATCCTGTCCCACCCATACTCCGGTGAGTCCTTGTATGCGCTGGGCGTTGATATGATGGGTTTGCGCGAGGTAGTGGATGATGGATTCTTCGACTTTATCTACAAAGAGGCGTATGCTGTGATCCCAATTTTTAAGGTGAACTATGGGGTAGCCTACCAACTGACCTGGCCCGTGAAAGGTGACGTCTCCTCCGCGGGTGATGGGGAAGATTTCTATACCCTGCTGGTGAAGGTAGTCGTCCGAAAAGAGGATATTACTGCGTTGGGCGTTTTTGCCGAGGGTAATGACGGGAGGGTGTTCGCACAAGAGGAGGATATCATCCAGGGCGTCTTCTTGACGCATTTTCAGGCACTGCTCCTGAATTGCGAGCATTTTTCCGTACTCGATCAAGCCAGCTCTTACTACCCATAAAGTATTCATACAGATAGTTTACCCATGCCGGCTTAGTTGTAAACACCAATCGGAAGTTCTAATTCCTGTAATTTGTGCAAATTACGGGAACATAATCCTCTAATTTGGCAAAATTCGTATATACTTATTATGTTTATTATAGAACTAGTTGTCTCGGTTGTTTAGCAAGGAGCCTCAAAACAAAAAAGGGAGGGAAACAATGAAAAGTCGACTTACAGCAATAGTTTTAAGTGTAATGCTATTGTTTGTTGTTCTTCCATTTTATGGAAATGTTTTTTCTGAACAGCATCATGATGAAACCAATACCACTGCTCCTGCGATAAGTATCAATACAGATAATTTTATTGATATTGATGGGCAGTACTACACAAAACAAAAAAATCATAGTTTGTCTGGAAAGACAGAGCCCAATGTAAGGGTTTTAATTCAAGGAAAGGAAACCCAGGTAGATGATAGTGGAAATTTCAAACAAACTCTTCAATTGAATGAAGGTAAAAACGATATTAAGATTGAGGCGATAGATTTGGGGAGTAATCGTAGCGAAATAATTTTTACCATTTATTTGGATACCATCGCCCCACTTATTACCATGATCACTCCCGATAATAAACTTTGCACTTCTGATATAGATACTTTAACGGGAAAAGTAGACGACAAGAACGCCAAGGTGCTGATCAATGAACATAAAGTACCAGTTTTGCCCGATGGAACCTTTATTGCTCGAGTTTCACTGGAAATGGGAAGCAATTTTTTTGTAATCAAAGCTACTGACCTGGTGGGTAATGAATCAAGATTGATGCATTATATGGTGTATCCCGAGAAAAAACTCATACTTCTTTTTATTGGAAAGACTCAGGCAGAAATTAATGGTAAGCCTTATACTCTTGATGCGCCACCCATGATAGTTAAAAGTACTACCATGGTACCCTTGCGTTTTGTGGGAGAAGCTATTGGAGCAAGTTTGGATTGGAACGCACCAGAGCAAAGGATTACCTTTATCCTTTATGGTCGTACTATTAAACTCTGGGTCGGAAAAACTTCGGCTATGGTGAATGATGAACAAGTGTCTCTCGCGGTTGCTCCAATGATAGTGAATGGTCGAACCTTGGTGCCTGTTCGTTTTGTATCCGAGAATCTTGGTTCAAAAGTTGACTGGGACGGAAAACTGCAACGTATAACTATTACTTTTCCATCCCCTCAAAGCTAACGGAGGCACACATTTATGATTCAAGTTCGAAAACAAAGCAAGAATGCTGGAATAGTGATTGGACTTTTTGTGTCGATAGTTTTGGTTTTTAGCTTGTCATGTACTCCTTTTGAGAAGAATGATTTCCTTATCCAAATTCCCCAGGAGGAAAAAGAGCTCCTCTTTGATCTATCTACTTCCGGTCTTCCTTCTTCGGATAGTTTATCTCTCCGACTGAATTTTTGTCCCAATGGCAATAATCCAACTTATCTTGATTTGATGCTGGTGGATGAATGTAGTGATTGCCCTCCGTATTTAATTGAGATAAACACTCTGACCAAGCAGTGGACGTCTTCAAAGCTGTTTGATATCTTACCCGAAAAAGAAGCCAAAGCATTGGGAGGATATGTCGTCTTTAAAGAGCCAGTAAAGATAGATTTAAATCGCAATATTCTTGCCAGTTATTTTTATACGCTTTATTATATCGACCGTCAAAATAAGACCTATCATTCCGTGGAATTGCCTTTTTATCCCCACAGCATCGATTCCTACCTCATCAGTGAGAATAAAGCTTATGTGGCCGTCCAGAATAGTGTATACTCCATTGATTATCCCTCTTTGGCTTTGGAGAGTCTGCAAAAAGTCTTTTCTTATAATGATGTGGACACTTTGGTGTATGCAGATGCAGAGGCGATTTATATGGACGCATGGGACAAGAATCCTGAAGCTTCAGCAAGTAGCAGCTTGTTACGAGTTGATCTTGATACCCTTGAAGCTGAATACCTTTTGATCCGACCCGAAGAAGAAAACGAAAGCTTCTATTATCAACATAGCGAAAAATACTGGTTGATGTATCAATTTAGCGGAAGGAACGAAGAAGATGGGTCGTATCAAGTGCGAACCCATGTTATTGAACAGGCAGACTTAAGCTATGCTTTTAATTTTGAGGTTTATGGACAGCTTAAACAGGTAAATTCTCACCCCATGATTTATTGGATTAAAGATCAGCGTCTCTATTCCTGGAAAATATCTTTAGAGTAGCTCTCAGGCGAAGGAGATGTGGGAAACAAGTGCAGGATATGGAATCATATCAATTCACTTCTATCATTAAAGGTATTCTTCCTACTGGTATTGCTGGATTGCCAGAATTTTCAGGGCTTACCCTGGTTTGCTTAAACAGCGCATCAAACTCTCTCATTTCCAAGCCTTTCCCTTTAATGGCTCCTGCAATCATTTCTGTTACATGGATATCTTTTCCCTCCGCATAAGGAAAGTCCAGAAGAAGGTCCTGACTTAGCACATAAGGGTGATCATTTCTCCAGACGATGAATTTTTCTTTCCCCTCGGGAGTGTTCCATCGAAGCAAGGAAAAGTATTCGTCAGATCGGACCCATTCAAGGTCTTTTGCTTTAAGTCCCTTAAAATGCTGACCTATGAATTGTAGGGTGAAGTAAGCCAGCTTTTTCTCTCCCAGTCCTTCATCCAACGGTCCAAAGCCATCATAGATAAAACCCGTATAGTCAAAGTAGCCATAGTCCTGCTTAAATCCTTCCATTAGACCCCAAGCCATGAGAATTTGATCCACTCCGCCAGCCCAGGTATAAAAACAGCGTCTTACAAGATCAATAGCCTGCTCTTTTTCGCTCTGATACGTTTCCCAACGTGGAGGGTTGCCCAATACTCCAGAATAGGTGCCCATTTCGGTAATCCATAAGGGTAAATCAGTCTCATAGCCACATTGGTTTAAAGTCTGACGAATAACCTGCAGTACGTTTTCACCTGTTGCGGGATCTATCATGAGGTAGTCACCAAAAGCATTCCCATACCAGTGAAAATCAAAAACATCGATGTATTGACCACCGAGTTCCTTGAGCACTGGCAGATAAAACTTGCGAAAGGAATCAAGGTATCCCAAAGGCCCTCCCCCAACTCCTGCCATGATCACCACTGCTTCTGGGTCAGCCTCTTTTATAGCTTCGTAGGTGAAGTGGTGGTATTTCGCATAATCTCTTAAATGGGAAGCAAAAAGATTGGGCTCATTGTCGATTTGCCAATTCTTGATCGGGTTGGTGAGACCAGGCATGTCTTGAAAACCATCTCCGTCATAGCGCTCTACTACAGCTCGAACAAAAGCCTGATAGGCTGGGATATCAATAGGTAGCCAGGATCCCTCCACTTGCCTTTTAAACGAGGTGCCAGCAGGTTGGACTGCAACATTTCCTATGATCTGGATGTTTCTCGGAATATCGTGCCACTGGGCATCATAGAGAAGAAAGTTGTACTGATCGCTGTTTAAATCAGGTTGAACCAGGGGCCAGAAAGCATAGAGACCTTCGCGGGTGCTATGAATGCCCAATTGATAAGCATGGGCATAACCATTTTCATGATATTGCGGATGGGTGATTTTTGCAGGGTGAAAGCCTAAAGGGGGAGGCGATGATAGTTCTTCTTCGGTTTCTCCCAAAAAGGAAGGAGGCAAAACAGCCTCTGGAAGAAAAGCTTCCGTCACAATGCTTTGAAGGGTTTGGCTTTTAGAGGCTTCCGGGTCCCAGCGACTTAAAAAATCAATGATTTGTATGAAAAGTGGAAATTCAGCAGGAGAGCTGTGAAAGACTAATCCATATACTTGATCAGATGGCATGGAAAGTAGAGTGGCATAAAGCTCTGGCAGGATTTGTGGATGTGTACCTGGCAAATAATGCGAAAGCCACTTGATTTTCTGACCCTGAAGACTGCCTTGGAGGATGTACTCATTGATGCCAATATCGGGATTGGATCCATCACCTTTTTTTCTGATTCCTACCCTTCCGTTATTCATAAAGCCAGCACTGGTATCTATGGCGATGTCCTTGGGAGTTTCATTTTTGTCAAATTCTGCGTTCATACAGCCCGTATGGATGTCGGGGCATATTTTTTTCCACTCTTCCATAGCATCTTTTAAGGTGCCAAGATAAGGTTCGGGCTTTCCGTCCTTTTTCAGTTGCAGACGCTGGTGGTAGGCTGTTTCTTTGGAATAGTTGGTGTAGCCATCCCAGTTGCCATGGCGAATACCGTGATGATGAGCACTGATTTCATGTCCTTGCGATTTCCATTTTTCTACGAGGTGGGATTGTTTGTCTTCCAGTAGCAAGTCAGCCCATTGGGGAGTAAACATGAGGGTAAGACGAATACCACGATAGGAAGCATATTCTGTCATTTGAATGAGAGTTTCCAGGGATTGTCTGCGAAGGGCATTTTCCCTTGGATGGGCATGAAAGGGCTCATTGTGGATGGCTATAAAATAATGGGGCAAGAGTGAAGAAGCTTTTGACTTTGTGGCAACAGACGATGGGAAAAGAAAGCATAGCACCAACAAAATCAGGATCCACCTTCGAAAATACATCCTGCACCCCCTTGCTAATTGCATGAGCTCTTTTGTAAATAATACAGGAAAAAAGGAAAATAATTACAGAACATATCAATTATCTGTTTAACTTGATTATGAATGCGAATTAAGATGTTTTTTAAGAAGGTTCGATACATTGACTAGATTCCATATACTGCATATAATATACAGTATATGGAATCTATATACCTGAAAAGTGTTAAAAAAATTTATGAGTCTGAGTTTAAGTTGTTCACGATAAAAACATTGCAACAATTATTGGATATAAGAACAGAACGTAATTTTTACCAGGTTCTACAAAGTTTGCAAGAGCATCAGATTCTGGAAAAACTGGAACGAAGTAAATATCGTCGCTTAGGGATAGCCATTTCTGATTTTGAACTGGCCAACTTTTTGTATGATTTTTCCTATGTTTCGTTGGAGTCTGCTTTAAACTACTGGGGTATTCTTTCTCAGTTTCCATTTGAAATATCGAGTGTAAGCAATAAAAAAACCAACAAAAAAATGGTGGATGGAAAAAGCTTCACTTATAGCAAAATTACACCCAGTTTATATGGGATGTTCATTAAAGAAAACAACTTTCTGATCGCCATGCCTGAGAAAGCCCTGATTGATCAACTGTATTTTGCCTCCCGAGGATGGCGTTCAAGTTCTTTTGATGAGTACGATCTGGAGTCTGTCAATAAAGAAAGCTTATTGGGGTTATGCCAGGAGCTTCCTATCTCCAATGAAGTCTATCGTCTAATTGAGGAGTTGCCCTGGTAAAATGTTGTCCCAAAGTCAAATCAATGAACTTGGTAAGCGCTTTGAAATCAGTGATATTGTAATTTTTAGAGAGTACACCCAGCTGCTTTTTTTAAAAGAGCTCATGAATCAAAATTATGCAAAAAACATCTTTTTCAAAGGTGGTACAGCTATCCGCCTCTTATTTGGTGGTGAGAGATTTTCTGAGGACCTGGATTTTTCTGTACAAGGCTCTGCGGATCTCTTTGTTCCTATTTTTCAGGAATTCTGTGATGGTCTTGAAAAACGGTGGGATTGGAAGTTTAACAAAAGGAATACCCATATTGGGCAAACCTGGGTACTGAGCACTTCCATGTCCAATCAAACACCCTGCTTTGTTAAGCTGGATTTTTCATTCAGAGAGCAAATACTTATGCCAGAAAAATCAATTATATCAACGTTTTATCCTATTGTTTTTACTTCATACATCAATCATTTGAGTAAAGAAGAAATATTGTCCGAAAAGATACGAGCTGTGATGACTCGAAAAAAGGGTAGAGATCTTTATGATCTGTGGTTTTTGTTAAGTCAGTCTGTTGAGCTGAATCAAGAGATGATCGACGAAAAGCTGAAATATTATCACTTATCTCCACTTAAAACTGAAGACTTAATGCTAAGGATAAAGACTTTTGATCCCAAGCAGTTTATTCTTGATATCAGGCCTTTTATCTCAAGATCAAAACGAGAAAAGCTAAAAGAGTTTTTTTACTTTATGCTGGATGTTATAGGTCAGAAAGTACAAGCCACGATCTGAGGTGAGGTGTAGTGGTAAAAACCTTAAGCTTCGGTATAATATTTTCATGAATTGCAGTGAATATAAGCGTGGTTTGGTATGCATGAAAAAAGGAGCCAGGCAATGCCATCGTTTTACGCAATATCGGTTACCATGATCCTACTTTGAAAAATCCTTGATTATACCTTAGCTCAGGTATAATGTAGCTATGGATACTTTTTGTGCGAAAAAAAGAAATGAGCAAATAGTGTCAATATGTTTAAAGCATGTTCCTTCTATTCTTGCAATATATCTTTATGGCTCCACCGATGGACCCTTCGAAAAAGCAGATAGCGATTTGGATATCGCCCTCCTTTTACCTTGGAATGAAGATCTGGATTTTGAAGCAAGAGATTTGTTGACAATCGACCTCGCTGAGACCTTTTCCAAAAAAATTGACTTGATTTCTCTCCGAAAAGTAGGTATCATTCTGCAAAAAGAAGCCATTATGAAGGGCAAACGCTTATATGCAAACTCATCGCTGGAAGCTGACCGTTATGAAGTGATGATTATGAAATCTTATCAGATCCTTTCCGATGAGCGCAAAGATATTATCAGCGAAGCCATGCAAAGCGGGAGATTTTATCATGCATGAGATCATAATTGAAAAAAAAGCACGCTTGGAGCGCTGTATCAAGCAAGTCAAAGCCTATTTTTCTCAAACTTCAAACTTATCCTTCGAAGAAGATTTTTTAAAACAGGATGCTATAGCGATCAACCTTCAAAGGGCTTGTGAATTGGCGATTGATATTGCCAATATTACCATCAAAGAAAAAAAGCTGGGCTTGCCATCTTCCAGCAGAGACAGTTTCGTCTTGCTTTTTGAAGCAGGCTTGATCGACAAAGCTTCCGCAGATAAACTATGCAAAATGGTGGGCTTTCGAAACATATTAGTTCATGCCTATCAGGATTTGGATTTAAAACTCATGAAAAAACTTATTGAAGAAAACCTCCTGGAAGATCTGGTGGTCTTTAGTGCTGAGATCATGAGTAAAGTATAAGCAAGAGTTCTTTCTTTAGTGCCTCTCG
This sequence comes from Caldisericia bacterium, assembly GCA_035363255.1. Taxonomy (GTDB): domain Bacteria; phylum Caldisericota; class Caldisericia; order UBA6126; family UBA6126; genus T3SED10-260. Next base: position 22,068 of record DAOSES010000020.1, on the reverse strand, counting down.
GAATTTTTTCATATAACTGGTTCTTGCATTCTTCTTACATAACATTACAATGTATCAAAGTATTAGGTATTCTTTGTTTATGTTTGGGAGGCAATATATGAAAGGGATATCGAAAGATTTAGTGGCTGCAACCTCTCGTATGCTTATCCTGAGTATCCTTTGCGCGGGGGAAAATTATGGTTATCAAATTCTGCAAATCGTCAAACTTCTGAGCGAGGGTCAATGGTGCTGGTCGGATGGTTTGATTTACCCAGTGCTTCACAAGCTGGAAAGCGAAAAGTTGATTTCATCTTATTGGGAAAAAGTCAGTTCAGGCAGGAAACGTAAGTATTACCGTATTACAGAAAAGGGTATTAATGCGCTTGAAAAATCAATGGATGAGTGGAAATTTGTAGACATCACACTAAAAAAAGCATGGAGGAATCAAACATGCCAGACACTAGAAGCTTAGTTCCAATGTGGCGAAAGTGGATGAATGGTAAAAACATCTTTCATAAAAAGGAGTTGGACGAAATGGAAGATCATTTAATTGAAGAAATAGATTATCTCATGAAGCATGAAAATCTGAGCGAAGAAGAGGCTTTTCACAAAGCAGTAGATAGCATCGGCAAAAAAAGTGATCTGGAACATGCATCTTATACTCTGAAAAAAGAACAAATCCGACGAAGACGATGGAGCGTAAGCGTCAGTTTGCTTTTAGTTTTCGTACTGGTGGGCTTTTCTGCTTTTTTATGGAAAAGTTTTTCTTTGGAAGAAAATCATATTAACAAGAACACTCCCTTTGGATATCCAGTTGTAGGTGAGATTGAAGCTAATTTCGGTTGGCGAATACATCCAATCTTCCGAGTTTCGGATTTTCACTCTGGCGTTGACATCCCAGCCCCAAAAGGTACTGAAATCAAAGCTACAGCCAACGGAACGGTAGTAGAAGCTGGATGGTCTGGTGGTTATGGGCGCATGATCAAAATTCAACACTCTGATGTTTATTCAACGCTTTATGCTCATTGCTCTGAGTTGTTGGTAAAAGTATTAGACACGGTAGAACGAGGTCAGGTGATTGCTTTAGTGGGAGCAACGGGTACCGCAACTCATCCTCATGTGCATTATGAGATACGGGAAGAAGATAAAACTATTGATCCTGAAAAGTTTTATAAGGATTTGGTAGAGAAAAAATAGAAAACCTTTACTATAGAAAATTGCAATTTCTGATATTCTGAATATCATATTCATTAAATAAACTAAGAAAGAGTGTATTTATGAGTACTAAAATGATATGTGAACTAAAGGATCGCTCACAGATTACCATTCCCTCCAGTTTGGTAAAAAAGCTGGATCTTAAAACGGGGGATTTTTTTGAAATTCAGGAGAAAGATGGTGCTCTATTGTTAATCCCTTCCATCACCATACCAAGGGACCAGGCATGGTTTTATAAACCTACCTGGCAAAAAGAAGAACAACAGGTAGATAAGGATCTGAGTGATGGGAAAGGCTTGAAGGCAAAGAGTAAAAATGAGCTATTCCAAATCCTGGATCTAGATGAACAGTGAACTTGATTGTATCTCCAATATTCAAAGAAAAACTTGCTGGCTTTTCTCCTGAAATTAAAAACCTGATACGTAAAAAGCTTGATCTTTTTGTAGACAATCCAAAGCATCCATCTTTACAATCCAAAAAAATGCAAGGGACGGAGTATATTTTTGAATCCCGTATCAACCGAAGCATTCGGTTTACCTGGCAATATGTGGGTGAAGCCATCGTTTTACGCAATATCGGTTGCCATGATACTACTTTGAAAAAGTAGACAGCGATTTGGATATCGCCCTCCTTTTGCCTTGGAATGAGGATTTGGTGGTCTTTAGTGCTGAGATCATGAGGAAAGTATAAGCAAGAAGGAAGGATGTCCAGGAACATCATTAATACATCCAGCCCCTAAAGGTAGGCAACAGGGATGATATGGTTTAAATCATCCAAGGCTAACAAATCGTCGTAAAAACATACTATTCCACCTGGACCCGTTTTGATATCTTTCATTTTTTCAAGAACTGTAAAATTTGCAAGCTGTCGCTTGGAAACCTGGGATGCTTTTTTTATTTCTATAGGGTGCAGTACCCCATTCTGGTGAATCAATAAATCGATTTCAACTCCATCTTTATCACGATAGTAATACAAAGGAGGGGTGCTTATTCCCTGGTGATAAAAACTCTTCAAAATTTCGCTAACTACATAGGTCTCAAAAAAAGGTCCTGCCATCGCTCCTGCCTCCAGGGTATCAGGAGACGACCACCGAGTCAGCCAGGCTGCCAGACCAGTATCGAGAAAGTAAAGTTTTGGTGTTTTGAGCATTCTTTTAGTTATATTGGTGTAGAAAGGTTGAAGCAAATATACAATATGAGAAGAGACCAACACTGAAAGCCATCGTTGGGCAGTGGGCACGCTAATCCCCGCATCATTTGCCAGGGCTGTGTAATTTAACGTCTGAGCGGTTCTTGCAGCAAGAGAAGTCATGAACTTTAAAAAGGCCTGTTCATTGCTGATCTGAGCTTGATCTCTAACATCTCGTTCAATGTAAGTTTTAACATATGCAGAATAAAACAATTGCCAATCCATGGTAGCGGAATGCATTGCAGGCATAGAGCCTTGATGGATAATCTTCCAAAGCAGAGGATAATCAATTTTTTGTTTTTTTGCTTTTCTCTGCTCCAGATAAGAAACACTTGGGATAAAACTTTCTGAGAAGGGATCTTGCATGATCTCTCGTAAAGATAAACCTGTTAGAGTAATGATTCCTATTCTTCCGACCAGGCTTTCACTTACCTTTTTCATCATAGAAAACTGCTGAGAACCTGTCAAAAAGAATAGCGCTTTCATCTTTTTTCGATCTGAGATCAACTTGATGACTGGGAAAAGCTCAGGGGCATATTGCACTTCATCAAGAACCAAGGGAGGGGGATTGGACTGAAAAAACAGCTTGGGGTCTTCTCTGGCAAGGAGTAATTGCTGTGGGTCATCCAAGCTGACAAAGGGAAGATCTGGATACTCGTGTTCGAGAAGGGTGGTCTTGCCTACCTGGCGAGAGCCAGTGATTAACACCGCAGGAAACATTGAAGCAAGGCTTCTGATGGTTTTTTCTGCATGCCGGGGAAAATACATCAATTCATCCCTCCTTTTTCCGACTAATTTAACATTCAATATTATTATAGTCGAAACTTCTCTATTTCAAGTTTATACTACTCTTCAAAATATTCTCTAAGAGAAGCCAGAATAGATTCTCTGTAGTCTGAGTCTTCCAGGGATCCGCTTTTTCTTAGCAGGCGAGATTGGGAAAGAGTGCGAATTTGGTGAATCATCACTACCGAATCTTTCTCCAGACCTGTGACGTTTGCAGGTAGAAAAACCTCGGTAGGGTAGATTTTATCTTGATTTTTAACAGATGAAAATGGCAATATGGTCACAATAGAAAGAGAGCTGTTTACGGCGTTCCTGGACACCACAAGTACAGGCCTGAGACCTTTTTTCTCGCATCCAAGACCTGGATCCAACTGGCACCAGTAGATATCCCATTGCTTTACCATGAGTCATCGATTTCTACGTCACAATTTTCAAACGCACTTTGGGTGGTATTAGTTCTCTTTAGAAAAGCGCTATCTTTGCTTGCTTCCTGCATTTGCTGGAGGTATTGTTCTTTTTTCTTTTCTTTCAGTAAAGTATGGATGGCTCCCTGGATTCCTTGGTTGATGGAGGGAATAAGGTCGTTTTGGGAGAGTTCTTTGAGTTCGGAGAGCATCGTTTTGGGGAGCACAATGGTGTATTTAACTTTTTCATCTTTATTCCTAGCTGTGAGTTTGATTTTCATCGTTACTCCATTTCATACCAGTGGTATATACTTATATAAATTACGTGTATATTATACTTGCTTGAGTCTGCTTTGCAAAAAAACCAAAAAAACATTAGAAGCTGGAATAGCGAATATGACGGCTTAAACTTACCATGTCTGCAATGTAGCGTTTACGGACATGGGAGAGGAAATGAAGAGCAGTCGGAATAACTCAGCATGTAGGCATAAATCTTTTACAATATTATCATGTATGGCTGTGGAGCTATTCTTTTGAATAATATGCTTTTTCGCACACATTATCCCAGGTTGGATCTCATAAAAAACCTGAAAAAATCAGGATCAGGCTATCCAGGTTCACTCTGTAATATCCTTGAATAACCTGCTTTTTATCATCGATTAACTACTCATCCAGCTCAAACCCAACTAATGTGTATCGGGGTTTTCCGGTTCCTGCTCGTCGTGATAGAGTAGAGATTTTTACCTTTTTGTTTAGTATTTGATTAATCTCTTCAGGTTTTTCCATTTCATTGCTTACTTTTCCGAAAATAATCTCCTTTGTTTCGCTTACTTCAAATTCAAAGGATTTTCGATTGGGCAAGAAACCAAGAAATACTCCAATAATGGTCTTTTTTTCTTCAAGAATGTTTTCTGAGCTAAGTCTGTTCTCACTTCGACGTATTTGTTCAGGGCTTTCAAACTGAAAAAAACTGTCTTTGTAGGAAAAAGCACAAATAGCTTCCTTGTCAGCCAATTCTTTTAAAAAGGATTTTACAGTATCTATTGTTCTGTTATCCAAATCAGCTATTGCTTCTGTCAATTCATCATCAGTGCCGATCGAAGCTCTCATTATAGATTGAATTCTTTCCATTGCTTCTTCCATTATGGAAGTATCCTGAAATAGCGCCTGCCCATCGGTTGCAGGTTCAAGCTCAAATCTAAAGGAACCCAAAGCAATGCCCGTTATCAATAAATGATAGTTATCTCGATTTGGAAGGGTGCCTCTTTCGCCTAAAGATGAATTCTGATTAGCTGCTATGGTAGCAACAGATTCTGAGAAAGCATTAAGAGCTTTTGAGCTGAAATCAGCATAAATACCATAATTGCCTACTACAGGCTTACCTCGAAAAGTTAGCCTTGCGGTAGGAGTTTTATGAGTGGGAGCGGGTTCAGATGCAAGTTTTTCTTCAATTTCTTTTTTTCGTTCTTCCAACCCTATACGATCAATTACATGCGTTTTTGGAATGCTTTTCAGCAGATCCTCCAAAGTACATATTTCAGCTTTAAGTTGATTATAGTCTTGCTTGTTCATTTTAACTTGATAGCACTTCTCAGAAATGTCTACAGGTAATACAAATAAGTGGTTTGATTGATAGGGTTTTCCAGCGAGGTATCATTCTGGATCTTTCCCGGTGAAATCTTCATATGGTGGCATTATGATATATGCCTTGCCATTGAAAAGTTTTAATCTTGGAAACCTTATGTTTTGCATAACGTAAAACCCTTGCAAAGATACACTCATTTCAACAGTTAAAACCTCCCCTTCAAGCTAATATAATTATAACAGGAAAGGATTGAAATCTAATAGTTTTATTACTTTTTTTAAAGGTTTATAAGAGTATAATTAACTTTGAATCTGAAATACAGCCTGTTCTGTAAAGTAGGATTCCACCGGGGAGCGTAGTTGCTCCCTTTTTTGTTAACTTAGGGTTTGCTTGATTTTCGCCACTTATCCACAAAAAATTTCTTTACTCCAGCAGAGATATTCAGAGCAAAAATGTTTAATTTATGGATAGTACACCCTTTGGTACTTAATTATACTGACAGCGGTAGTTCAATAAATGATCACAAAAACGGTCATCACGATAGCAATTTTTCTAAAACTTTCTCCTTCCTTAAGCGAACTTCAATTACTTGAGCGCTTACTTCAAACTTCCTTGATAAAGCATGAACAACTTCTTCAAAGTGCTCTAATTCATTACTTTTTCCAAATTTAAAGGAACACAAATCAAACCATTGTTGTACATCTTTAATTAGAACGCTGCATGGAACAAGCAGTCTTCCAGCAAATTCGTTTGCATGAAATTCAAGACGATCAATAACGTGTTCAGGTGTTTCTTTTTGAAATTCAATCCAATCAGAAATCTCACTAAATGTAATTTTTTCATATAGTTGAGAATGCAAAACATAATGACCTAGTTCATGTGCTAATGAAAACTTACTTCTAAACCAATACCTGTCATCTTCATAGTGTCCCAAATCAATTAATATCTCTTTTTTCTTATAAATTAATAAAGCTTCAACTGAATATTTTTCAAAAAGATGGCTGATTGGAACAATTGAAATTCCCATTTTCTCTGAAATTAATTCAGGATCTATAGGAATAGTGGATATTTCTAGTTTCGAATTTATTTCATTGACACTATCCTGAATTTGCTCAAACGATAGATAAGGAGCTGAAAGCTTTGAGAAATCAGTTTTCTGACTCATATTGTGATCTTACAGCCTCAATGATTCCAATCAAGTCTTCCTCTGTAGGGCGTGTCTCTCTGACCGTACGAAAGAAAAGGGGCAATAAGTTTTTTAGCTCATTGTCCTTCAACAGGTCACGAGGGATTTTGCCTTGTTCAAATTCAGCAAGGTCAAGCAAATCTCTGTACTCTGCAGAGTCATGCTCGATTTCAAGATAGGATGCATATTCATTAAGAATTTTGTCATTTTGAGGGGGCTTGGACAAACCACGTTCTAAACGGGACCAATTACCTGGGTCGAGTTGGTGTTTTTTGCAAAACTCTCTTAAGGTGTATCCCAACTTTTGTCTTCTTTCTTTAATAAACTCACCAAACATCGCATTACCTCCTTATTGTTGTATAATTATTACAACATATTGTTTTTTGTCAAGAAATAGAAGGTTTTATTGAGTATTATTCTTTGGTGAATTTACCTCTTATCCCCAAAAAAGATATCTTTACTCCAGCGGAGATAATCAGCAACTTACAAATAATACCTTTTAAAATCATTGGTATAAGATTTGCCAAGTTGCGAACCATGTTGATGCAACCACTGCTTAAATGAAGTTTTGCCTCTGGCTTGCTCAGAGGAGATTAACAAATTGTCCATTAAGCCCTGGAGTTCTTCCCCTGTCAGGACTCTATCTCTCAGGATCAGACTAAGCAAGTGAATGCAAGCCTGGGATAAGGTCTTAGGCCAAAGCAGCACAGGTCTGGGGTGTCCTATGGCTCGAGAAATCATTCGTACCAACTCGTCCATTCGATAGGTTTCTTGCCCTACGGCATCGATGGTTTTGGATTCTTTACAAAGTAAATGCTCAAATACGATATCCGCCACATCCCCAGCATGTATAGGCTGGACCGAATAATCCATGGGCTTGGGCAGGACGAAAAAGGGAAAAGCACGCAATAACCATGCAATGTTGTTGATGAGGATGTCTTCCAAGCCAAAAACCAGGGTGGGTCTTAAGATAAGGTAAGACAAACCACTGTTTTTTATCATGTTTTCAGCCTGAGATTTGCCTTTATAATAGCTAAGCTTGCTATTTTCTGATGGATTACTAACGCTAAGATGGATGATTTGTCTAACTCCAGCTTTTTTGGCGCACTGGACAAGAAATTGGATGTTTTGAGCAGCATTTTCGTGAGAGAGTTCTTTGTGGGGATAGCGAATCCAGTAGGTATTGATAAGAATATCAGTACCTTTTAAGGCATCGATCATCGAGTCTTCTTCTTGAAATTGCAAAGGAAAAACGGGTAATGAATGTTGGGGGAAGAGTTCCAGCTTGGGGTGATTGGTCAAGGCTCGTATCTTTATTCCTTCAGCAAGCAACCTTTGTGCAATATACCTTCCAGTGTAAGAAAAGGCTCCTGTCAATGCTACCTCCATGGCTACTCCTTCACTCCTACAAACGTTAAATATTCGTTGTGTTTTTCTTGATAGGCTTCCCGATGAAAGGCAAAACCCGCTTGAGTGAAGAGCTCTTCCCATGTTGATATAGAAAATAAGCCGAGGGTAAAACTTTCGCATTCGAGTCGTATCTTGCCATTTTCGCGTATCAGATACACCATGGCGCTTTCGTAGAAGGTCTGACCAGGATCAGGATCAAAGCTATGTTCCACAAACATAATGTCCATCCCCTGAGGCTGATACTTCTTGCAGGCAGGGCTGATAGACCCCTCGACTAAATGGAAAGTTTCTTCAGTTGCATCCGGAGTCAGGATTAAAACACCTCCTGGATTTAGGTGTTGGTATGCGGTAGACAGGGTTTGCCCCAGGTCTTCTTTGGTGATCAGATGGTTGACTCCGTCATCCACCAGGATCGCATCAAAGGTCTTGCCCAGGGAGTAAGCTCTCATATCCGCTTGCACGAAGGTGGCTTCCGGATTGAGCTTGGTGGCGAGTTTGAGCATATCCGAGCTTAAATCCAAGCCTGTAACTTGATAGTGTCTTTTGAGGTGAAAGATGTTTTTCCCTCCACCACAACTGATATCCAGCAAGGAATTCACCGATCGGGCAGCATATTTCGCTATCAGTTGGACGACATATTCGTTGTAAGGCGCATAATCAATTGCATGATCTTCCCACATCGGCCATAGCCAGGACAAATCCGAATAAAGGCGGAAAATATTGCGTGGTATTTCCATGTCAGCAATTGGGGGTCCCATGGGGGGTGGGGAGGCTTAGCGCTTTATCCAAGTCTTCCAGGCTCTGCTCTGGTGTCACTTCTGCCAGTTTCCAGGATACTGCCTGGCGAAGACTCAACGAACCCATCATCAGCGACGATGCAATGGCTTGATTTGTTCGGATACAAGCGCTTTTACTATCCTCTATTGGCTCAAAGGGCCATTCGACTATTTCCAGATGCGATTCAGGCAGGGGTCGGGTGATTTCCCAATGGAAAGGGGGGTGTTTTTCCAAGCCTTTATGACGCAGAAGGAGTTCAAATATCTTCTGAGGCTGAATAACGGAATAAAAAATGCTGGTGGAAACTTGCCCCACGGGATGACTGATAAAGGGTGGAAGCATTTTTTGTTTGTCGGATCGTGGGTCTTTGGCCAAATGCATGAGACTTGGATCAACTGTACTATAAACGATTTGCTCATATTGATCCTTTTGAGAATGGAGAAAGGATAGAAAAGCCTGTTTTGCGCAGAGCGATTTACACCACCATTCGTAAATGTACAAATGACTTCGAAGGAAATTTTTGGGATCTGGGTTTTGAGTGTTAAATGCCATCCAACCCTCGAGCTTATTTTGTTCAAAGTAGCCAATTTTTTGAAAGCTGATGCGATGAAAGTAATCATTAATTTCTCTATCCTGTTTTTTTACGTAACCATGAAAGGAAGCGTCCATGGTATTTTCAAAATCCTGAATCCGGGGGATGTCTTCCTTGCTAAGATACATGAGCCTGGACTTGTCGCCCTGAGGGGGAAGAACTGCAGGATCCAGGGTATATTGAAAAAGCATGGGTCCATAGCCATATCCCAAAGGGACATAAAAATCAGGGCGAAATGGGAACAAAAAAGCCAGCGACACTGCTTCTTTTTTAATTTCTTCCTCTGCCCAGGTGATCATGGTTTTACAGATCCCCTCTCTTTTATGAAGAAGATCCACCGCTACACTGCCGATTCCTTTGATGGGTAGCCAGGTACCGAGATAATTTATCTGGTAGTGATATAAGATCAGGGATCCCAGGAGAGTGTTTTCTTGAAAATAACCATATAGGGTGCACTCAGCACTATCAAGCATTTGTTTGTTTCGCTCTAAATAGGAGTTCCATTCGGCTTCTGAGCCTATTCTGATGGAAGGATAGGCTCTTAACTGCAAACGAGCATAAGCTTCCAGATCGTTTTCCTGTATTTTTCTAATCTCCATAGTATCAACCTCCTTTAGCCTTGATCTCTGTATTTACCCAAAGCTTCCAGGACAAAATTATGCCACAGTATCCAAGCTTGTAAAACAGATTAAATGAACTAAAAATGTCAAATCGCAGTAAAATGAGTATGGTCAAGCTAAGCTGGGAGGTTGCAAATGAAAAAAGTAGTGCTTGCAATATGCGTTTTGGCGGTGTTCTTAGTAAATTTTATGCCTTATTCGGCTAATCCATTTTTTAAAAACGTAGAAGCAAAAAGCTATCCTGGTCACTGGAAACAGGTGGAGATCAAGACTCTTGAGGATAGGTATGACCAATCTCCCGTGGAGCTATCTCTCAGCGGTCGTGATGGGATGGTGCAGGTGGGGATGAGTGAAAACAAAACCTCAGCCACTTTGGATTGGAGCTGGACTCCTCCGCCCCGAATATTGCCCCCTGGAATACAATGGAGATCCAAGATAAGTGGACTAATCCAGGAATGGAGCGTTTCTAATGAGTATTCTTCTACCCTGGGGATGAAGTTTCAGGCATTCAATGCCTCTTGCTGTGATCCATATGGGGTGGATTTTGGCATGCTGAATCTGGGTATGGACGAACAGACCAAACTAAGACAAAGTAAATCAACGACTCAAACCAACTCAATCCCGCGCTTGGGAGATCTGGATTCTGCCAAGTCATCCAAGATACAGTTTTTAGTTAATATTGTTCAACAGGGTGGGAGTTTTCAGTGGATTTACATCTACGAGTGGGTAAAAAGCTCTCCCTTGGTGGAGATTAAACTAAGTATAGGCCAACAGAGTGTTGAGGTTAACAAGGATACAAGATTTCTGGATACGCCTGCCTATATCTCAAACCAACGCACCTTTGTGCCTTTTAGGTTTGTGGGAGAGGCTATGGGCGCTTTTATTGACTTCAAAAGCAATCCTGAGAGTGGTTTGACAGAAGAAGTAATATACGAGTTGGATAAAAACCGTATTGTGTTTTATGTACTGGAAAAGCGTATGGAAAAAAACGGTGTGACTTTTGCTGATGCGCCTGCAGTAGAAATTCGCAATCACCGAGTGATGGTTCCAGTCAGGATTCTATCGGAATCCTTAGGGGCTCAGGTGGAATGGAACGCAAAAGCCCAGGAAGTTGTGATAAAGCAGAGTTTTTAGGGAGATTTTTCAAGTCCTCCTTTGGGTTTGCTTTAATATCATAGCTCCATCTTCATAGCGCGATGCTCGATGCCAGCGTCAAGAAAAGTATCACCGTAAGCGTGAAAGCCAAGGGATGCATAAAAAGGTATCGCTTGTACCTGGGAATGCAAGATAATATCCCTGGATCCTAGATCCTGGCATACTTTTATCATGTATAGCATCAACTTCTTACCCAAGCCTTTTCCACGATGGTCTTTTTTAACTGCGACCCTTCCAATGTGGGCATGCTCCTGGTCCATAACTATTCTTCCACAGGCCACTGCTTCACCATCCACACTCCCTAGAATGTGAACAGCTCGGTGATCGTCAGCGTCCATTTCCAGCTCGAGGGGAACCTTTTGTTCTTGCACAAATACTTCAGTGCGGATAGCATATGCTTTTTTCAAGTCTTCATCATTGGCAATAATAATCATCCTAAAAGGCATATCACATCACTCCTATGCAACAAAAAACATGTTGCCCAACAAAAAAGTCAAAAAAATAGTTGTAACAAAAAAGAACCGTCCCCGATTGTTAATTGCTGGGGGATTTTGGGTAAAGGAGGGCGGAACAGAGTACGGTGATGGGGATGGTAACGGCAAGTCCGATGGTACCACTCAGTGCTCGAACGCATTCAGTGGCGATGATGTCCAGGTTGATGACTCGTATGATGGGCATTTGATAAGCCACAAACAAGAGCATCAGAGGAATGGAGCTTCCTGTGTAAGCCAGAATCAAGGTGTTGGACATGGTGCCAATGATATCTTTTCCAATATTGATACCCGATCGGACATGATCTTTAAATTTAATTAAAGGGTGTTGTTGGTGGAGTTCATCCATAGAGGAGGCAATTGACATAGCCACATCCATGATAGCTCCCAGGGCTCCTATGATAATACCCGCAAACAAAATACCCTGAAAATTGAAGCTGATGGTTTGAGGAATAAAACGCAACATGGTAGCTTCTTCGCTGTCAAAACCACTCAAATTTACCATCTTGCCTGAGATATAGGATAAAGTACCTGCAATGATGAAGCCTCCTGTAGTGCCAGCCATCGCAGCCAGGGTTTTTTTCGACCAACCATTCAGTAGCAGGAAGGTTAACAAGGCAATAGCGATAGAGAGTAGTGTGGCAAGCAAAATGGGGCTGTAACCTTTCAATATCAAGGGAAGCAGAATATAGACAATACCAAGCCCTGTTAATACAAGAGCTAATAGAGCTTTTACCCCTTTCAAGCCTGCAATGACAATCATAATCAACACAAACAGAGCTAGCAAGCGAAAAAGCAGGGGGGATCGCAGGTGATTGTCGATATTGGCTGATTTGATGCCATTTTCATCAAAGGATACATGCAGTAATATCTTGTCTCCGGGCTGTAAGTGGTCGAAATTATAGCCTGGGAACGCCATTTTTCCCCAGGTTCCACCAGAGCGATGCTCAATAAATATCCGCTTACCTTTGTATTGACCAGATAAAAGCTGTACCCAAAGGCGTTTTATAGTTTCTCCGGGGATCAGGTCTCCTTCATCTTCCTGCTCAGGGGTAATATCACGAACATTGAGCACTAATGCAGGTATGTATTGGACCAAAGCTGAATCTTCCACTGGTCTTGAGGGAATATCTTCCTCTAAAGCAAATGCAGAGAGGTTGGAAAAGAAAAAGATGAAAACGCAAAGTAAAGGTACATATGCAATAAAATGTTTTTTCATGCTATCCAATGCTACCATAGCTCCTCTTTTTTTCAACGAGATATATTATAAAAAAAATATTTCCAACCAATTTAATATATGAGTATATTTATTAAGGTAGAATATATATAGAAAGTGGGAAAGATGCTGAATAAAGGTTTTTTTGCTTTTTTCAGGATAGGGATTGCATTGCTTTGTTGCATATTATCTTTTGCTTTTCCTCTGAGTCTATATAAAAGCTATGCCTATGATTTTAACACTACGGTAGCTTCGGTCGATTATCTGGTGCTTGCAAACAACACTCTTTCAAAAGCAGTGATGCCTCTTGTTTTGTACCGGAGAGCTCAGGGGTTCAATGTGGAAATTGTGAATCCTGAAGATATCATCCGGAACTACCCAGGCACCTTCTCAGCTGATAGAATTCGAAGCTACCTGGAATCCAGATATGCAGTCTGGAATCTCAAATATTTACTCATCGTTGGATCTGAGACGCTGGTGCCCTATAAAGATCTGTATCCCTCATTTCAGCGGAAGGAAAGCCAAAGTGAACCTGGCAAAACCTGGAGCGACATCTATTATTCTGACCTTGCATCGGATTATGACTCCGATCGAAATAGTTTTTCAGGTGAGTATCAAAAAAACCACGCAATCAATTTAATGCCTCAGGTTTACGTGGGGCGTATACCTTTCGATCAGGCAGCTGATGTTAGTAAAATGGTCAATAATATCCTGGATTTTGAGCGAAGCACCAAAATTCGAACTGCTTTGCTGTCTTCTTCCATCTTGTCTTATCAGCAGGAAGAAATGTCCGATGGCAATAGAGCCAAAGCCAAAACAGATGGGGCTACTCTCACTGATGCTTTGTATCGCGACTTACTAGTTTCGTCAGGTTATAAAATACATCGAATCTATGAAAAATCTGGAGTTTCCCCCTCGCTATACTCTGCTGATTTTTCCCTAAGAAAGCTCAATTTCGAAAACCTTTTAACTACCAATAGCTACGATCTAGTGGTATGGAACGGACACGGAACCTACCAAGCATTGGAAACGAAAATCTGGCAGTCAGACACTAACCGAAACAATCGTCCTGATAAAAATGAGATCATCCAGGCAGAAGTATTAAATCTCGCTTCTTTCAAGCTTCCCATGAAAAGCAAGGGAATTTTCGTAACTGGTAGTTGTTCACCCCTCACCCCAGGACAGGATAATATAGGTAAAGCTGCCATTAATGCTGGATTTTCTGCTTTTATTGGAGGCACCTCTATCAATTGGTATGCTGAAGCCTGGCGCAATATCAATGATGGCGGGAATCAGACCTTAATGTACATGATTGTTCGAAACCTCCTTCTTCGAAACCAAACCCTTGGGGAGTCGCTGTATCATGCTATAGAAGAGAGCGCTACCGAGTACATGACCTTCGGTGCGAAAGATTTCCAAAACTTTTATTCATTCAATCTTTACGGGGATCCTGCAATGGGTCTTATCAGCAAGTCAAGCATTCCTGATTTTTCTGTAACGGTCGATCAAACTTTCAAAACAATCAATCTGGGGGATGCACTTGAGTTTGATTTTATCGTCCAATCGAAGGCAGGAAGTAACTTTACTGTAAAAGCAGTTCCGATTGATTATCGTGATGATCTTTTTACAGTGTTTTTTTATCCCGACAATGTGCAAACCAGGGGCACTATTAAAATGAGAATGGTGATGCCAAACAACCTTTTTCCAAGCAACTATAGCATTACTGTTCAATTTCTTTCTCCAGGCAAGACCTTCTACCAGGTATTAAATTTTCTTATACTTCCCTGGGAAAACTCTCCCCAAATCTATATCAATCAACCACAAACTCATGTGCGTCGTAATGCTGATTTCTCCCTGGATGTGGATATTCGAAAAGCTCAAAATGTAGATGCAGTCTATATTGAGTTGGCATATAACGAAGCTCTTCTGAGTTTGAACAACCGCAATATCCTTCTTGGACCCTATCTCTCCATGGATGGAGTCATTCCAAAAGTGAACATATCGATCATAAGTGCAGGGGTTATTGGCATATCTTGTTCACGGCTCAAATTTCAACGCGGAGTCTCAGGAGAAGGGCATTTATTGAGCGTGCCATTTAGAGCTATTCGAGAGGGAAATTCAAACATTACTATTCAGCGTGCCTTGTTGTTTGACCCTACGGGACATCCTATCCCTTCGAAAAGCTTTGATGCCAAGGTGCAAATTTCCTCCAATGGCTTGTTTATTGATCGAAATCTTATATCAGGACAGACTGTTCCGAGAGCTGTAACCACCCTTTCAGGAGCCACCAATGCTGAGAGACTTTCATTATCCAGTATGGGAAAAGAGTTTTACCTTGAACTGGATGAAAAAGGACGATACCAAACCGATGTATCTCTTACTTCCTATGATACTCCTTTGTTGCTTGTCGCACAAAAAGGGAATGCTCAATTCATTCGTTTGAGATCCAACGTGCTTTCTTCAAGCATTATCTCTATTCAGCTCAAGATAGGTGAATCTACCGCCTATGTCAATGGAAAGAATGTGACGATGGATGCGCCTTCATTTATCAATCAGGGACGCACTATGGTCCCCATACGATTCATCTCAGAGTCCTTTGGAGCCCAGGTTTCATGGAACGATCGCGATCAGAGCGTGACAATCTCGCAAAAAGATATTCGCTTGATTCTTTGGATTGGTAAAACCCAGGCAGTTGTTGAAAAAAAGGGAATCCGGAAAAACATCACCCTGGATGCAGCCCCACGAATTGTACAAAATCGAACCTTTGTGCCTTTGCGATTTGTAGCCGAAGGTTTTGAAGCTCGGATCAACTGGAATGCTTTGTATCAACTCATCAATATTGAATATATCAAGAGCTGAGAACAACAAATGTCGCAAGGGCTACGTTCCTGTGCGACATGGCTTAGGAAGGGTAGATGATTTCGTAGGGGAGGGAGTTTTTGGGTTTTTGGCGATAGAAGAGCTTGATGAGCAGCCAACCTACTGCAAAGCCTCCGATATGAGCCCACCATCCTACTCCTGGGATACCTGCCGAAGCCTGGAGCAACTGGGTGCCAAACCAGAAGACGAGAAAAAGAGTTGCAGGAACAGCTATGATAACAGGGAAGATGAAGAATAAGGGGAGAATCATGTCCACTCGAGCCTTGGGAAAGAGCACCAAATAGGCTCCCATCACACAAGATATTGCCCCGGATGCTCCTACCATAGGGGTGACAGAATCAGGCATGACTGCAATTTGAATAAGGGAGGCGCAAACTCCTCCGGCAAGGTAAAAGAGAGGGAAAAGGAATTTTCCAAGCTTGTCTTCCACGTTGTCTCCAAAAATCCACAAAAACAACATGTTTCCTGCAAGATGCCAAAAGCCCCCATGGACAAAAAGAGAACTGAGTAGTTTAAGGTAGGGGTGTATTCCGAAAGGGGTATCCATCAGAAGATTTTGAGAAATCTCCAAAGGAATCACCCCCAATCCCTTAATCAAGACGGTCTGGTTGATTCCCGCCAAGACGGATCCAAAGAAAACAAGAGCATTAATCGCAATGATTGCCTTGGTAATCGTTGGAGGGTGTATGCGTCGGGGGGAATCACCGATGGGGATCATGAAGAGGCTTGACCAGTAAAGTTCATGTTTTTGCAATGAAGAGCGGGGGTAACAGTCATATCGTGTAAACGCATGATATTACCGCACGAAAGTACATTGGAAAGAACTTTCACCAGGCTGTCAGTATAACGAAGGTTGTTGACGGCATGTTGAATTTTCCCATTTTTTATTAGAAAAGTGCCATCCCTGGTCAATCCAGTTGCTATGGCTTTTTTGGGATGAGCTGGGTTGGCATACCAGAAGCGAGTAATGAGCAAGCCTTCAGCGCAATCAGATATCATTTCTTCTTGAGAGCGTTGTTTTTTTCCTTCAAGGACCAGATGCATAGGAACAGGTCCCCAGGGGTTTGGAGCGGGAAGACCGTGACCAGTATTTTCCAGCTTGAGTTTTCTTGCCCATTTGGCATCGGTGACCAGGTTTCGAAAAACTCCATCCACCACTAGGGGAACAGTTTTCTTGGGAGCTCCTTCAAAATCAAAGGGCAGGGGAATTTGTCTGGCATCCCAGGCGTTATCAGTGATGCTCAGGTCAGGATCAAAAACCAGTTCATCAACTTTACCAGATAGAAAAGAGCGATTCTCATGGATGGCGCTGGTAGAAAAACCCATGTATTTAAGCATTTTCAAGATGTCTTCCACAGCTTCAGGCTTGAGTATTACTTCATAGGGTTTGGCTTCAACTGGCTGGATATTCATGCTGTTTAAGCAAGCCCAAAGAGATTCTTCCAGGACTCTTTCGGTCTCCAGTTGCTTGATGAAGGGGCTGGAAGATTGTGCAAAACCCGAAGCCGTGTCTTTCATCATCTGGCATTGAGTTTCAGCGAGAGTAGAGCTGTGATATGCTTTTACTCCGTTGGTGTTGGCAATAAAAATGCTTCGATGCACGCTGGAGACAGTGCCAAAGGCTTGAACTCCTTGTTTCTGCGCTCCGATGCAATAGCTGTTGACTATGTTTGCCCGTTGTTCGGGATCATCAAAGGCTGGGTCCAGATCCATGTATGGAAAGGGGATAGTATCATATTCACTAGCTTTGGGAAGAGGATAAAGCTCCTCGTCGCTTTCGTTGTTTTCCAACACCAGCATAGCAGATTGAAGCAATTGCTCCAAACCATTTTCACTCAGATCGTTAGTGCTGGAATATCCACTCTTTTGACCCTTTATTAAACGAAGGTGGATACTGGTCTTGTCTGAACGCACACTTTGATGAATGGAAGAGTTGGCAAAACGAGTAAGATTTTCAGTATCCTGTCGAATGGTACATTCACAGGAGTCTGCATTGACTTTGGAAAGAATGGAATTGTAAAGTTGTTCACAACTATCTTTTTTCATGATTGCACCACTCCTACTTTTACCTTTCTGAAGCGCGCCGGGCTGGTTCCGTGGGAGACTCTCATGATTTGCATGGGTTGACCCTTACCGCAGTTGGGTACGCCCCAGACATGCCAATGGTCTTTATTGGCAATACCATCACACGAGCTCCAAAATTGGGGAGACATACCAGTATAGCTTGGATTTTTAATCATTTTGTCTAGTTTGCCATTTTTAATCATCCATCCAATTTCAGGACTAAACTGGAAATTTAAACGTTTATCATCGATAGACCAACTCTTGATACCTGACACAAAAAGTCCATGCTCAACCCCGCTGATTAATTCGTCGAGGGTGGAGTTTCCAGGCAGCAGATTGATTGAAGTCATGCGTATGATGGGTATTTTGGACCAACCATCCGCTCTCATGGCTCCCATAGGCTCTTGGTTAAAATGATGGGCTGATTCGCGGGAGTTGAGATAGCCAACGAAAATACCATTTTTAATTAGATAAACACACTGTGCAGGAACTCCTTCATCGTCATAGCCAAAACCACCCAGGGAGCCAGGAATGGTTGCATCAGCAGTAATGTTGACCATCTCGGATCCAATGCGAAAATGACCCAGCTTATCGGGAGTCATGTAAGAGGTGCCTGCAAAAGAGGCTTCATAGCCCAATACTCTGTCCAATTCAGCGGGATGACCAATGGATTCATGAACCTGCAGGGCAAGTTGTTGACCATCAATGATTAAATCGAGATGCTCCTGAGGGCAGGGATCTGCATAAAGCAAGGCCCTGGCCTCTTCTGCAATACGTTTGGCATGGCTTTGCAAGTTCATCTTGCGAACAAACTCGTAGCCAAAAGTGGAGTAATCGCCTCCAAAGGAATTGGGGTAAGATCTTACTTGTACATCCTGGTTTCCAACTGCTGTAGCGCTGATGCCAGCTCCACTTTCAGTGCGTTCCTGCTCTATCCAGGACCCCTCGGTAGAAGCAAAAAGTTTGCTGAGTTTTCTTGCGCGGTAGTTTGCAGTGCGTACCGCAATTTCCTCGTGAATCTTCATGTTGCTGGAAGCAGTTTTCAGGAGTTCGATTTTCTCATTTGCATTTACAGCAAAAGGGTTTTCGAGCGCTTGATCTTTTATTTCTGCTTTGACCGGAGCAAGTTTTGCCAGCTCGATACTTGGTCCAGCTATTTTAGAAGAGGCTCTTGCTATTGCACAAGCTTCTTCAAGGGTATGCATCACAGAGTTTTCTTCGAGCTGATTGGAGGAAGAAAAACCCCACATGCCTTCAATAAGAACGCGAATTCCGAAGCCTTGATCTGTGGAACTTTCCATAGCTTCAAGTTTTTCATTTTTTACAAACATTGACTCTTGTTTACTGTGTTCAAAACGAATATCAGCGTAGGATGCTCCACTTTTCTTAGCTTGATGAAGCGTATTTTCAATCCATGATTTTTTCAATTCATTCCACCCACCTTTCCTAAGCAGGAATATACTCCACTTTCGCATAAATGCAAAGTGAAACTTGTTTTTAACATGTTTTTTTATGGCAGAAGTGGTATGATAGTATTAGCTATATAAAGGAGTGAATAATGAAAAAGCTATGGCAAGAATTCGAGATCAAAGGAAAAATAATAAACAATCGCATTGTCTATCCTCCAATAGCAAGCGAAAAGTATAGTGCTCAACAAGAAGAGTTTCCTCAATTGTTTGAAAACTATCAACGTTTATCTTCCTCTGGGGTAGGCACTTTGATTGTGGAGCATTCCTACATTAATCCCACGGGAAAGTTTAGTCCCCGTCAGATCTCAATAGCTTCTGATGACACCATTGATTTTCATCGGCAACTGGCAAAACTTATCAAAGATCAGGGGGTTTTCTCTGCACTTCAAATCAATCACGCAGGAGCTCACTGTCTCGCATCTGTGAATCCCAATCCAGCCAAAGGTCCTTCTGCTATTCGTCTCAATCCTGGCGAAATTAAAGTGGAAGCTTTGAGCCTGAAAGAGATACAAACTACGGTGGAGTACTTTGCTGCAGCGGCTCTTAGAGCATGCAAAGCAGGATATGATATGGTGGAAATCCATTCTGCTCATGGTTTTTTGATTTCCCAGTTTCTTTCTCCTCTGACCAATCATCGAACAGATGCCTATGGCGGAGATCTTAAAAACCGTATGCGTTTTTTGTTGGAAGTGGTGGAAGCAGTAAAGTCTGCCCTTCCAAGTGAAATCATTCTTGCAGTACGTTTGGGTGTTTCAGACCATCCTCCTGGCTTGAAATTGAATGAAAGTACTTATACCCTTACGGAGGGTATTCAAGTAGCCAAAGCCCTCGAAGAAAACGGTATAGACCTGCTCGATATCTCAGGAGGAATGTGTGGCAGTCGTCCTGGCAATATTTCAGGGGAAGGGTATTTTGTTCCTTTTGCTCAAGCGATAAAACAGCAAGGTATATCATTACCTCTCGTGATTACTGGTGGAGTTAGAAGTTTAAAAATTGCTGAAGCAGTAATCGAACAAAATGATGCAGATTTTGTTGGCATTGGCAGAGCTTTGTGGGAAAATCCTGAGTGGTTAAGGGAGGAAAAAAAACATGCCTAACAACTTGAGTGGACATCGAAAAATGGACTGGGCAAGACCCCATATGAAAGTGCTGAATGCCCTGAGAGAAGAATATCTTCCTGCCCAACCCTTCCAGGGAATTCGCCTCAGTATGTGCATCCATCTTGAAGCCAAGACAGCCTGCCTTTGCGAGGTATTGAGAGATCTTGGAGCTGATCTGGCAATCACCAGCAGTAACCCCCTCTCGACTCAGCCCGACGTAGCTGAAGCTCTACAGGAAAGAGGAATTGCGGTATATGCCGAAAAAACATTAGACGAGGATACCTACTGGAAAAACATGGATGCTGTTTTAGCTATTGATCCTCATATTCTCATTGATGATGGCGCTGATCTGGGAATACGCCTGATGGAGCAAAAACCGGAGAAATTTTCCAGACTCCTTGGAATCTGCGAAGAAACTACCACAGGTTTACAACGATACCGGGCTTTGGATCGTGAAGGTTTGATGCCGATACCAGTGATTGCTGTCAATGATTCGCGCATGAAATATCTATTTGACAACCGCTATGGTACCGGTCAATCCACCTGGGATGGTATTATTCGATCCACCAATGTTTCGATATCTGGAAAAACTGTCGTTGTGGCAGGTTATGGCTGGTGTGGAAAAGGAATCGCTCTGAGAGCAAAGGCTTATGGAGCAAAAGTCATCATTACCGAGATTGATCCAGTTAAAGCTTGCGAGGCTGAAATGGACGGTTTTAGCTCCATGACCATGACCCAGGCGGCCCCCCTGGGAGATATTTTTGTGACTGCCACCGGCAATATCGATGTAATCACAAAAACGCACTTTCCTTTGATGAAAGATGGAGCAATCCTTGCTAACGCAGGCCATTTTGATGTGGAGGTCAAGGTAGCTGATTTAAAAACCATAAGTGTTTCGTCTCGTGAGATGAAACCAGGTATTGAAGGATTCAAACTGGAAAATGGAAAAGAGCTTTTCTTGCTGGCTTATGGGCGCTTGGTAAATCTGGTGAATGGTGATGGCCATCCTATCGAAATCATGGATTTATCCTTTAGCATTCAATTGGAAGCGGCAAGATATCTATTTCAGGAAAAAGGCAAGCTCTCTGGAGGAGTAAGCTCAGTACCCTCAAGTATTGATGAAAAAATTGCCCGTTTAAAGCTGTATTCAGACCAGGTATCGGTGGATGAGTTGAATGAAACTCAACACTCATACCTAAATAGCTGGAAACTATAAAAAAAGGAGAACATAATGTTAAAAGAACAGATTCAAAAAGACTATTTGATAGCTTTTAAAAATAAAGATCGAGTCAGCACCGACACCCTGGGTATGTTAAAAGCTGCGATTCAATACGTTGAAGTCGAAGCAAGGGCAAAAGGAAAAGAGCTTCATGATGAGGATATTATCAGCATTATTCAGGCAGAAGTTAAAAAAAGAAAAGAAGCGATAGACTCCTTTCGAAAAGGGGGTAGAGAAGATTCTGCCCAGGCTGAAGAGGATCAGATGAAAGTTCTCACAGCTTATTTGCCAAAACCCCTCAGCCAGGAGGAACTTACTCAAAAGCTTGAAGAGATTATCAAAGCAGTGGCTGCACACGATATGAACGATTTTGGAAAAGTGATGAAAAACGCTTCCCTTCAGCTTAAAGGAAAGGCTGATGGCAATATGATCAAGACGATAGTGGAAGACTTGCTAAAAGCAAAAGCTTAATCATTATTAAATTTATTTTTGTTTTTAAAGTGCTAAAATAGACCAGTTATTTGATGCGATAGGTAAAGTGCTTTGTGGTGTAAAAGAATGACTTTACCTGTCAATGGAGGATAGGTATGAAAAAAGTAATTAGTTTGTTTGCTATGCTTTCGATGCTTTTGTCGGTTTTCACATTTACGACAGAGTTCGGTGATATGCCAGTTTCAGCATCATCGAAAAACAAGGGAGCCACCTTTATTACCAATCGCTTTATCCCAGTTG